>JAZBLM010000003.1:0-59753 GCA_037033225.1 Pseudomonadota bacterium
GGCCGGCGATCGAGACATTCTTGAAGAGCATCGAGTTAGCGCCAAGGCTCAGGCATGAGGGGGCGTCATTCTATAACCCCTTCGCCCCGATAGCACCTTTACCCGTTCAGGCGCCTCGCCGCAGCGTGTCAGCGTGGCGGGCACTGGAACGCCGCGAAGCGCTGGCTGCCATCCGCGGGCGGGGCAGCCGCCTGCACGGCGTTGGCACCGGCGCTGGGCGCCTCGTTGCGGGCCAGGGTCTCCAGCTCTTCCTGCACGCGCAAGGGGTTGCGGTTGTAGAAGCCGACCTTGCTCTTGACCGTGACCACCACTTCACCCTTGGTCTGGCAACCCGCCGGCACCGCACCTGGAGCCAGCACCCGCACGCTCTTGCCGGACGACTCGATCGGCACCCAGGTGCAGGCGGTGGTGGCGAGCAGCAGGGCGGTGATCAGCAGGAGGCGCATGGCAGGTACCGGAGAAGATTTCCCCGATTGTGCCTGAACCGCCTGAACGTGGGGTAGCGCCAGGCCATGGCCGGCGGGTACGGCATGACGGCCAGCGGTCGTCACTGCCGGGGATCGGAACGGTCGCGTGGGGCCATGGCCGGCGGGCACGGCGTGACGGCCGGCCGCCGTCGGGACCAGGACCTGTATGCCGCGGCGCAGAACGCAAAAGGGCCGCGGATTGCGCCGCGGCCCTCTGCTTGACGTCGCGGAATCGCCCTTACTGGGTGATGTCCACGTTCTTGGTGTCACGCAGGAACAGGCCGCCGATCACCACGGTCATCAAGGCAATGCCGATCGGGTACCACAGGCCGTAGTAGAGGTTGCCGGTACCTGCCACCAGCGCGAACGAGATCGCCGGCAGGAAGCCACCGAACCAGCCGTTGCCGATGTGGTAGGGCAGCGACATCGACGTGTAGCGGATGCGGGTCGGGAACAGCTCGACCAGGTAAGCGGCGATCGGGCCGTAGACCATGGTCACGTACAGCACCAGGATCCACAGCATGAAGATCGTGCCGGGGATGTTGATGCGGGCGTTGTCCGCCTTGGCCGGGTAGCCTGCATCGACCAGCGCCGCCTTCAGCTCGGTGCCGAAGGCGTCCGCCTTGGCCTTGCCGTCTTCCTTGGTCAGGCCAGCGGCCTCGTAGGACGTCACCTTTTCGCTGCCGACGCTCACTTCGGCCAGCGAACCGGCCGGTGCGGGCTGTACGTCATACGGGACGCCTGCCTTGGTCAGCGCCGCAGTAGCGACGTCGCAGGAGCTGGTGAACTTGCGCAGGCCCACCGGATCGAACTGGAACGAGCAGGTATTCGGATCGGCGATGACCAGGGCCGGCGAATTGCTGCGGGCTTCTTCGATGGCCGGGTTGGCGAAATGGGTCAGGCCCTTGAACACCGGGATGTAGGTGACGGCGGCCAGCAGGCAGCCGGCGAGGATGATCCACTTGCGGCCGATGCGGTCGGACAGCCAGCCGAAGAAGATGAAGAACGGCACGCCCAGCGCCAGCGCGGCGGCGATCAGCAGGTAGGACGTGGTGGCATCGACCTTCAGCATGCTGCCGAGGAAGAACAGCGCGTAGAACTGGCCGCCGTACCACACCACCGCCTGGCCGGCCGCTGCACCCAGCAGCACCAGCAGCATCAGCTTCAGGTTGCCGCCCTTGAGGCTGTCGCGGAACGGCGTCTTGGACCCCTTGCCCTCGGCCTTCATCTGCTGGAACAGCGGCGACTCGCTCAGCTGCAGGCGGATCCACACCGAAATACCCAGCAGCACGATCGACACCAGGAACGGAATGCGCCAACCCCAGGCTTCGAACTCTTCGTTGCCCAGGAAGTAGCGGCAGGCCAGGATGATCAGCAGCGACATGAACAGGCCCAGCGTCGCCGTGCACTGGATGAAGCTGGTGTACAGGCCCCGCTTGTTGGCCGGGGCATGCTCGGCCACATAGGTGGCCGCGCCACCGTATTCGCCGCCCATGGCCAGGCCCTGGGCCAGGCGCAGGATGATCAGGATCACCGGTGCGGCGACGCCGATCGAGGCGTAGTTGGGCAGCACACCGACCAGGAAGGTCGAGATGCCCATGATCAGGATCGTGACCAGGAACGTGTACTTGCGGCCGATGCGGTCGCCCAGGCTGCCGAAGAAGGCTGCGCCGAACGGACGCACGAAGAAGCCGGCCGCGAAGGCCAGCAGGGCGAAGATCATGCCCGTGGTTTCATTGACGCCGCTGAAGAACTGCTTGGCGATGATCGCTGCCAGGGAGCCATACAGGAAGAAGTCATACCACTCGAAGACGGTGCCAAGGCTGGACGCGAAGATGACCTTCTTGTGCCCCTTGGTGAGCTGTACAGGTGCAGGTGCTGGTGTTGACATGGGACGCTTCCCCTCCGAAGCCATCGTGGTTGAAACGTGCCGGCCGGTGGCCGGCACTCAGTTAGAAGCTGTACTTGGTCGTGAACTGCACGCGGTTGATGTCGCCCTTGCGCCCGTCCTCGATCTCACGCACGCCGTACATGTACTCCGCACCGATATCGACCTTCGGCATCGGGGTGTAGAACACGTTGCCGCGGATGCTCTGCACGCTCTTGGTGACCAGCGGGCCCAGCGTGCCGTCGTTGTCGTAGTCACTGCGCGCGTAGATCAGGTTGGTGCGCAGCTTCGGGGTGAAGGCATGCCGCCAGCCGACGTAGCCTGCCAGCACGCCGGTGGTCGCCAGCTCGTCGCGCGCCACGTCGTAGGCCGTATCGGCGGTGACGCCGAGGCCGATGTAACGCGAAATGCCTTCGCCGCCGGTGAGCTGGTAATGCAGGGTGTCGGTGTCGGCCATGACCCACTTGCCGCCGAGGGTCAGGCCACCGGCGATCTTGTCCGCGTCCGCGCCGGTGGTCTGGTTGTCCACCTTCAGCTGGCGCACCAGGCCGGCGACGCCGAAGGTGCCCCAGTCACCCTTCCAGCCGTAGCGCACGGTCAGGTCGGGCAGGCTGCCGCGGTCGGAGTTGGCACTGGCGTTGGTCCAGGCACCGGTGACCGGATTGCGCACGCCGGTGAGCGTCGTGGTCTCGGGATTTTCCAGCGCCACGCTCAGGCCGCCGGTGGTGTAGCGGATCTGCGCCTGGCGCACGAACACCACGCCATCGGTCGGACCAACGAAGTCGGCGGCCTCGGGAATCGAGGCGGCGTCCATGAAGTTGGTCCAGGTCTGGCCGGCGGTCCACTTGTTCCAGTACATGTAGGCATGCCGCAGGGTCACGCCGTAGGTATTGGTGGCGGTCTGGTTGCCGAGCGAATTGCCGAAGAAATCCATCTCGAAGAACGCGCCGGCCTTGTTGCCGTTCTCGCTGACGTTGTCGATGCCCAGGTTGAAGCGCGAGAACTTGGCGTGGGCGTTGAAGTCCACGTCCGAGCGTTCGCCACTGCCGCCGGCGCCGGCCACCGGCGTCTGGCCCGGCAGGTAGAGGGCGCGGCCGGTGGCGTCATCGGCCAATTGGCCGTCGCCGGTCTGGGTCGCCATGAAATCGGCCTTGATGAATCCGCCGATCTTGACGGTGGTGCCCGGTGCGGCGCCCGGAGTGATCGTGGTGACCTGGATCGGCTGCTTGCCTGCCGGCACGGCCGGCTTCTGTTCGGCCTGCACGGTCCTCACTTCAGTGACCGCCTGCTGGGTCTGGGTGATCTGGCCCTGCTGCTGTTGCTGCGCGGACAGCAACAGCTGCACCTGCCGCTCCAGCTCTCCCACGCGGGCTTCCAGCGCTTTTTCACGGGCCGTATCGGCCAGCGCCACGCCGGGTGCGGCAAGCGCGACCAGCATGCAGGCCGCCAGCGGCCTGCGCAGCATCTTCATCGTACGGTGATTCATGTTGCCCTCTCTCCCAAGTGGCAAATCGAAAGACGCGCGTGGGGCACGGTCGAAGCCGAGGGTGCGACCGGGTGACGCACAGCGGCTATTGGCCATTAGTCGTAGCCGGGCCGCGACCGGGCATCGCGCCCCCGCCGTGCATCCCCTTGGCGCCATCGTGCGTGCGACCATCGTCTAACCGCAGCTGTGTCGCCTGCGGGGACGGATCGGGCAAACTGGAGGTCATCGGTCGCGCCGGATGTTGCGACCGCACATGAACGTCCACTTGCAAGTGAGGGTGCCATGGCTGATCTCTATCCAGTCGATCCGCAGTTCGCCAAAGACGCGCGCATCGACAAAACCGCGTACCAGCAGCAGTACCAGGCGTCGATCGATGACCCGGATGCGTTCTGGGGCCAGGCCGCGCAGCGCCTGCAGTGGTTCAAGCAACCCAGCATCATCCGCAATGTCAGCTACGACCTGGCCGACTTCCGTATCAAGTGGTTCGAAGATGGCGAGCTCAACGCCAGCGTGAACTGCCTGGACCGCCAGCTGGACACCCGTGGCGACAAGACGGCGTTGCTGTTCGAGCCGGACAGTCCGGACGCGAAGGCCCAGCACGTGAGCTATCGCGAGCTGTACGAGCGCACCTGCCGCCTTGCCAATGCGCTGCGCCAGCTCGGTGTGGTCAAGGGCGACCGGGTCACCATCTACCTGCCGATGATCGTCGATGCCGCCGTTGCCATGCTGGCCTGTGCGCGTATCGGTGCGATCCACTCGGTGGTGTTCGGCGGTTTCGCGCCGAATTCCATCGCCGACCGTGTGGCCGACTGCGCCAGCAAGCTGATCATCACCGCCGATGAGGGCCTGCGCGGCGGCAGGAAGGTGCCATTGAAGGCCAACGTGGATGCGGCGCTGAAGCTGCCCGGCACCAACACCGTCGAAACCGTGCTGGTGGTGCGCCATACCGGCGGCGCGGTCGACATGCAGGCCCCGCGCGACCGCTGGTTCCACGACGTGGTGGACAGCCAGCCGACCGAGTGCGAACCGGAGCGCATGAACGCCGAGGATCCGCTGTTCATCCTGTATACGTCCGGCTCCACCGGCAAGCCGAAAGGCGTGCTGCACACCACCGGCGGCTATCTGCTGTACGCGGCCTACACCCATGAAGCGGTGTTCGACCTGCGCGAGGACGACATCTACTGGTGCACCGCCGACGTCGGCTGGGTCACCGGCCACAGCTATATCGTGTACGGCCCGCTGGCCAATGGCGCGACCTCGCTGATGTTCGAAGGCGTGCCGAACTTCCCCAGCACCTCGCGGTTCTGGGAGGTGATCGACAAGCACAAGGTGAGCATTTTCTATACCGCGCCCACCGCCATCCGCGCACTGATGCGCGAAGGCGAAGAGCCGGTCAAGAGAACCTCGCGGACCTCGCTGCGCCTGCTTGGCAGCGTCGGCGAACCGATCAACCCGGAGGCCTGGCGCTGGTACTACGAAGTGGTCGGCGACAGCCGCTGCCCGATCGTCGATACCTGGTGGCAGACCGAGACCGGCGGCATCCTGATCTCGCCATTGCCTGGAGCCGTGGACCTCAAGCCGGGTTCGGCCACCCTGCCCTTCTTCGGCGTGCAGCCGGCGCTGGTCAATGCCGACGGTGAGATCAAGGACGGTGCCACCGAAGGGAACCTGATCATCCGCGATTCCTGGCCGGGCCAGATGCGCACGGTCTATGGCGACGACCAGCGCTTCATCGACACCTACTTCAGGACGTACCCGGGCGCCTACTTCACCGGCGACGGCTGTCGTCGCGATGAAGATGGCTACTACTGGATCACCGGCCGCGTCGACGATGTGATCAATGTCTCCGGCCACCGTATCGGCACCGCCGAAGTGGAAAGCGCGCTGGTGTCACACCCCAAGGTGGCCGAAGCCGCAGTGGTCGGCTTCCCGCACGACGTGAAGGGACAGGGCATCTATGCCTACGTCACCCTGATCGCCGATGAAGCACCCAGCGACGAGCTGCACAAGGAACTGGTGGCGTGGGTCCGCAAGGAGATCGGTCCGATCGCCACGCCTGACCATCTGCAGTGGGCGCCCGGCCTGCCGAAGACGCGCTCGGGCAAGATCATGCGCCGCATCCTGCGCAAGATCGCCGAGAATGCGCCCGACCAGCTGGGTGATACCTCGACGCTGGCCGATCCTTCCGTCGTCGCCTCGCTGGTGGACGAACGCAAAGTACGTTGATGCATGCCCCGGGGCCGGCGCCGTTTCCCAGACGGGAACACGCGCCGGCCTGCTCTGCTTCCCCCACGGTTCCCCCCGACCCATGACGACCCTCCTGATTGCCGACGACCATCCGTTGTTCCGCGAAGCCCTACGCGGCGCGGTACAGCGCGTCATGCCCGGTGTGCAGCTGTTTGAAGCCGACAGCGTGGAAGCGCTGTACGCGCTGGCCGACCAGCACAATGATGCCGACCTGGTCCTGATGGATCTCAACATGCCCGGTGCGCAGGGGTTCAACGCCCTGGTGCACATGCGCTCGCTGCATCCACACCTGCCGGTCGTGGTCGTGTCCGCACGCGAGGAACCCACGGTCATGCGACGTGCGCTGGATCATGGGGCGTTCGGCTTCATCCCGAAATCGGCGGACTCGGACACCATCGGCCACGCGCTGGGGATGATCCTCGACGGCGAGACCTGGGCACCGCCGGAAGCGCACAACGTACCACCCACCGGGCGCGAAGAACGCGAAGTGGGGCAGCGCCTGCGTGAGCTGACGCCGCAGCAGTTCCGCGTGCTGCAGATGCTGGGCGCGGGCCGTCTGAACAAGCAGATCGCCTATGACCTGACGGTGTCAGAGGCGACCATCAAGGCCCATGTCACCGCCATCCTGCGCAAGCTGGGCGTGACCAACCGCACCCAGGCGGTGCTGATGGCCGGCAAGCTGGCCATCGACGACGAACAGATCGTGCTGCCGCCGGAAGAAGACTGAGCAGCGGGCGCTGCACTCGCAGGGCATCGCCCCTCGCCCCCCTCGCTCGGGCCGTGCCGCCGCAGCGGCGGTATAGCCTGAGCTATGAAAACCAGCTTCACCTGCGCAGTCGGCCGCAGGCGCCCTGCGCTGTGGATGCGGTGCTAAGCTTCGCGTCCCCTTGGGGAGTAGCCTGTTTCCTGCTGAAGGAAACGCCCGCATCAACATGCTCGGCCAATGCGCCGTGGTGCGGGCAGCCAGTCCTGGTTGGCGAGACCATCGGTCCACGTGCGCAACGACAGGTTGGGCGCGGACGTGGGCCGTATGCCGACCTCGCCCGACCTGACGTGACCCCGATGTCCCCTCTTTCGATTGTGCTGATCGGCTTTGCCATGTCCACCGATGCGTTCGCTGCGGCGATCGGCAAAGGTGCCGCCATGCGCAGGCCGGTATTCCGCGATGCGCTGCGTGCCGGCCTCATCTTTGGTGTCATCGAGGCCATCACGCCGGTGATCGGCTGGCTCATTGGACGCGCCGCAGTGGACTATGTCGCCGCTTACGATCACTGGATCGCGTTCGGTCTGCTGGGTGCGCTGGGCCTGCACATGATCATCAACGGCCTGCGTCCGGAAGACCCTGACATCGACGAAGATCCTTCGCGTCATCGCGGCTTCTGGCACCTGGCGGTGACCGGGTTCGCCACCAGCATCGACGCCATGGCGGTCGGGATCGGACTGGCCTTCCTGGAGGTCAACATCGCGGTGATGGCGCTGATCATCGGGCTTTGCACGCTGACCATGGTCACCCTGGGCATCATGCTGGGACGCGTGCTCGGCAGCCTGATCGGCAAGCGCGCGGAGATCGTCGGCGGGGTGATCCTGCTGATCATCGGCGCGACCATTCTGTACGAACACCTCAGCGGCGCGGCCTGACCGTCGTCAGGGGGCTCTCAGCCCTGCCACCAGCGAACCGGCTGAGCGCTGCCCTGATGATAATCACCGATGCCGATCAGTTCGATCCCCTCCCCGGTCGGTCGGTAGAACAACCGCCATACATTGCGACCCGCAAACCCCCCGATGCTGACGTCGATCGCGCGGCAGTGCAGCTCCCGGATCGCATGCCCCGCGTCCCGCCCGCGGGCCAGGTCTTCTTCGATGGTGGCCAGCCGCCTGAAGGTTGCATCGTCGTGTTCAAGCAGCCCGCGTTGCCGTTCGAATACGGCGCTGCGGTACAGCGGCCTGGGCGGCGTAGCGGTCAAGGAGGATGCCGGCGGCATGGCGCGCGTCGCCAAGCCCCGCCGGGCGCGCACTGCGCCCCGGCCGAGGCGCCTGCGTGCCACGCTCACAAGCGGCTCCGCGGCCGGCTGGTAGCACGCGGCCACAGGCTCCCCGGCGGTCGTGCCGGCCGCATGCGCGGGAAGGTCTTCCCGCCATGTCGCGGCCCTGCCCGCGTACTGGCCCAGCTGCCATCTCGCCTCTTCCGGACGCGCCCCCGGGTGCAGGCGCGCGGTCAGGAAGGCGATGCCGCTGCGCTGGAACTCGACCCGGGCTGACTGGCCACTGTCGCGGATGCGAGCGACCATCTGGTCGTAGTCCCCGGACCGGATGGCTGCGACGAAGAAGCGCTTCTCGTCCTTTTCCAGCGACATCAGCAGCTCATGGCGTGCCCAGTGGGCCAGGCAGAATTGTTCGATCAACGCCAGCGCACGCGGCTCGCAGGCCATGTTGAAACGCTCGCAGTACGCTGTGAAGCCGCCTTGCATGGCCGCGACGGCCAGGCGGCTTTCAGCGTGCATGGCCATCACCTCCGCCATGTGCTCGATCGTGATGCCCTGTCCGGCCATGACCTCGCGCGTGGTCGGGTAGCGTTGCAGCGCTTCCCATTGCCGCAGGTAGGTGCCATGCCGCCAGTGCACATCATGCGCGACCAGTTGGCCAGACAGCCCGAGGCCGGCACCGACGAGCGTGCCGCTGAGCAGGTCACCTCCGGCGAGCGCCGCTACGGCCGCGCCCGCGACCGCGCCGGTCGCCGTCGCCAGCGGCAGGGCGGCCTTCGCGTCCACCGGCATGTTCAGCACGCCCTGCAGTGCACGCGCGAAGCGTGCCGTCGTGCCCTGCACGGGCGCACCGCGGCTGCGTATGTGAGGAGGGGCAGGCGGCGGGAACGTCGTGGAAGTCGGGCCAGTGGCGGGTGGCAGCATGCCGCGATGTTCCCTCTCCACATGCCCGACGGCTGCCAGAAATCCCGCGATCAGCCCGGCGGCCGCGCATAGGCCGCGAGGAAGGCACGCAGCGAGGCGGGCTTGATCGGCTTGGTCAACACGCGATAGCCACGGTCGCGTGCCATTCGCTTGAGTTCGTCGCGTCCATCGGCGGTGAGCAGCGCCCCGGGCAGGTCGCTTCCTGCCGCCTCGCGCAACGCCACCAGCGTGTCCAGCCCGTCCAGACGATCATGCAGGTGGTAATCGACCAGCATCACGTCAGGATGCGCCGCCACTTCTTCCAGCGCCTGGTCCACGGTGCTGGCCGTGATGGCCTGGACCTGCCAGCGGCCCAGCAGCGCGCGCATGCCGTCCAGGATTTCGCGATCGTTGTCCACGCACAGCACCCGCATGCCGGCCAGCGAATCCGAACGCACCGGTGGCGCCGCCGCGCTGCGTTCCAGCTCGCCCGTGCCGAGTGGGGCGTCCACGCGCGGCAGGATGATCGAGAACATCGAGCCGCT
Organism: Pseudomonadota bacterium; assembly: GCA_037033225.1. GTDB lineage: Bacteria > Pseudomonadota > Gammaproteobacteria > Xanthomonadales > Xanthomonadaceae > Stenotrophomonas. The sequence goes on from JAZBLM010000003.1 coordinate 9,519, forward strand.
GCCGACGCGGCTTCGTGCGTTGAGCCGGTGGTCCAGCAGCCGCGAGATGCGCTGGCAGATCGACAGGCCCAGGCCCAGCCCCTGTTCGCCCCAGTCGAATGGCTGCTGGTACCGGTGGAATTCGTCGAAGATCTGCTGCATGTGGTGCTCCGGGATGCCCGGACCGGTGTCCCAGACCTGCAGTTCGACCTCATCGCCGCGATGGCGCACCGCCAGCACGATGCGCCCGCTGCGGGTATAGCGCAGCGCATTGGCCAGGAAGTTCTGCATGACCCGGCGCAGCAGCCTCCGGTCGCTGCGCACCCAGGCCGGCCGGGCGAACAGGTCCAGGCGCAGGCTGCGTCCGGCCGCCACCGGCGAGTACTGCGCGGCCAGCTCACGCATCAGGACACTGACGTCGAAGTCGCCGATCACCGGGTGCAGTCCACCGGTATCCAGCCGCGACACGTCCAGCAGGCCGTCCAGCAGCTCTTCGGCCGCACGCAGGGATGCATCGACACGCTCGGCCAGGTGGCGCTGCTCTTCATCGTTGTTCTGGCTTTCGCGCAACGCCGAGGCAAACAATCGCGCAGCGTTCAGCGGCTGCAGCACGTCGTGGCTGATTGCTGCCAGGAAACGGGTCCTGGACTGCTGTGCGGCTTCTGCCGCATGCGAACGCTCGGCCACCCGCTGTTCCAGCGTTTCGTTGGCCTCCAGCAGTGCTTTCTCGGCGTGCTTGTAATCCGTGATGTCGTTGTAGCTGGTGACGTAGCCGCCTCCGGGCAGCGCCTGTCCGCGCATTTCAATCACTTTGCCATCGCTGCGGGTGCGCTCGAACACATGCGGCGACCCGGCGCGCATGTAGCGGATGCGACGGTTGATCTGCTGTTCGATATCGCCCTCGCCGAGCTCGCCGCGCTCGGCGTTGTAACGGATCAGGTCAGCCACCGGCCGGCCCACGTACAACATGCCGTCGGGGTAGCCGAACATGTCCTGGTAACGGCGATTCCACGCGGTCAGGCGCATGTCGGGATCCACTACGCTGACCCCGGCGCTGATGTTCTCCAGCGTCGTCGACAGGATCTCCCGGTTGAAGCGCAGCTCCTGTCCGGCTTCATCGAGCACCGCCACGACTTCGCCGAGGTCCATGCCCGAACCGCGCAGCAGGCTGGTCAGCAGCAGGCGCGCGGAGGCCGCGCCGATGGACGCGGCAAGCAGGCGCTCGGTGAACTGCACCCAGGGCCGGTCGGCCGGTATCTGGGTCTGCAGCTCGCGCCCCAGCGACTGGGCCTGTTCGAAGAAGGAGCGCCGTGCATGGCGCTCGCCCACCACCCGCGCCGCCAACGCCAGCAGGTCACCCACGTGCACGTTGCCCGGCCAGCTGCTGGCCACGGCAGGTCGCTGCGCGTAGGGGTCCAGGAACGGGGCCGCACGCAGGCGTTCGTCCACACCGGGGCGCCAGCGCGCGGAGACCACCATCATGGTGGCCACGTTGACCAGCAGCGACCAGAACGTACCGTGCGTCAGCGGGTCCCAGCCGCTCATGCCGAACAGCTGCTGCGGGCGCAGCCAGTCCACGCCGAACGGACCCTCGAACACCCACGTCGAATCCATCCAGCCGGCCAGGGTCAGCGTGGGCAGCAGCAGGGTATAGATCCAGGTCGCAAAGCCCAGCACGATGCCGGCCTCCACGCCGCGACGGCTGGCACCGCGCCAGTACAGGCCACCGATCAGGCCCGGCGCGAACTGGGCCACCGCGGCGAAGGCCATCAGCCCGTAGGACGCCAGCGTATTGTCGTTGCCGCTGCTGCGGTAGTAGCTGTAGGCCATCAGGGCCAGCAGCAGGATCGCCATGCGCCGGATCCACAGCACCCGCGAGGCCACGTCGGCGGCCTCACGGGTCCCGCCGCTGCGCCGGAGCAGGACCGGCATCACCAGGTCGTTGCTGACCATCGTCGCCAGCGCGATCGATGACACGATGACCATGCCGGTGGCGGCCGAGAATCCGCCCACGTACGCCACCAGCGCCAGCACATTGCGGCCTTCGGCCAGTGGCAGCGCCAGCACCATCGCATCGTCGGCGACGCCACCGCCAGTCCCGAACAGGGTCACACCGGCCGTGGCGATCGGCACGACCATGGCCGAGATCACCACCAGGTAGCCACCGAACATCCACCGTGCACGGCGCACGTCGCGCACGTCCCCGCATTCCACCACGGCCACATGGAACTGCCTGGGCAGGCAGACGATGGCGAGGAAACTGAGCAGTGTCTGCGAAATGAATCCCACCGGTGGCAGGCTGGTGAACAGCGTATGCGCGGATTCGGCCACGGCATTGGTGCGCTCGCCCAGCCAGACGTAGGCGAACACACCGACAGCGACCATCGCCAGCAGCTTGATCACCGACTCCAGCGCGATCGCCAGCATCATGCCGTGATGATGTTCGGTGGCATCGACCTGGCGGGTGCCGAACAGCGTGGCGAACAGCGCCATCAACAACGCCACGTAGAGCGCCGGATCGGTGAAGTAACCGGTCGGGCCGCTGTTTCCAGTGAGCACCTGCAGGCTCATCGCCACCGCTTTGTACTGCAGCGCCAGATACGGGACGATGCCGACCAGGGCGATGAAGGCGACCAGCGCGGCCAGCCGTCGCGAGCGGCCGAAGCGTGAGGAAATGAAGTCGGCGATCGAGACCACGTTCTGGCTGCGTGCCACCAGCGCCAGGCGCTCGATGATGCGCCAGCCGAACAGCATCATCAGCAGTGGGCCGATGTAGATCGACAGGTAGCCCATCCCGCTGCGAACCGCCGTACCGACCGCGCCGTAGAACGTCCACGACGAGCAGTACACCGCCAGCGCCAGGCTGTACACCACCGGCCGAAGCCACGGCCGGTCGGGATACATCGGGCGACGGTCGCCCCACCACGCCACGCCGAACAGCAGGGCGGCATAGGCGACGGAAACCAGCAGCAGGATCCAGCTCGACACCAGGGCGACCCGTTTGTGGAAGCGGGAGAGGCCACAGTGTAGTGGCTTCTGTCGCGGGCGGACCGGCGCTGACGCGTCATCCGTGCTCGCTGAACCCGCGCATCGCGGTGCCGACCCGGCTCTGGGCCTGATGACGCTTTGTTGCATGGATTACAGCGACATCGTGGGAGATGCTCTGCCGCCGTTCCGGGAATCTGCCCCATGTACCGACTCCCGCCCGCCGCAGCGCAATCGCCCGCGCCCCCATCCCGGGCTGGTGCCTCGCCACCCGTGCACGCGGCGGGGAGCGAACCTGGGGCAGCGTTGCCCCTGTCAGGCATCGAGAATCGTGCGGCGCGCGGAGACGCTGCTGATGGTGGATCCCCGCGCACCCTCTGCGCGCATCTGGTGGATGAACTGATGCGCGAACTGGGCACCACCCCGTGGGAGCAGGTCCAGGCAGGCTGCTCCCCGGCTGACCGCCGCACCCGGGTGGCCATCACCGTCGCCGAAGAGATCCAACGACGTGCGCAGCGGCTGCACGTCGTGCCGACCGACGTCCGTGTGTTCGCGCACCCGCAGCCCGGCAGCCGCACGCCGTCGATCATGGTCAGCGCCTGGAACCGGGGCACGCCGCCGCCGCTGCGCGTGCGGCACCCGGCACCGGATCCTGCCGGCTGGGACCCTTGGAATCCGCTGGATGAACGCGCCTGGCGCGACTGTGACCTCGATCTCAGCCTGGCGCCCATCTGCTTCGGGCTTCACAGCGTGGCGCCCGCCGCCTTCGACTGACCGCGCGGGGGCGCCGTGCCATGGTGGGCGGCCGGGGGCCTAGCGCTGCGCGGGCACGCCCATTTCCTTCAACAGGGCCGGCGCCGGGTAGACCTTGGCCAGCAGCCAGCGCAGGTAGCGCATGTCCACATGCACGGCGCGCTTGTAACGGGGATCGAACCACCAGCTGGCACTGACCGATTCCCAGTTGCTGTCGAAGTTCAGTCCGATCAGTTCGCCCTTGGCGTTGAGCACCGGTGACCCCGAGTTGCCCCCGGTCGTGTCCAGGTTGGTCAGGAAGTTCACCGTCTGGGTCTTCAGCACCGGGTCGGCGGTACCGGCGAAGTCGCCTTGGGCAATTGCTGCGAGCAGCGGCCTGGGGGCGTCGAACGGGTACGCGCCGGTGTTCTTCTCGACGATGCCCGCCACCGTGGTCACTGGATCGAAATGCACCCCATCGCGCGGATGCAGTGCCTCGACCCGGCCATAGCTGACCCGCAGCGTGCGGTTGGCATCGGGGTAGACCGCTCGACCCTGGCGCGCACGCCAGGCGAACAGGGCCTGCATGTAGGCCGGACGCAGACGCAGGCTCTCGCCCTCCCGTGTCTTCTTCTCGTTCTCCATCCGCAGCTGCGCAGCCACCAGCGGGCCAGCAAGCGCCAGCAGCGGGTCTGCCGCCATCGGCTTGCCGTCACGCGCGGCGGCAAAGCGCGACAGGCGCTGCGCCTCCTCACCCAGCGCAGTGCGCGCGTACAGCGAGTCCAGGGCCGTTGCCAGCGCCTGCGGCGTACGCCCGAACGCGCTGTCGAACTCCGGCAGGCGCTGTGCCTCGGGCAGCTGCTGGTAGCGTGTCAACAGCGCGGTAAGCAGCGCCTTCTCCACCGCCGGGTCATAGCGTCGCTGCGCCTGCTTGAGCACGCCTTCGATCAAGGCCTGGTCACGCTGCTGGAAACCGGTTTCGCGCTGCGCATCCGGTCGGGCCGACTCGATCCGCAGCCGCTCCAGCAGCAACGCCGAGCGCAGCAGCTGGGTCTGGCCTGCGACCTGGTCCAACAACAGGTCGCGTTCGCCCAGCGCGGCGCCCTGCGACAGCGTGGCCAGCAACATCTGGATATCGCCGCTGTAGCGTGCGTCGGTGGCAGCCAGCATGGCCTGCTCGTCGGCCGCGCGCAGCGCCTTGGCGTCGCTGCGCAGCAGCCCTTCCAGTTCCCCGGCTGCACGCTTGCGGTTGTTCTTCAGCGACTGCAGCTGCGAGGCATAGCGCGTACGCGCCTGTGCATCACCCTTCGTGGCCGCCTCGATGGTATCGATCATCTGCTGGAACAAGGCCACCCGGCGCGGCAGCACGCTGTCGATCTGGCTGGCGAATTCCGCCGCCGTGCGGTGCCGGTAGGTAATACCCGGGTAACCGGCCAGCATCGCGAAGTCGCCCGCCTTCGGTCCGTCCACGGCCATCTTCAGGTGCGCCGGCGGCTGGTAGGGCACGTTGTCAGGACTGTAGGGCGCGGGCCTGCCATCCTTGCCCACGTAAGCGCGCAGCAGGGTGAAATCACCGGTATGCCGCGGCCACATGAAGTTGTCGATCTCATCGCCGTAATTGCCGATGGCGCGTGGCGGTGCATAGACCAGCCGCACATCGGTCAGCTCCAGCTGCGCGATGCGGTAGAAGTCGCTGCCGTAGTACATGTCGGCCACCGAGCAGCGCACCTGCCCGTCGCGTTCGCAGTCGGCCACGATCTGCTTGCTGGCCCTGTCCACTGCGTCGAAGTAGGCGCGCCCGGTCTTGCCCTTGGCCTGTGCCAGCACCTGGTCGGTGACCTTGTCGAACCCGACCGTGACCAGCACGCGGTAGTCTGGATTGGAGGCGCGCTCATCGGCGCGGTCGCTGGCGATGAAGCCCTCATCGATAAGGTTGTGCTCCGGGCTGCTGTTGTACTGGATCACGCCCATCGCGACGTGGTGGTTGGTCAGCAGCAGGCCGTCAGCGGATACGAAGGCGCCGGTACCACCGCCCACGCGCACCACCGCGTTGAGCGGCGGCGCGGTGACGCTGGCCAGTTCGCGCGGGTCACCCTTGAACCCGGCCGACTTCAGTGGCTGCGCCAGCTCGGGCAACTGGGTGGGCATCCACATGCCTTCGTCGGCGTGGACCGCAGCGGTAGCGGACAGGCCCAGCAGCAGGGCGGCGGGAAGGCTTCGGGATACGGGCATCGGGCAGTCCGGCGAAACAGGTCAGCCACCGACCATAACGCGGGCCGATGGCGTCGGCAACGACGGGGTGCCCTGCCCGACCGCTCAGTCGGGCAACCGCGAAAGCCGCGCGATGCATCGCCCGCCACCCGGATCGGTGACCTGCAGTGTCCAGGCTTCGTTCCGCCACCAGATGCGCGCGCGCAGCTGGGTGACCTCGAAGACACCATCGTCCTCAGGCTGCTCCACCTTCAGGACGACGACATCCGGCGCCAGCGTCACGGCATCGGCATCGGCAGCACAGGGCAGCAGCAGATCGTCCTGCACGTCGGCCTGCAGGTGGAGCACGCCGTCCGCAAGTGCAGCGTTGACGCGCAACCAGTTGGCGCCCCACTGGTCGCCTGGATCGATGTCTTCGCCCCCGAACCGCCGCGCAGGAGGCTCACGGCTCTCGCCCAGCCGCGCACGCAGCGCCGCGATCCCGGCAGCGTCGAGCGCGTGATCGTTCTCCCACTGCGTGATGCAGCCCTCCACGGCGGCGTGGTGGGTGCTGAGTGGCCCATTGCGCGTGGGGACGACGTCGGGAGACCGGTGCGGCGTCAAGGGCGGAAAGGTGGATTCAATGGAAGACATGGCGTCGGCCTGGTGGGTGAACGGAACAGCGTAAAGTCCTGGAGCCGGGTCGGGGCAGGCGGTGAAGCTGGATGAGCGATGCCTGCCATGCACGGTATCTGCTCATGGCAACGGGAACAGGCGGGGCGGTCCGACATGCTCCACGATGACGCCGCCGCGACCCGGCGGATCGCCATACCCCAGCTTGAAGTCCACGCCGGGCAGCGTCTCCGCAGCCGAACGCATCAGCCGCTGGCAGTTGTCCAGGCAGGGCACGCGGTCGGAGAACAGCGCCACGCTGCCGGTCACGCGGTTCCGCAGGTGCGGCTGCTCCCAGACACCGGGCAGCGTAGTGGAAAGCGCATCTGCGACCTCGCTAAGGAACTGGGATTCCGTGCAGCGCCGCACGGACGAGAGAAAGACATGGTCGCCGACCTTGGGCCGGGCGTCGCCCACCAGCTCGAAACCCCGCATCAACTGCTCCAGATGGGCCTGCGACCCGATCCTGACCAGTTCCGTCCGGTCGTCCTGATGGACGCCTTTGCCGGGAAGTTGGGCACGGGGTTCCACCACGAAACGCCCGAACGGATGGGCGTCGGTCATGACGCCGTGCAACTGCAGGTCCGGCACGTAGAAATCCGCTTCACCGGGCTTGGCGATGTGTTCATGGCCCGGTCGCCGCTGAGCGATGAGCATCACGTCCTTGAACTGGACCTGGTCACCCCGCGAGAAGCCTGCCCGACCGGACAGGTGCCCGCTGGACACAAACGCATTCTGGTTCCAGTCGACCGGTGTGCCGTCCACCTCCAGGGCGACGTCGGTGATCAGGATATTGGCCTTGGGAAGACTTTTCGCTGCACCGTGCGCCTGCAGGAACGCCTGCAGCTCGTGCGGCCGCCCGCCGCGCGAACGCCAGCGCGCTTTTATCGTGTCCACCAGTCGAGCATCGTCGCCGACAGCGACGTCCGGCGCATGCTTCCGAAGCCACTCGATGGCCACGGTGCGCGTGGCATCAAGCTCGACGCGCAGCTCGGCGAAAGCCTCCTGCCTCAGGCGTACCGCCGTATCGCGCAGGCCGAGCTGGCGGCTGAAGTCGTCGTGGTCAGGCCGGCGGGCGCTGGCTGGACAGAGGCCAGTGGCGCTCGGGCAGGCGGGCTGGGCGGCCATCTGCTGCAGCGTGCTGCGCGCCTGCAGGACCCTGTCCGTCGGCGCGGCCACCTCGCGCCGGCGTAGCAGCCCGGCCATCGCATTGGACAGGCCATTGCGTTTCTGCAGCGCTTCCGGCGCGTCGTTGCCGATCACCGCTCTGACCGCCTGCTGCCACGTCTTGTGGCGCTGCGCCTGACCGCTGACCTCCACGTCGCCGCCGTCGGTGCCGAACACGATCGTCGCACCGTGCCGATCTTCAGCGCGCGGGGCCAGATGGAGGTGAAGCGAGCCGTCGGGCTGGACCGAATGGCTCACTGTCCAGGCCGGCAGCAACTCACCGAGCGTGTCCCCCAGCAGGGTCAACGCATCCGCGCTCGTCATGCGTCCCTCCAGCAGGGCATCGCGCAGCGCGCGCTCGGCAGATCGTGCCGAGGCATCGGCAAGGGTGTCGAGCAGCGCCTCCGGGCGCTCGTAGCGCAGCATCGTGGCGGTGCCCAGCGGCTGCCGCTCACAGACATCTTCGGCGAGGCTGCGGTCGATGCCGAACTGCAGCTGCAGGGCGGCGACTTCCGGCGAAGCGACATCCCAGTCATCGGCCAGTCTGCGCACCGCGTCGCGCACCGTCTCTTGATGCGCCCTCACCGTCTGCTGCAGATGCGCGGTCATCGCCTTGGCCAGGTCCGCGGGCGAGTGATCCGCAGCCAGGCCCAACGCGGCCGCCACCACGGTGGGGTTCAACAACGTGGTCAACGCGTCCAGCGTGGGCAGCTGTTTGCCGACCTCCAGGCGCAGCAGAACCTCTGCGCCGTCGCCGATCACGATGCGGCGCTGTCCGGTAGCGGCTGATCCGGTATACAGCTCGATCCGCCGTCCCTGCCCCAGGACCGGATCGTGGGCGAGCGCGCACAGCAGGGCCATCCGGCCCGCCTGCAACGCGTCGGGGGTGTCGAAGGACGCTTTTCCTGCGCCGATGCGGCCGAGCAGGGTCTGCTGCGCACGCTCACGCAGCGCGCGACGCAGGGGCGCGGTGACCGCTTCGCCGACCGGGCCATGCACGCTCAGCGTGCGCTCGAGCGCGTGGTCATCCAGCAGCCGGGCTGCCGGAACGGCCTGCCTGAGTGCGTCGAGTACCGCGTTCGGGGGCGGCGGGGCCGCGTTGCCTGGCTGTCCGCCGAGCAGCCGTCCACGCGGCCGCTGGGTCACGACCCACGCGTCGTCCACGCGCGCCAGCAACAGATCGCTGCGCACGCGGCCCCCGGCACCCATCAGGTAGCGGCCTCCCCCCAGTTCGCTGCGCACCTCGCTCTGGTACCACTGCGCGCCGATCCGCACATACTGTGCGCCGTCCAGGTCATACACTCCGTTTCCCTGGGTGTTCATGTGACGCAGCTGGGCGTCGTGCAGCGCGACGGCCAGGCCCGAGTATTCGGCGCTGCCGCAGGCCAATGCCGGTTCGGCGCGCCACTGCCGGGTATCGGGGTGATAGCGCGCCATGCCGCCTGCGGACTGGCCGTTGATCGGGTCCAGCAGGACCGTCATGCCCGAGGCCTCGAGGGCCTCCTCGGCAGGAATCCGGAACTCGCCCTGCGCGGTCTGCAGGTAACGGGCCGAGGCCGCGCCGTCGAGGGGGTCGGCGCCTGTGTCCGCCCCACTGCGCACGACCCGTGGCAGCGGACTCGCCAGCAGCGGCCGTTTTGCTGCGACCGCCATCGCTGCACTGCTTCCTGCGTAAGCGAAGATCCGCAGCAACGCCGTCTCCATCGCCAGCCGCCCCGCCGATCCGGATCCGCCGTCCCTGCCCAGCAAGGGGCCCAGCGTCCTGGCCAGCACCGAAGCGGCTTCCAGGCGGAACGGCAGCAGATTTTCCGCGAATTCGTACAGGCCACCCAGCACAGTGCGGAGGTCCTTCCCGAGCTGCTCCTTGTCGGAGACAAGCCGATCGTCGGCTTCATGCTGCAGGTGCTGCACCCAGCGCTGGTAGCAGCCTTCCAGCACATTCCCGGCCTCGTCGGTCACCGACAGTTCCGACCAGCTGTCGCGGTCGTCCAGATCATGGTGCTGGGTTGCGTCCGGCAGGTGGTCCTTGAGCCAACCGCGGACACGTTCGCTGTCCAGCAGGGCATTCAGTCCCGCTTCGTCATCCGCGCTCAGCAGCGGGCTGGGCTGCAGTCCGGCCAGATAGGCCTGCATGTGGCCATCTTCGGTGCGCACGGCGAGGCTGCCCGGCAACACCGAGGTCCTGTTGAACACATACGTGTCATCGATCACGGCACGCGTGGTCAGCGTCAGCGGGCCTACCTGGGCCTGCTGGACCCGGCCCCGGTGCTCCACGACCCGGGATTGCGGATGCGACAGCACCTGGCGCAGCAGCGAGGGCCTCCCATCACCCGCGTTGGCCGCCGCCAGCTGTTCTTCCAGCGCCACGCGTGCCGGGAACGTGCTGCGGAACGCACGCAGCCTCAACTCACCGGGGCTGCCTCGCCGGCTGCTGTCGAACTGCTGCTGCAGGTGCGCGCGATACGAGCTGTCCAGATCCAGCGTACGGATCCAGTCGCGCATCAGTGCGGGCGTCAGCGACGCCAACAGGTTCCCTTGCGCATCGAAGGCCTGTGCGGTGGCGCTGAACGGGATGTCGACAAGGCCGATGTTGCGCGCCGCCAGCTCGGCCAGGCTGAGGTCGTACTCAATGGGCGGCAACAACGCCGGCCCGCCCGGGTTGGGTGGCAGCCCTATTGGCTCGGGACGGAACCGGACCTCCTGCCAGCGCACCCGGATGTCCGATGCGGGCGCATCGATGCCGATGGCCGCCAGCTGCCGCTGCAGCCGTTGGCCGATGTGCTGCTGCAACTGCGCACCGGTGGCATAGTCCTGGGGCGACTGCAGCGCCGGAAGGCTCGGCGCCTCGACCAGCGCGTGCAGGTAATCGCTCCACGCCGTGGCCAGGGCAAGGGCACCCGAGGCGTCACGCACGGGTTCGCGCAGCAGACCCTGGTCGGCGAGCTGCGCCAGCGCCTGTTCCAGCACGCCAGGCATCGCGAGGAACGGCGTGACCCGCTCCGACAGGGAGCCGGGCGCCTGTGCCCGCCGCGCGCCGGCCCGCCCGATGTCGATGCCCCCCTGCAACACGCGTTCAATTATTTCCTCGCCGGTAGCGTCCGCATCCAGCGGCGGGAACGCCAGCGTCACCTCACCCGGGTCGCCGGGCCGTGGCTGCAGTTTCTCCAGCGGGATCAATCCGTAGAACGCCGCGCGCAGGAGCGGATGCGCATCCATGTCCCGAACCAGCGCGTGCAGCGTGTCGGCCGTGTATTCGAGCAGGCCGATCCCGGGCACGATCACCACGACGGGGCCTGCTGCCGTGCGCGGCGAGGCATCGCCCGCCGTGCCCGTCATTACGAGCGCACCCGGCACGGCCACGCTCCGCCTGCCATCCATCTTCAACGCCAGGCTGAACCGTCCTGGCCGCGATCCCGCCGCCGCTGCCCCCTCCCTGTCTTCTTCCGCCAGGCGCGCAACGATGTCGGCTGCAGCATCGCTGAGCGTGTTGCGCGCCCTGCCCGCCCTGGCCTGGTCGCGCAGCTGTTCACGCCACGCACCCGCCAGTTCGGCGCGCATCGGGGACACCCTGCCGTCGCGCGTCTCCACGCGCAGGTCCAGGTAATCGGCGATCGCCGATTCCTGGCCGGCACCCGGGAGATCCGGCATCAGGCCCAGCCCGACCCGCAGCCGGGTCTGTGCTGACGCCGTCCCAGCCGGCGCGGCCGTCCGCGCGGTGGGCCCGGTATGCGCCGCTGTCAGTGCGAAAGGGGGCGTCCGCTCGATGGCGACCGGCGGTGCCGGGCGCAGCGCCATCGCCATCGCACCCGTTGCGCCGGATGCAGCAGGGTCGTCGGACCGCGTCAGCGACCGGACCCCGGGCTCGGTCAGCGCGCCCGTACGGGCTCTCACCGGCAGTTCCTGCGCAGCGACCTGCCGCACTGCGGCTGCACGCAGGACGGGCTGCAGTGCGGCGGCGCTGTTGAGCTCCATCGCCTCGCCTACCCTGCCACTGCGCGCGAGTGCAACCAGCGGCGCCGGATTGCGCAGCCCATCAACCACATGCCGCGCGTCGCGGATGGCATCCATGCGTCGTGGTCCGGGTGGCGCCGCACGGGCATGCAGCAGGCGCAGGCGCGCTTTGTCCAGGCGCCGCTCGTGCGCCGTGCGCGGATCAGCATCCTTGCCGGGCAGGTCGAGCATCTGCTGGATGCCCGCGCGGAATTCAGCGCGGGCGCTGTGCTCGGCGAGCAGGGCCATGCCCGCCCGCGCCGGCTGCAGCGGATGTGCATGACCGGCATTGAAGATGGCGCCGGGTGCACCGGGAAAGGCCGGCACAGTGCCGGCAGCCACGCGCGGGCCCTGCGGCAGGATGGCGAGGAACAACTGCGCCAGCGCCTCGGTGACGGCCGTACGCGTGCCCACTGCGGGTGGGGAGGTCGCTGCGCTTTCACGCAGTGCCGCCAGCGCCGAATCGATGCAGCCTTTGCTGGCGTCCAGCGCTTCGGCGGCGTGCAGGCTGACCGACAGCAGAGACCCCTGCTGCGGCCGCTCGGCCCAGAGTTCGTACAGGGCGTCACGCTGCTCGCTGCGCCACGTCGGCAGCAGGGTCTGCAGCAGCGCATCGGCGCGCCCGCGCAGCGCCGCTGAGCGGACATCGGTGGGTGCGTCGGCGTCGGCGTCGGCGAGTGCCGCATCGACGGTAATGCCGAGGAAGGCGGCACTCCCGGTCAGCAGGGCGGGGACGGCGGCCGCCGGCAGTGCCCAGGACGCGAGCGCGGCGGCACCCAGCGCCGCCGTTGCCGCCGCGACCTGCGGCAGACCGCTGCTGCCCTGCGTGACCGGTGGCGTCAACCCGGCACGCACTGCGGCCCACTGCTCCGCATCGTCCAGCACGCGGAGTCGAAGTCCGCTCCCCTGCTGTCCATCGCGGGGAACCGACAGTGCCCGTGCCCAGGTGGCCAGCGGCAGTGTGCCTGCGTGGGCGCGGATCAGGGCGGTGAGCGGCTGGCGCTGCCCATCCTCAAGGGTCGGGAACAGGGTCAACAGCAGCTGGTCCAGCAGATAGGGAACCAGTTCACGCGAGGCCTCACCAAAGGCGGCGGCCACCGCATCGCCGAACGGCGCATGCAGCCAGCGCGCCGCCTCCTGCAGCTGATGCACGTCCTGTCCGGCCTGCACGCCGTGCTGCACCAGCGCACTCAGATGCTGCCCGAGCGGCAGGCCCGAGGAAGTCAGCGACGTTGCCAACAGTTCCGACGCCAGGCGCGCCATCCGCAAGGATGCCAATGCGGGCACGGGGCCCAGCGACGCCTGCGGGCAGTTGCCCACCCGTACAGGCAGTGGCCCCGGCCCGGCGCGGTCCGGCAGAGGATTCGTATCAGCGGGCGCCGCGTTTGCGCGGACACCGGGCAGGGGAAAAGCGGAAGACGAGGCAACGAAGGGCATGGGTCGATCCGAAGGGAAAGGCGTCCGGTTCACACCGGAGCGCGATTCTTGCTTTCGGCGTTCGTTGCGCCTTTCAATTCTTGTCCATCCGCCGGAAGGCCCGGCGCACACCGGGCCTTCCGTTCAGACTGGACGCGGCCCTATTTCTCGCGGCGCCAGTTCAGCGATCCACGGTTTTCCACCGTGCTTGATTCCACTTCGATATCAAAGCCGCGGCTGAGCAGATACTTCAGCGTCAGCACCGAACCGCTGCCCACCAGCGACACGCCGTAGCCGACATACAGCTTGGGTGAGATGAACTTGCCCACACCCAGCACCGACCCGCCCAACGCCCGTGACTGGCTGACACCGGCGTCGTCCAGACCGAGCTTTGCGCCCAGCTGCGACGCCAGCAGGCCACTGCCGGCGGACAGTGCCGCCGATGCGGCGTTGACCTGCTGGGTCTGGTCGCTGGTGGCGCCGGTCAGGCTGCGGCCCAGCACCAGATAACCCAGTGCCTCGGACTGCGACATCGAGGGATCGGCCCACACCTGGGCACGCGGCTGCATGGCGCGCCCGGTGACATCGATGCCGGCGGTGACATCACCGACACGACGTTCGGCGCGCAGGTTGATGCGCGGATCGGAAACCGGGTTGTAGTTCCAGGTCAGTTGGCCGCGGGTAATGGTCAGATCCTGGCCATAGGCCTTGTAGCGACCGCTGACATCAAGCCCGCCATTGGCGGTCATCTCGCGGCCCGGACGCGCCCAGACCTGCATCTTGCCGGTCAACGCGCCCTTCAGGCCGAAGCCGGCCATCTTGACGTTGTCGCCCAGGCTTACGGTCAGGTCCATGTCCAACGGCGAGCTGGCGGTTTCCTCCGGGTCGACCGGATCCAGCACCACCACGTCCTCGGACACCGAGGTACCCCGGTCCAGGCGCTCCAAGTCGATATCGGCCTCGGGCACGTGCACGGTGCCTTTCAGTGCCATCGCGGTGCCGGACAGCGTGAAGTCCAGGTTCGGGTTGGCCACCACGCGCAGTTCGCTGGTGTTGGACAACAGCACGTTTTCACCGTGGATGTTCAGCTGCAGCGGCTGTGCGTCGCCGAACCACGACAGGCCGCCATCGACGTACAGCGTGCCCTTGCCCGAGTTGGCCTGGGCGGTGATCCGGGCCGACCCGTCCGGCTGTGCGGTGAAGCTGCCCTTGCCCTGTTCAAATGTCAGGCCCAGTGCAGGGAACTCGCCCTTGAAATCCGTCAGCGTCGCCTCGCCGCCCAGGGACGGCTGACTGCGCGTGCCGCGCAGGCTGACGTGCCCTTCGATGAGACCGGTCGGCCGCACGATGTCCGGCGAGAACAGTTCCAGCCAGTACAGCCGCGCCATGTTGAGGTACAGCTCACCGTTCAACGGCGCCGCCGCGTCCCAGCCGGTCTGGACCTTGGCGTTGACGAAGCCGTTGCCCTGGAAGCCCATGCCGAGGAAGCCATCGATGCGCGCCGGGGTCATGTCCAGCTTGATCGAGAACTGGTCGTACTTCAGCAGTTCACCGCGTGCGTTGTCACCCAGACGCACCCCGCCCTCCGGCGAGCGGACTTCCACGTTGCCTTCCCAGGCATTGCCGCGCGGCCGGATCTTCGCGTCCAGCGTCACCTCACCGCGCAGGAAAATGCGCCGACCGGAGGTGGGCGGCAGCCACGGCTGCACCAGCGTCAGGGGCAACGCATCGCCACGCAACACCAGGCCCTCGCGCGGCCAGTTGGCACGCAGGCACAACGCACCGCCCGTAGCCGGCGCCAGGCAGGTTTCACCCAGCGTGTAATTGCTGCCGTTGACGGCGAAGTCAGACGGCGCGCGCAGCGCCCAGGCGTCACCCTTCTGCGGCACCAGCCGCAGCTTGTCCAGCCGCCCACGCCACTGCGTGCCCTGCTGGCGCACGCTGCCCTGCAGGTCCACCGCGGCCATCTCGTTGCGCGCCTGTGCGTCCAATCGCAGGTTGCTGACACTGCCCCGGGCAGTGGCATCGACTGCATCGAGCAGCATGCCGACATTGACGTTGCGGCCCTGCAGGGCCAGCGCGCCGCTGTCACCGCTCCACGGCAGGCGCCCCTTCAGGCTGATCGCTTCAGCGCTGTAGCCGTCCCAGTCCAGCGTGTTGCCGACCAGGTCGGCGGTGATGTCCGGCGCGTCGCGGCGCCCGCTCACCTGCACCGTGCCACGTAGTCCGCCCTTGGCCCCGGGCAGCAGGTCACTCAGCTGCAGCGGCTCGAACCGGGCGTCGATGTCCAGCCGGTCACCGACCTTGCCCGACGCCGTCAGCCGGCTCTCACCCACGGCAAGCTTGACCTGGCCCTCGCCCTGCATGCCCTGCACGGCAAACCGGCCCTGCGCGTCCACCCGGCGCTGCCGCAGCGTGCCCTTCAGTGCCGGCAGGTCCACCGTAGCTTCGATCTCGCCGGTAGTGCCGGGCGGTGCGTTCGCCGGTACCGCGAGCTGTCGCCCGCTGCTGGCAAGGTTGCCCGAGAGGCGACCATCCCAGCCCGGTGCGAAGTAACCGGGATCGAAGTCCTCCAGCGATGCCCTGGCCTCCCATTGCAGCTGTGGCGCCCAGGCGACGTTGCCTTCCACGCCCAGCTGGCCGCCCGGCGTGCGCGCTTCGAGCTGCTCGATGCGCGCCGCGTTCTCGTTGCCACGGATGTCGAACTGCAGGGCCGCTTTCTGGCCTTCACGCTGCACATCGGCTCGACCGATCGCCGCCCAGGCCTGCAGCGTGCCGGCGATGCCCATGCGGGCTTCCTTCAATGTCACCGGCACGGCGATGCTGCCGGCCGTGGCCGGGTCGGCTTCAGGGGTGTAGGTCAGATCGTTGGCGACGACCGAGAAATTGATCTTCTGGTTACCCTGCTCGCGCAGGTCGGCGGTGCCGGTCAACCGCACTTCGCCACCAAAGGCCTTCACCGCCAGCGGCGAGACGTTCAATACCTGATCGGCCAGCTGCACCTTCGACGGTGCCAGTTCAACCACCTGCCCACCCAGCTGCGCGCGTCCCTGCAGCTGCGCATTGCCGCCCTTGCCGCCGGCACTGAGCTCGAGCGTCATCGGTTCCAGTGTCGACGCGGCAAGCGCGGGATTGAGCAGCCGCACATCCAGCGCGTCAGTCCGCACGCTCGCCTTCCAGGTTGGATCGGTGCGGCCATCGAACACCAGCATGGCGCGCAGCGGATTGGGTGCGCGGCCGGCGATCGCGACCTCCATATGCGCCAGGTCGCCACGCGCGACCAGCCCCAGGCTGGCCGGTGTGCGTCCGCGCGGTGCCGGCAGGATCGCCGTGACACTCAGGTCGGTGTCGTAATCATCGGCCGGGATGTAATGGCCATTGATCCGGACATTGCCCATGTCGCTGTCGACCAGCAGCTGGTTCGCCTTGAACTCGCCATTGGCGATTTCGATGCCGCCACCGATGCGGGCGATGTCGATGGTCGGTTCACCCCCAGTAGTGACGCGCAGTCCATTGACCTGGATGACGTCAGCCTGGATGGCCAGCGGCATCTCGATCTGCGGCAGCGATCCCGGCCACGAGGGAAGCTCGAAGGGTTCCTCACTTCGGGCGAGGTTGAGTGCCGCGTTGTCCAGCTCCAGCCGGTCCAGCATCAGCTTGCGGCCCAGCAACGGCCGCAGATCCGGTTCCAGATGCGCGCGATCGGCGCTGAAATGGATGTCGTTGTAGCGGAAATCGATGTTGTGCAGGGTCAGCGGACCGGCCAACGGACCTTCCGCCTTGTCCCAGGTCAGGCTTGCGCCAGCGGGCAGGCGTGCGATCACCTGCGCCAGCAGCACATCGCGGCCGGCGACGGTCTGCAGCAGCCAGTAGAGTGCCAGCAGCGCGACCAGGACCAGGCCGAGCACGCCGACGCCGGACCAGGCCCAGAAGCGACGCCTGCGGTAGAAGCGGCGCGGCGGAATGCGCGCGGGGGTCTCTGCTGGGGGCGGCGTGGGCGCGGTCACAGGTCCGCTCCGATGTTCAGGTAGAGCTGGAACTGCGAATCCGGATTGTTCAAGCCGTGCGCCACATCGATGCGGACCGGCCCCACCGGAGACTTCCAGCGGACACCGAAGCCGACACCGGTGTGCAGGTCGACGGTGGTATCAAACGCGCTGCCGGTATCGACGAACACCGCTCCGCCCCACGGGCCACCGCCAAAGTAGTGTTCGTACTCGGCCGAGGCCACGACCAGATGCTTGGCGCCCAACGCGAACTTGTCCGGTTCGGGCGTACGTGGGCCGACTTCACGGTAGGCATAGCCGCGGATGCTGCGGTCACCACCGGCGAAATAGCGCAGGGTCGGAGGCATCGCGACCAGATCATTGGTCCAGGTACTCCCGCCCTCGCCACGCAGGATCAGGCGGTTGGTATCGCCGATGGGCACATACCAGCGCAGCACCGCATTGGCCTGCACGAAGCTGGCATCAGACCCCGCCCCATCCACGCCGCCGCGCATCGTCGCACTGCCGCTGATGCCGCTGCGCGGGAACAGGCGGTCGTCCACGTTGACGTAGTCAGCGGTGATCTGCGGGTAGACCAGCGTGGTGTAGTAGTAGACGGCATCGGTGAACTCGGTGCCGGACGCATAGCCCCACCGCTCACGCAGCGCGTTCAGCGACGCCGTAGCGGTCCAGAACTCGTTGATCTGACCGCTGCGGCTGGCGATCAGCTTGAAGTTGCGCAGATCGATGTAATCGGTCTGTTCGTCATAGGCACTGGCTGCGAACGTATACCAGCCGTCCAGCCAGCGGAAGGCCGGAATCCGGTAACTGGTGACCAGACTCTTGCGCTTCTGTGCATAGTCCAGCTGGGTGTTCATCTTGTGGCCGCGGCTGTTCAGCCAGCGACGCTCCAGACCGCCGCGGATACCAGCGCCACTCTCGCTGCCGAAGCTCAGACCGGTGGTGTAGATGCTGCGCTTGGCGCGGGTCAGGTTGACGTCCACTGGCACATCGCCGTCCTCGTCCGCCTTGTCGGGGCGTGGCTGGATGTCGATGGTGCTGAAGTAATCGAGCTTGGTCAGCGATTCACGCAACCGGTCCAGCTTGCCCTCATGGAAATAACTGCCCTCTTCCCAGTACACGAGCGGGTCGAAGAGCTTGTCGACGAAATAATCCTGGTGGAAGGTGATCGGCCCCATGTTGTAGCGGCGGCCGCTGTCCCAGGTCAGGTCCACGTCGGCGGCGTTCTCCGCGCGGGTGATCTGGACCTGGCGCTGGGTGTAATCGGCATCGAAGTAGCCGCGTTCGGCCAACCGCCGGGTCACGATGATCTTGCTGGCTTCATAGGTCTGGTGCACGAAGGGATCACCCACGCGCGGCCGGAAGGCTTCCAGGTCCTCCTGCAGGTAGCGGTCGTACATCGCAGGACCGGTAATTTCCACCCGCTCCCTTCGCACCCGCACGGGCTCGCCCTTGGCCACGGTGATCACCACATGCAGCGTGTCGCCCTCGCGCGGCGCCTCCACCGTGATGGTCGGGTTGTACAGGCCGAACGGCTCAAGCGCCTCGCGCGTCTGTCGTTCGGCCTGGGACAGCAGGTATTCCAGCCGGGATTCACCCTGGACTTTGCCGATCGTGTCGTAAAGCGACAGGGAGACCTGGATGTTCTCGATGATCTCGGCGTCGTCGCCCTTGTCCAGGCCCCGGATGTCCACCTTGTCGATGGTGCCGCGGGCATGGGCGGACGACATCGCCAGCAGGGTCAACAGAACGGGAATGGGGGCGAGTTTCGGTAGCAGCATTGCCACAGCATAGCGGGGGCCAATGACATCGGGAATGAAGGCGACGGGATGCCCGTCGCCGCACGGGCTGATCAGAACTCGATGCTGAGCGGCATGACACCCGTTTCCTCTTCATCGCCGGTCATCAGGACGTCGATGAGCATCTGCCTGGCCCAGATGGCAGCCAGATCCGGCATGGGATCGCGAACCGTATCCGGCGGGGGAATGACGTCGCCCGGCCTCTGTCCGGGATCCGGCGGATCACCTACGGGGGTGGACAGGACGCCCGCCCGGACCGGATGGCCCAGCACGCGCTCCGCCAACGATACCGGCCGCCCCGCCCCAGGCTGGCGCGCCGAAGGGGAGAACGTTGACATGGTGATCGGGTTCATCGGAACTCCTTGAGTTGAGCGAAGCGCCGCGTCTGGCTGGCGACATCAAGCGCGTCGAGCAGTTCGGCGCTGTATCGGCTGGCCAGCGTGTTCAGACGGTCCTGCACACCTGGCAGCGCCTGGCCCAGGGCAATCTCCACGTCTTCGAGCAGGCTGCCCTTCAGATCGAGTTCCCAGGCCAGCGCACCCAGTTCAAGCAGCGGCAGCTGCCGCTCGGCCGGACGGACGTCCAGCCCCCGCAGACGGGGATCGGCGCGCAGCGCCTGCAGCAGCGCTTCGTGCTGCCGCGGTACATGCAGCACGGCCCGGGTGCCGGCATCCGCCTTTGCGGATCGGTGCGCGAAGGCCCTGCAGATCGGCTCGGCGACCACGTCAGGTGCGGCGTTCATCGCTTCCAGCGTCGCGTGCACGCGCTCGCGTACGGCAGCGGCCAGTGCACCCTGTTCCCGCTGCAGTCCCGCGATGACACCCTGCAGGGCACCCAGGGCATGCAGCACGCCGTCACGATAGCCTTCGAACGCCGCGGCAGCGCGGAGTTCGCGTGCCTCCAGCTGCGCCTGTTCACGCTCGCGGGCGATCTCCCGGCGAGCAAATGCCTGCACGCGGGCAAGGTTGACACCGTGCTGGACGCTGGAGGCATGGATGACATCGCCAACGGCGCGTTCCAGCAGGCTTTCAGGATAGGTCTGCAGCATGGTTCCAGGCACTCAGGAAACAGGTCATGTCAAAGGACGGTGCGCCGCATCCGGCGGATGCGGGCAGCGCCGGCAGGCCCTCGAACCACAGGGCGATCCGTGCATGCAGCCAGGCGGGCAGGTGGGTGCGCAGCCCGTGCTGAAGCTGCAGCCCGCCCCAGGCGAGCAACATGTCCGGTGGCGGCGGTTGCGGCCAATGAACGGCTGCCTCGGGGAACCCCAGGCGCAGGAAGGCATGCAGCGCAGGGGGCTGCGTGGGCAGCCAGCGGGCCCCCAGAACATGCCGTCGATGTGCGCCGCAGGCCATCAGCCAGGCGGCCGCCGGCATTCTTCTCCATCCGCGGATCATCCGGTCCACCAGGGGGTTGCCGACGTCGGCACCGATCGGGGCACGCGGCAACGCGTGTGCCTGGGCGATCCACCGGTTCAGCGCACTCCGCTGCGATGCAGACAACGACGCGCCTGCAGCCTGCCAGGGTCGATAGTAGGCAAGCGGCTCATGCAGGATGCGCAGTCGATCATGCATGCGACTCTCCAGGCGTGTCTTTCCGCCGACGGCGCAGGCGATCGACAGCGCCCCGCGTGCGCGGCTCGCCACGCCACCACAACCAGCCGCCTGCAGCCGCAGCACACAGCAACAGGATCAGCGGCAGCAGCATCCACATCGGGCGCGGAGGCTCCGCCGGCGTGACCGCGAGGTTGCGCGGTTCCGCAGCCGGGGTCAGCACGACCGAAACGTTGTCGTAGGCCACATCAACGAACGCATTGCGCAGGAACCGTTTGGACGTGGCCAGCAGGATCGCCTGGTCGATCTCGGGCGAATGCGCGAGCACCGCCGCGACGTGCATCGCAGGGGGCCTGCGCTGCTGGAGGCTGCCCTCGACCGGGCCGGCATCGTAGCTGACGTGTACACGCGCGCGCTTCACTCCGACCAGCGTGGTCAGCGATTCCTCCAGCCGCTGTTCGATGGCCGAGAGCAGGCGCGCGCGCTCCGCCAGCGGCGTACTTACCATGGCGTCGGCAGGGAAGAGTGCGGCGATCTGCGTGCGGGGAGCGGACGGCAACCCCTTCAGCTGGATCAGATCGATGGCTTCGGCAAGGTCGTCCGCCGCAACGCGCACCGCGAAACCCGCCTTGCCCTGCAGGCGTTTCTCGGCCGCGATGTTGTGGTGGAGCAGTGCGGCCACCACCTCATTGGCCTGGCGCTCGTCCAGGGCCTGCAGCAGTTCGGAGCGTGCGCAACCGGCCAGCAGCAGGCACAGCAACAGGCCCGTCACGCGATGCATCGGGAAACCGATCATGGTTCAGCTCTTCACCAGCGTTTCGATGCCCTTCGTCGCGTGGCTGACCAGCGACGAGCTCAGCGCCATCTGTTTGGTGTAGGCCTCCAGACGCAGTTGCAGGGCATTGAGCCGTGCCGGGTCACTGGCAACGTCGGGATCATTGGCCGCGGCAAGAATGGCGTCGCGCTCCTTGCCTGCCCATACGTAGCTTCTGGCAAGGGCCTGGCTGAAGCGGCTGGAAAGCGGAACCGGCGCGCCGTTCGCTGCGGCCATGGCCGTTGCGGCCGCCTGGATGGGGGTGATACTGATCATGGAAAACTCCTAGTGGCCGAGAACGGCCCGCGCCACGCGCGGGCCGTGACACTCAGGCCAGGTTGCGGATGACCGACTTGCTCTGGTCACTCAGGCTCTTGGTCGAGTTCGACTGCACCATGCGGTACATGTTGTATTCGCCCAGGGCGGCCTGGTATTTGGCCAGGTAGGCGGGGTCGCTGGCATTGCCATCCTCCCCGATCTCCTTCAGCAAAGTCTCCATTCTCGCTTTCAGATCGTTGACGCCCTTGTCGAACATCGTGGAATGGTTGCTCATCCAACCCTTCCAGTTGTCCGGATTGCCGCCCTCGCCGGGATCTTCCCAGCCATAGGTGGTTCTGATGGGTAGAATGTGGGCATCGGTCATGCGCTTCTCCAGTTCTTGAATTGACTTTTCAGGGTGCTGCCTGCGGCCCGGCAGCGCGGCTGTAGTCCCAGCGACCGCTGCCTACCGACAGCAGCTGGCCCGGGGAATAGCGGTAGGACCGCCCCTGCAGCAGGTCATCCCATAGCTGGGGCGCCACGCTGATGCGACGCATCCCCCAGTGCTGGTGAAACGCGCGGGCGGCGCTGGCCATGGCGTTCAAGCCAGCGTCGTCGAGATACACATCATTGACGATGCTGACCCGCTGCCCGCGTGGCTCGGTGCGGGTGCTGACGCCGAGCACGCGCAGCTGCTGCCGCGCCAGATCGATCAGCTGCTGGTCGCTGAAACCCGACACCTGTGCCTGTTTCAGGTAGGGCGCGTGGGCGGCAAGAAGTGTGTTCACCCGGGCACCTCGTGCCGCTGTCAGCGGCCCGCTCAGCACGACCTCGGGCCGTGCAGGGTCGTCCAGGCGCACCACCACCAGCTCCATGCCGGCGCTGATGAGCAGGTCCTCCAGGCGCTGCGCTTCCGCGCGCCGTAGCAGGTAGACGTCATTGCGCCGCTGCGCCCGGCGGCTGGCCCGTTCACCCCAGGTGCGCGCCGCCGCGCTGTCGCTGAAGGCATACAGCCGACCGTCGCTGCCAGCGACAATGTCATACGCCGCCGGTGCGTTGGACAACACACCGGCCAGGCCGCGCACGCGCGCCTCGGGCTGGTGCTGCCAATGGAACCAGCCGGCGAACGCAGCGGCGGCAAGCAGGAAGCCGGTCCCCAGAAGCAGGAGCGGACGTCTTCGGCGCGCGCCCGTCCCGGCGGCCGTCGTGTCGATGGCGTCCGACGCTACCGGCAACGCGGGAGGCACGAAGGCGAGTATCTCCGCCGACCACGTCGCGTGCTGCTCGCGTACGGCGAAATGGATTCCTGCGGCCGTCACCGGCTGCTGCAGCTGCAGCGGGCGCCACACCCAGGGGGCAGGTTCAGCGGCGCGCTCACCTAGCTGCAACGCCCCCGCCGCGCCGGGCACCGCCACGGCGAATGCGGCAGCAGGGAGGTCTGCGGGAATGAAGTAGGCGCTGTCTTCCGACGCCAGCAGCTGCGCGGCACGCCCGTTTGTCAGGTCGTCCTGGGGTCCCACGTGGAATACGGTTTCGCCCTCGACCAACGCGTACTCGACGCCGACCAGTGTGCCCGCAAGGATTTTCAGAACATACGACATGGGAGGGTCAGGAGATCAGTTACAGCCACGGTTGGCGACGGCCATTCTGTGTCCGCGTTTACACCGTCAACATCAGCAGAGTTGTAAATGATCGATGCGCCGGGTTTGCATCAGGGTGCATAGCGTTGGCGCACGGCGCGAACGTAGGCCTGCGTTTCGGCAAAGGGCGGAACCCGGTTGCCATGCTGTCGCACACTGCCTTCGCCAGCGTTGTAGGCGGCAAGGGCAAGATCCAGATCCTGGTTGAAATGATCCAGCAGCCAGGCAAGGTAGCGCGCGCCACCGCGCAGGTTCTGCTCCGGATCGAACCGGTCAAGCACGCCGAAACGTCGCGCGGTGTCCGGCATCAGCTGCATCAGACCGACCGCGCCAGCGCGGGATACCGCTGCCGGATTGAAACCTGACTCCTGCCCGACCACCGCTTCCAGCAGCGCGACGTCGAGCCCGACATCGCCCGAGACCTGCTGCATCAACGCACGCCAGCGGGACCGCCCGGCCGCCGGCATGGGCGGTCCGCGCCGGGTGTCGCGCCGGTCAGGCAGATGGAATGCGTGCAGGCCCTGCGCGGGCTGCTCGGCCACCAGCAGGTGCCCATCGGCCGATAGACCGGCATAGATGGACCCCGCCTGCGCGGGAAGCACACTGGCACCGAGCAGGACGCCCGATGCCAGTCGCCCAGCGCGTATCACTGCGCAGCGCATTGCAGCCGCCGCACGGCGGCCTCCAGTCCGCCCACCGTGCGGGCACCTGCCAGCGCATCGGCGGTGATGATCACGCCTGTGCGTTCCTCGATCGTCACCAGCAGATCGGCGATTTCCAGCGAATCCATGTGCAGGTCCTCAACCAGTCGGTCACCGGGCTGGATGCCTCCCGCGACCACCGCCCCTGTTGCAAGGGCGATCAGTTGCCGCAGATCCAGCGCAGGGGTCTCAGGTCCGCTCACGCCTGTCCTCGTCAGCAACGGGCCGGGGCGCATGTTCGCCCAGGCCAAGCGGCGTCTTCAGCCGGTGGAACGGCGACCGTCCTTCAGCGGCTGCGGTGCCGTCGCTACGCCTGTCCTCTGCGTCGTCTTCGTCAGTCGCGGCCGGCGGCGGTGCCTGCAGCTGCGGCGGCAGCGGATTGACGCCGCCTGCCTCGAGATACTGGAAGCGTGCATTCGCCCTCAGGTCGTTCATCAGCTGCCCATGCAGCGGATGGACGGGCGCGCCGTTGCGTCCTCCAAGGCGCGGCCGGCCCGCGGGAGACTGCAACACGTCATCCGCAACCTCTTCCCGGGGGATGTCCCCAGCCTCAGCCGCCGCGCCGCCGGCATCTTCATGGAGCTCCGGAGCAGGTGGCGGCAGGTCTTCGAGCTCGGCGACCGGCGGTGGCAGATCCTGCTGCGGAACGTCCGGCTCGTCGGCGGTCGGCGGCGACTTCGCTGCCGCTGCCTCGGGCGTGCGCGGATCCTTGTTGCCCTGGAAGTTCCAGTCGTCCTGGTTGACGATCTGACGCGCGTTGTTCTCGATGTAGAAGGCGGGGGCCTTCATCGCGCCCAGCACATCGACCAGGTGCTTCACGAACTCCTTGACCGGCTCGGACGCGGTGTCGGTCTTCGGGCGTTCCGGCTTGTCCGCGCTCTGCACCAGCTGCGGCAACAGCGTGGCATCCTGCAGAACACCGCTGGCATCGGTCTTGTCCAGCCGGTTGGTCAGTGCGGAGAAGCCCTGTGCATTGATCAGTCCAGGAAGGTTCTGACGCAACGCCTCCGACGACACGCCGGGATTCTTGCGCTGCAGGGCCTCCACCAGCGCAGGCGCCGAGTCAGCCAACAGCCGGTCCGTGACGGCCGAGCGTCCCACCGCATTGAAGGCCGTCTCGATACCGGCCTTCAGCTGCTTGAACTCTTTGGACGCGTCGTGTTTGAAGGCACGATAGACACCGGAGTAGTCGCCCTTTGCCGCATCCAGGTACGCATCCAGCTGCTTTACAAGGGTCGCCCGGACCCGGCGCTCTGCCTGAATTTCCGGCATGGCCAGCAGACGACAGGCATCGATCACGGCGGTGCCGCCCGGTGTGCTGGCGTGGCGGTTCACAAGCTCATCGATCTTTCTCCGCGACAGGCCAAGCTCGCTGAGAACCTGCCGCGCGCAGTGTTCGCGGGACAGGATCGAGGCGTCCTTTTCCCTGTCGCAGAACAGCTCCGTCGGCTTGACCGGCGCTGATGACCCTGGCGCGGCGTTGGCTGCGGCGGCGGCCGCGCTTGCGTCCCACTGCTGCGTCAACGCTGCAAGGGTGCGTTCCACGTCGTCACTGTGCTGCAGCTGGTGTGCCGGTGACCGTGCTGCCGGATCGAGCGCATGGGCGCGCGTCATCTGCGGGAGGTAATCCGCTCGCGCCACGCCGTCGCCGCCAGCGTGCTCGCCCATGACGGGCGCCGCGTTGAGGTTCTCGAGGCCCCGGATGTCCCCGAGGTCGGACATGGAGCCCAGACTGTCAATGGACCCCGCTGCCAACGTTGGCAGCGGGGTCGCCGCCCACCCGCGCTGCGTGGGCGGACTCGCCGGCGGCGATCCGGCGTTCGCCACTTTCATGTCGCCGAACGGTGTCCTCTGGCGTGCGGTCGCCCTGGGCAGGTGAACGCCCGTCAATGACGAGAGCGATACGGAGTTATTGGCGTGTGGCATGTGAAGTCTCCTGTCAGCCGGCCCATGCGGCGATGACCGAGCGGTCCGCCTCAGTGACCGTATCAATCGTGCTGCTGAGCAGCTTCACCAGCGCATCCCACATCTGCAGTCGCCGCTGATACTTCTCGGGCAGCGCACGATTGATGAAATTGAAGCGCTCCATCATCGTTTCCTTCTGCTGCAACAGCTCGTTCAGCGCGCTCGTGCTGATCGGGCCTTTGTTGAGAGGGAATACGTGCTGCAGCGAGTCGATCAGGTCCGTGTCAATACCCACCTGCCAACCTCCACCATCCGGTAGCCGGACCACCGCCAGCCCCTCGATGCCCAACTCCGCAAGCAGCTTTTCCGCCTCCGCCCTGGATGAGAACACCGCGCCGAAGCCCTTTACGGCCCAGGTATCCTTCAGCCTGGTGAGCTTTTCACGCAGCTTGGTGAAGTCGACGTTGACCATCCCATCGCTGTCCGGCTTTCCAAGCTGGTCCTTGATATCGGCCAGGATGTTGGTCAGCTCCTTGTAGAACTTGACGTAGCCCGCGAGCAGATCGCTGTATCGGCTCTTCAGCTCGCCATCAAGGCGTCCGATGACCTCTGATATCGCCTCGAAGAACTCCCGATGCGAACCATCGGCGCCCTGTTCGGCCAATGCACGCACGTCGGCGGGCAGCAGCGCCTTCAGCAGCTGACGCGCTTCCTGTACGGTCCGCTGCGCCTGTGCGTCATCCGGGTCCGCATCGGCCAAGGCAGACCAGGGTGAATGTCGCAGTGCATCAATCACAAGCTCGCGCTTCCTGTCCTGGAACAGGGCCTCCTGACGCGTCGCCAACAGCAGCAGTGCGTCCTCGTCCGCAGGGATCCGGCCGCTGTCCTGGGCGGACGTAGCCAGGTACGCCAGTAGCGGTGAGGCGGGGTTACGTCGAGGCGACACCGCATGCTCTGCGGTACCGTCGACCAGCGTGCCGCGCTCAGCGCGAACGGAAGGTGGCATCGGGATGACGGCGGTAGTGAAAGTGGGTTCTGTTCTCATGGGATGCTCCGTCACGGGAAGAGGGGCGCGCTGCGGCGTCCCGGATACAAAAGGGAGTCGGTACGATCAGCGACGCATGTTGCCGATGACGTGCTTGACCGCGTCATGGTTGTCCTGCTCCAGGCTGACGAGGGTGTTGAACATCGCCTGCTGGCTTTCGCTGGTTTTATTGGCGTCCTGGTTCACCTTGCTGCCGATTTCAACTTCGATATCCTTGTTGATGCGGTCGCGTTCGGAGTCGACCGTATGCGCGGTGGCCTCCAGCTCCATCGGAGAGCCCGCGACGGCACCGACACTGACGCCGGTCTGTGTAACGGCCTGGCCCGCGTTGGCCATGACGCCGATATAGGTGTTGTTGACGGCGAACTCCGTTTCGCTGACCGCAGCGCCTTCCTGCAGCGCCTGCGGCCTTTGGCGCAGGGCCTCCACGTGCGGCGGGCGCGCAGCCGGGCCGGCGGGTGCCGTGTTCATGCCCACAGCAGTCTGGCTGTTGGCGTGGTTGGCCTGGGCCGTCGACACGTCGGCCGTGGTCTTGTTGGTGCGCAGGTTCTGCACGCCCTTGTAGGCGGCGACGCCCCCGATGCCTACGCCACCGGCGGCAACGAGTCCGCCGACCACCGCCGTCGCGATCTTCGAGCTCTGCGTGGCTTTCGCGGATGACACCATGCTGTCGGTCATCGCGGTCAGGGACTGCACGGCCAGATGGACCATGGCCACTGCCTGCTCGCGCTGGCTGGCGCCCATCTTCATCAGCAGGGACACCAGCAGCAGGACGTAGTCCGTACGCGAGTTTCCGTTCAACCCTAGCGGCTCCTCACCGTTCCGTTTGGCCAGCTCGTCCACGGCCTCACGCAGGGCTGGTGCATCATCAAGCGCCGCGTGAAGCGGCTCAAGGCCGGGCGGCAGTCCGTCACCCGTGCCGGCCAGCGCGCGCATCTGCGCGGGCGTCGGGTAGGCGAGCTGGCCATCCGGCGTGGCCAGGCCGATCAGCAGCCGGGCCTGCGCCTGCACCGGCGCACCGGCGTGGCTCACCGCTGCGGTCCGGTGCAATCGGACAAACGCCTCGGCGGTCGCACCGGGCACCATGGCCGGATGCTGTCCGGCCATCGTCGGCAGCAGGGTCGCCAAACCGGCCGCTCCCGGGAAGGGAGCCGTCGGCGGTGCGAGTTCGGGACCGGCGCGACGTGCACGCTCATGACCAGACGGCGCCATCGTCCGGGCCGCCGAATCCGCGGCGCGCTTGGCCTGCGCGTCGTCCTGCGGGGTCGGCGTCGTGGACGTTCTAGCGAATGAGGTCGGCAGCAGCATCACCGGCTGCTGGATAGCGGAAATCTGGGACATTGAGGGGCTTCCTGTAACGTTGGAGGGGAGTGGCAGGAATCAGGCGTGGACGCGCATGCGGCCAATGACGTGACTGGACGTCTCGGCGCGGTCCTGTTGGACCTCGCTCATCTGCGTCACCAGATCGAGCGCAAGACGGTGGGTGCGGGAGCCCGCTTCGGCGATCATCCGCAGCATGTCCTGCAGGACCTGGTCGCCGAAAATGCTCTCCTGGATCAGCTTCAGCAGTTTCTTGACCTCGACCATGATGCCGGCGACCACCACCTGCCCGACGTTGTGCACGGTCTGGCCCACGGCACCTGCGAGCTGGGCCACGAACTGCAGCACCTTGGTCGCTTGTTCGATGAACCGCGCTGCCGCGGTCGCGGTGGTCTCCACCGCGCCTTTCGCGGCGATCGCCGCGGTACGGCCCGCGGCCGCCAGGTTACCGGTGACCATCATGGCGGCGATGATCGCTACCATGACCACCACCGTGGCCACGATCGAGCCGATCTGCCTGGCCAGCTCCTCGGGAACACCGAAGGCGACCAGTGCCTTGGCCACCACCTTGCCGAGTTCCTCGACCACCTTGCCCACGACGGAGAAGCCCGTGGTCATGCCCACGATGCTGTCGATGGTGAGCATCATCCCCATCACGCCGCCTGCAATCAGCGCCACGTTGCCGTGCAGTGCGCCGACCACGATCGCACCGATGCTGGCGATCGCGCCGACCGCCGCGCCGATCCAGCCGAAGATCTTGCCCGCACAGCCGGTCTTCTTCTGGGCGTCCCGTGCGCGCTGCAGTTCCTCTTCGTGCTGGCGGATGCGTTCCTGCTCCTTCGCGTGGCGTGCCTTGATGGTCTGGATGGTGAACTCGCTCATGGTCTTCAGGGTCTTGTCGGCGTGGTCACCCATCAGCTGGCTGATGACGCCCATCAGCATGGCGAGCGTGTCGCTTGCATTCAGTTTCCGCTCGGCCGGTTCGGTGATCATCGGCTGACCCTGATTGAAGCCGCGCAGTCGTTGCTCCTGCTCGTCCAGCTCGCCCAGCCTGGCGTCGAGCACGACGGCAGCATCATTGAGGGCCTTCGCGGCGGCGTCGAAGCGACCCTGTGCCTGCTGCAGGTTTTCGCGTGCAGCGGCCAGCTCGGCCTGCTTCGCGCCTCGGGCCGGATCGGCCGGGTCGAGCGCATCCAGCTCGCCCTGCAACCGCTGCACATCGTCCCGCGCCGCGTCCAGCGCGCCTTTCTGTACTCCCGCCTCGGCGGCGGCCGCATCCGCCGCCTCATGAGCGGCATTGGCGGCATCCAGCGCTGCCTGCAAGGCGGCCGAGAGGTCGCCAGCCTGCTGCGCACGCGACTGCAGCTGGGACCGGTAGGCATGCAGGCGCTGTTCCACGCGATTGAACCGCTGGTCGCCCAGCGCCTCCTTCAGATTGCCCAGCAACAGGATCAGCAGGCTGTCGGGCGACATGCGCCGACCCTCATCGCCCGCCGCCCGGTACAGGCGGGCGAAATCCGGCGTGCGCAGCGCCACGCTGTCGTTCTGACGGGGGGCAGCACCGTTGGCATGGGGGGCGCTGGCTGCAAAGGCAGCGAATATATCGGCGTTGACGCGCTCCAGTTGCGCGGCGGGGAGCTTCACGCCAAAAGCCTGTGCCGCGTGGATGGCGGACTCATGGCCGCTACGACGGAGCAGCAGCGGCAGGGCCGGTGCTGGCAGGGAGGAAAGGGGCAGGGTCATGGGCATCCTCTTGCGATGGCGCGCATATTGGGCGCAGGGGGGGCGGCGCTGCACAGTGCTCTCAGGGCCGCCGATCGATTCAGTGCGCTCAGTATTCCGATGGCGCCCCACCCCGGCTTTCAGTTTCCGTCCGTGCCCTGGCCCGCTCGCGGAGGCCGCCCCGCGGGCCTGTCAGTTGCCGCTCACCCCGCCTGATCCGGTCCCTGCCCGTCCGTTGCGGCGTCCACTGCGGCATCCTGCAGGACCTTCAGATAGGCTTGCGAGCGCTTGCCCAGATCGTGGCCTGCGGCCCGGGCGGCCACCGCCTCGAAGCACTCCCTGGCATTGCGAAGGCGCCCGAGCGCCAGGTGGCATTGGCCGACATGGAACATCGGACGGTCATCGGTCAGATCCAGCGTCTGCGCCACCGCGTACATGCCGATGGCCTTGTCATATTCACGCTTGAGGTGCAGCACCGCGCCCATCCCCAAGGCGTAGTCGGCGTTGTAGAAGTCGTACAGGCACAGGAAACGGAAGAAGGCCTCGGCTTCGTCCAGCTGCCCGTTCTCGTAGTAGCGGTGCGCTATCGCGTAGACCCCCTCAAGGGCATCGCGGCTCACCCCCTTGAGGTCGGCCACCGTGGCGCCCTCACGCAATCCCTCCATGATCAGGCGGGTGACATCGTCATCCTCGGCGGACGACGCAGGGGAGCGGGTCGGATCGTTGTCAATGGTCATGCTGTGCTCCTGGGATGTGACAGGGTGTGGTTCAGTTGGGCGGATCGGGCGGCATCGGATCGCTGTCATCGACCGGCTTGCCCGCGCGCTCCACGTCGCGCAGCCAGCGAACAAGCGCCATCACCGGTTCGACGCTGCTGTTCTGGACGAAGTGATAGCGACGCGTGGAGAAATAGATCGCGCGCGCCAGCTTGATGTCGCGCACGACCGGCACGCCGTTGGCTTCGGCAAGCGCGATCACCTTGCGCGCACGCGCACCGCGCTCCCTTACTGAAACGAAGGGCAGAGGGGTGTTGTCGTCCATCAGGAAGATGCCGATGGCCAGATGGGTGGGATTGGCCAGTACCAGGGTGGAGCCCACGGTGTCTGCCTGCACCTGCGCGGACAGTTCTTCGTTGACCTGCTGCCGTCGTCGTTTGACCTCCGGCTTGACCTCGTTGTCCTTCTGCTCGCGCTTGACCTCATGCTTTTCCATCTTCATCTCGCGGATGAAAAGGTAATGGTCCAGCCAGCCAGCCAGCAGATAGACCGGCGCCATCGCCAGCAACAGGCCCAGGGCGAACATGAGCGCCACCCGCACCCACAGGTGGACGATCTGCGTGGTGCCGCCATGTACCTGACTGAACAGATCGCTGCCCCAGAGGCGCAGCGCCAGCCAGGCGAACAGTCCGCAGGCCGCCATGTACAGCACCGTGCGCAACAGGTCCTTCAGCACGCGGAACGAGAACAGGTTCTTGAACCCGTTGATGGGATTGAGCTTGTTCAGGTCAAAGCGGATGGCCTCCGTGGCCATGCGTCCCTTGCTCATCGCCAGCGAACACACCACCACCGCCAGCCCTGCTGCCAGCAGCACGGGCGCCAGCGCCTGCAGCAGTCCCTTCAATGCAGCCAACGCAGCTGCGGCAGGCGTGAGCGAGAACCCACCGTGCACGATATCCAGATACAACTGAGCCGATGACCGCAGCGAACTGAACAGCGCGATGGCCGGCAGGCCCAGCCACAGCACGGCCGCGGCAATGAGGTCACGGCTGTTGAACGACTTTCCTTTCTTGCCTTCCTTGGCGAGCCGCTGCGCGGTCGGCTTCTCAGTCTTCTCACTGGCACCGCTGCTCATCCCGCCCCTCCCGGCACGAAACCGCGCAGGGCCGGATGATGGCGCCACAACACAGGTACCTGCTCGGTCAGCGTCAGCATCAGGTAGACCAGCATCGCGGCGAAGGCCAGCACCGACTTGACCGACAAGGAGACGGAGAAGGCATTCAGCTGCTGCGCGAAGCGGGAGATCATTCCCAGCAGGATCTCGACCAGGAACAGCAGCAGCAGCACCGGCGCGGCCATGCGCACGGCGGCCGACAGCACGATGTCCACGAAGCGGTGGAGGCTGTCCAGCTCCGGCAGGAAAGAGGCCCCCATCGGCACCAGCACGTAGCTGCCCTGTATGGCCTCAAGCAGCGGCACCAACCCGCCTGCGACCAGGAACACCACCGCGCTCATCATCTGCAGCAGATTGGCCATCTCCGTGGCTTCCACGCCGGTAAGCGGATCCAGCATCGCCCCTACGCCGGCGCCGCGCTGGGTGTCGATCACCGAGCCGATGGCATGGAATACGTGATACGGCAGGGCAAGCATCAGCCCTAGCAGCGTTCCGGCCACGACTTCGCGCAGCGCGGCCAGTGCCAGCGAAGACATGTCGGTCGGACGCTGCAGTGTTTCGGTGAGTGGCCACAGGCCGATCAGCACCGCCAGCGCCAGTACCGTCCGCAGCATCCGCGAAGGCATGGCCCCGCTGGACAGGTACGGCAGCCATGCAAAGCAGGCCAGCAGCCGCGCCAGCCCCAGCGTGGCCGGCACCGCATACTCCTGCAGCGCCTGCAGCAACGCAGCATCCAGTGGGGATGGACCCATGTGTGTCAGACCCCCAGCGCGCGGCCGAACACCAGGGTGCTGAAGTCGATCAGCGTGCGCGATGTCCACGCCAGCAGCACCAGCACGGTCAACACGACCGCCAGCATCTTCGCGCCGAAGGGCAGGGTCTGTTCCTGCAGCTGGGTGACGGTCTGGAACAGGCCGATGATGAGTCCCACCACGGTTGCCACGATCACCGGACCGGCCGACAGCATGAGCACCAGGATCAGGGTCTTGTTGCCGATGGCGATCAGCTCGTTCATCGGCGCGCTCCTGGATTGGAGGCACCCGGGAGGCGCGACTGGATCATGCCGGTACCTCCATGTACTGCAGCACCAGGCCCTGTGACAGCATGCTCCATCCATCCAGCACCACGAACAGGATCAGCTTGATCGGTGCCGAGATGGTGACCGGACTCATCATCATCATGCCCAGCGCGAGCAGGATGCTGGAGACGATCAGATCGATCACGACGAACGGCAGGTACAGGTAGAACCCCATCAGGAACGCGTCTTTCAACTCACTCAACGCATAGGCGGGCAACAACGCGGAGAGCGAACGTGACTCCGGCCCAAGATCCGCCGCAGGAAGCTCCGCATCCTCGCTGACCTGCGCACGTTCGAAGAAGCGCAGCAGCTCAGGATCGGCATGACGGGCGAGATAGATCCGGTACTCGTCCAGGCTGGTGTCGAGAAACTCCGCCGTGTCCTGCATCGTCGTCAGCGGCTGGTCGAGCGTCTGGTACGCCGTCTGCACGGACATGACGATCGGATGCATGACATAGAAGGCCAGGATCAACGACAGCGCATTGATGACCATGTTGGACGGCACCTGCTGCAGGCCCAGGGCGTTGCGGATCAGGGTGAACACCACACTGAACTTGATGTAGCAGGTCCCCACCGCGACCAGGAACGGCAGCATCGCGGCCGCTGCAAGAACAGCGATCAGCGATACATCGTTGTTGATCTGCACCACGCTCATGTCAATTTGGGCACCTGCGCCAGCTTGACGCCGAGCCGGTCGCCCACCTGCACCAGCTCACCCGTCGCGATCCGGACGCCGTTGTGCAGCAGCTGCACACGGTCGCTCGCCCTGTCCGGCAGCGTCACCACGCTGCCTTCCCGCATCGCGGCCAGTTCGGCCAGCGACAGATCGATGCGGCAAAGCAGGACGTGAAGCTCCAGCGGCAGCTCTCCCAGTCCTCGTATGTCCGGCATGTACTCGTCAGACGGCAGGCTGGCCGCGTGCGTCTGCACGTCGGCCGCGGGAGGAAGATGGACATGGGTCACAACGAGGCACTCCGTTTGGAAATGGAAATCGAACAACAGACAACGGCCACGCCATGCCTGCGCAGCAGGTGCGGTGATCAGCACGATGTCACCGCAGTGCAGGCGCTTCAGCTGCTGCAGGGGCAACGCCACCTTGCCCAGCTCCACGCCTACCGGCAGACCGAAGCCGGCTGGCAACAGCGGTGGTCGCGCCGGGCCCGGAAGTGGCCCGGACCAGGATTCAATCCAGACCTCGCCTTCCGCAGCCTGCACCGCCGGCAAGGCGGTGAGACCGGGCGGAAGCACGGCGGCGGGCAGTGCATGGGCCTGCCGGTAACCGGGTACCTGCTGCTCGAACTGCAGCGGATGCTCCACTGCCGTCAGCCCGGCGATGACCGACGGCTCCATCGAGGTCCAGTCCAGCCCGACCAGGTCAGGCAGGTGCACGGTCGCCCAGTCGTTTGCATCCACGCGGCAGACCACTGCGCCGTGCTCCGTGTCCAGCTGGAAGCGCAGGCAGGTGGGTGTGCCCGGCGTGCCCATGCGCGCGCCCACGCCACAGCCCCGTAGCGCGTCCAGCAGCCGCTGCCGATGCAGCGCCTGGGGATCGACCTCTGCCAGCAGGGGAAGGCGCCGGCTCATTCGTCGTCTTCCGGCACGTGGTGGGCACGGCGGTGCCCTGACGTGCCATCGTCAGCGCTATCGGCTGCTGCCAGCTCCAGGCCGCCCAGCACCGCGGGATCGCTGGCATCCAGCGCGCTGCCGATCGCCCGCCGTGCAGCGTCACTGCTGCTGCGCAGGGTGATGGAGGGCAATGGGTCGGCTACCGCAAAGGGAACCCAGGTTGCGGTGACGTGGTGGCCGGGACCCCAGCTGCTGAAGGGTACGCTCACGCTTGTCACCCGTTGCACCGGAACGAGGTCAGGCGGCTCTGCGAACGCAGGCGTGGGCTTCGTTCGAGTCGCACTGCCGTCCTGGCGGCGGACATCGGCTGTGGGTGGGTACGCGGTTGCTGGGGATCGGGAGTGCGCCGCGGCGTGCAGTGGCGGCATGGTGCTCTCTGCCCCCGCTCGTCGTCGCTCGCCGTGCGGGGCAGCGCCACCCTCGTCTGCGCGGGACTCCGGCATTGCGGACGCGTCGCCGGGCGATGCAACAGCGCTGCCGTCGATCGGGCGGTCGCGGACCTGCAGGGACGTAGCGACCGCGCTGCCCGCTGCCGGATCACGACTGTCCGCATGCGCAGCAGAGAGGCTTTTCGTGGTCGGGAGGGTGGATGCCAGGGACGGAAGCAACGGGCTGGCGTCGCCGCGGCCCCCGGCCACGGAAACAGCGCGCGTGGGCAGCGTCGTCGTGTCTCCTGTCCGGGTGTCGGGCAGGTGCCGGCTGGAGGCCCGGGCGGCAAGCGTGGCCATCACGGCAGGCGACGGCAGGGAAAGCGGCGGCGCTACGGAACCACGGTGGCCCTCTGTGACGTCGACGGCGCCGGCCGCGACATGGCCCGCCAGCGTGACGTTCAGTGACCTCCAACCGGCAGGGTCCTTGTGCCGCGGCGGCGCCTGGACGGGGCTCGCCGAGGCGTACAGGTTGCCGTCCAGCTGGACCGGTGACTCGTCCAGCGTGCCGGGCAACCTGTCGACGGGTTCGTCCCAAGGCGGCGTACGGGCACCGGAGGCGTCCGCAAGCACCTCTGCGAAAGGCTGTGCACGGCGTTCCAGGGGGACCACCGTTGCGGCCGTCGCACCTGGGTCGTGGGATCGCGCCGGGTTCAGCGCAGGGATCGGCGACGACATGTGATCTCATCCAGTTGTTGTGTGTAAAGACGGGTTTCGCGGCGTCGTGCGGTCTCGCGACGTTGGCCGCTCTGCAGGTGCTCGATCTTCTTCTGCTTGCGCAGCTGCGCTGCGGCGCGTTGACGCTGCTCCGTTTCCAGGGCCTCGCACTCGGCTGCCTCAGCGTCCAGGTCGCTGGCGGCGTGTCCGGTTTCCAGCGCATGCGCGCGCGCCACGGCGAGCACGCGTAGGCGATCAAACAACGCGCTGCGGCTCAGACCGGGCTCGGGCTGCAGGGCTGCGTGATCGAGGGACGCCTCAGCCGATGCGCGAAGCGCGACAGCTTCCTCTCGTCGGGCAGCCGCCGCCCGATGCTGGGCCTGTGCCGCCAGCAACGCCAACTGCTGTTGTGCCTGCTTCAACTTCACCAGTTGCAGGCCACGCCGCTCAACGGGAGACGTCATGCAGGGCCTCCAGTGTCTGCTGCAGCGTGCTGCATTCCTGCTGTCCCTGGCGCAGGAACGCCATCAACGCCGGTTCAGTGGCCACCGCCTTGTCGTAGGCCGCGCTCAGGCCGGGCGTGTACTCGCCCAGGTCGCGCATCAACTGCAGATCCTCCAGGGTGCCCAACAGGCTGCGTATCCGTACGGCGGCCTGCTGCTGGGCAGGGTCGGCCAGGCTGGCGAACAGCCGGCTCGCACTGCGAAGCACATCCAGGGCCGGCAGATGACCGCGACCGGCCAGCCGGCTGCTCAGGTAGAGGTGCCCATCCAGCAGCGATTTCGCCTCCTCGCCGATCGGGTCAGCGTCCTGCTCGTCTTCCAGCAGTACCGTATAGAATGCGGTGATGGAGCCGGTCCGGGTGCGGCCGCTACGCTCCAGCAGCCGCGGCAGCGCTTCGAAGACCGATGCGGGGAAGCCCCGGCGGGCCGGTGGCTCGCCCGCACCCAGGGCCAGTTCGCGCAGCGCACGCGCGTAGCGCGTCACCGAGTCCATTACCAGCAGGACCCGTCGGCCCTGGTCGCGGAAATACTCCGCGATCGTTGTGGCGATCAGGGGCGCCTGGCTGCGCAGCGCTGGCGCGGTGTCCGAGGTGGCCTGCACGATCACGGTGTGCGGTGCGCGCGGGGTGTTTCGAAGGCGTTCCACCAGCGTGGCCACCTCCCGGCCGCGTTCGCCGACCAGCGCAACGACGCTGACATCGACGTCAGCATTTTCGAGCAGCATCTCGGCCATCGTGGTCTTGCCCGCACCCGCGCCGGCGAAGATGCCCACCCGCTGCCCTTCCCCACAGGTGAGCAGGCCATCCACGGCCCGGATGCCGGTGCGCATCACGGTCTCGATCGGCCGGCGTTCGCGATAATCCACCCCGCGTGCGTCGATTCGACGCGTCTCAGGGTGCGACTCCACGGCCGGACAGAGCCGTTCGACCTCGCTGCCCTGTCCATCCAGCACACTGCCCAGAATGCGCTCGGAAATGGCAATCATCGGCCCATTGCCGGTGGGGAGGACCAGGCATTGCGGCGAAAGTCCGGCGCTGTCGCGCAGCAGCCCGATCGATGCAGTGCCGTGCTCCACCGCAACCACGGTTCCGGACCCTGCCGGCGTGTCGTCGTGGGCCGAGACCTGCAAACGACAAACGTCACCGATGGCGACCTCCGGCAGTGGAGCGCGCAGCATCGACCCCACGATCGCAGCCGGGTGGGCCGCAGGTCGCCAGAATGAGCGCGCGGCCGTCATCGGATGGCCTGCATCCGTGCAAGGCACTGGTGGAAGTCCTGCAGCGCCTCCGCGAGCCGCGATGGCTCCTGCACGCATTCCGGATGCAACAGACCACCTACCCGTCCGTCATCGCGCAGCACCATCGCGCCGGCATCCCAGTGCGCCACGGGACGGATGACCTCGGCCAGCAGCGCTTCGGCCAGCGGGCCGCTGGCGCGCGTGCCGATGTCCTCGGTCACACCCCAGAGCCAGACCTGTTCCCCGTCGCGCGGGTCCAGATAGATCTCACCGACGTCGTCAAACGACATCACGATGGTCGAGTGGTCATCGAACTCGTAGTCGGCGGAGTTGGCGCCAAGCTGGTCGAGGGCCTGACAGAGAACTTCTTTGAGCGTCATAGTGATCTCACGACATCAAGGGATACGGCATCGGACACTTCCGAGAACGAGAGCACCGCCAGGCCCGGCAACCGTGTTTCAACAAAGCGCTTGACGAAGCGGCGTATATCCGGCGCTACCAGCAGTACGGCTTCGGGTCGGCTTGCGAGCAGTGGCTCGAAGACGATCACGATGCGATCCATGAGCTGCTCGGACTGGGCGGGATCCAGATTGAGGAACGCCGCGCCCTGGCTCTGGCGGATGCCCGAGCGCACCAGCTGCTCGGCGTCGGGTGCCAGCAGGACCGCCGCGATGCGGCCCTGCCGCGCGTGCTGGGCGGAGATGTACCGGGCAAGCCCGCCACGGACATGCTCCACCAGCAGGATCACATCCTTCTCGCGCTGACCCCACTGCGCAAGGGTCTCGAGGATCACCTTCATGTTGCGGATGGAGACGCCCTCGCGCTGCAGTCGCTGCAGGACCTCCGCCACGCGCTGCACCGGGATATGACGGTGGACCTCCTTCAGCAGCTCAGGGAAACGCTTTTCGGTGTCGTCCAGCAGATGCTTGGTCTCCTGGATGCCGAACAGTTCGCCGATATTGCGCATCAGCGCGTCGTGCACCATCTGCTGCAGCTCTTCCTGATCGCTGCGCGTCGCCATCCCCATCGCATGCAGCTGCTCCTGCATGGCGGCAGGCATCCAGCACCGCGAAGGGGCACCGTTGAGGCCGGGCAGCTCGATGGCACTGTCCAGCATTGCCAGCTCATCGGTGTCGGCGAGCACACGGATATGATCCAGTACGATATCGCCACTGGTCGCGGTGATCTCGTTGATCATCACCACCACACGGTGCGCGCCATCGTTGTGTTCCCGCATCAACATGTAAGGCAGCTGCATGCCCAGGCGCAGGTGCAGATCCTCGCGCAGCCGCTGCTCGATTCCGGCGCTGCGCCACTTCGCGAAATGCGCCGGCGGCAGAAGCAGCAGCAGCGGAACCGTCTCGTTGACCTGCCTGCTTTCGTTGGCCAGATGCCCGGCCACACCCGGCGGCAAAGGGAGGCCGTCATGGCCGACGGCACGCGGCGCGCTGCCGGGCGTGTGCGGCGCCTGCGCATCGTCCGCACGCACGCGCCAGGCCGCCAGGGCGAAGACGGCGGCTGCAAGGGTAAGGAACACCGGCAGCGGGAAGCCGGGGAGAAGCCCGAGCAGCAGCAGCAGCAGCGTACCGGTGATGAACAGCACTTTCTGACTGCTGAAGAGCTCCTTGATGATGCTTGAGCCCAGGTTGCCTTCCTCACCGCCGACACGGGTCACCACGAATCCCGCACTGATGCAGATCAGCAACGCCGGAATCTGCGCCACGAGGCCATCGCCGATGGTGAGCAGGGTGAACACCCGCGTTGCTTCGTGGAAGGACATCCCATGCTGCAGCATGCCGACCGCGATGCCGCCGAACAGGTTGACGAAGACGATCACGATGCCCGCGATGGCGTCGCCCTTCACGAACTTCATCGCCCCGTCGTATGAGCCATACAGCTGGCTCTCCTTCTCCACTTCGCGCCGACGCAGCTTGGCCCCGGCCGCATCGATGGATTCGGCTCGCAGGTCGGCATCGATGCCCATCTGCTTGCCCGGCATCCCGTCGAGGGAGAAGCGCGCCACCACTTCGCCGATGCGTTCGGAGCCCTTGGTGATGACGATGAACTGCACGATGGTGACGATCGCGAAGATCACGAAGCCGACCACCAGATTGTCCGCCACCACGAATTCGCCGAATGCCGAGACGATATGGCCTGCATCGGCATCCACCAGGATCAGCCTGCTGGTGCTCACCGACAGCGCCAGGCGCATCAGCGTGGTGAACAGCAGAACGGACGGAAACGTGGAGAAGTTGAGGATGCGCTCGACGTAGAACGAACTGAGGAAGATCAGGATCGCGATCAGCAGGTTGACGCCGATCAGCAGGTCCACGAGGAAAGTCGGCAGCGGCACGATCAACATGCCGATGATCACCGCCATCAGCACGACCAGCGCCAGCTCCGGACGCAGCAGGGTCCGGGCCACCTGGCCCAGTTGTTGGGCGGGGTGCGTCAGGGCAGCCATCAGACGGACGTCCAGTTGCCGTCGCCGTGCTGACGGCGTTCCTGTGCCAGCGCGGCCCAGAGCAGGGTATCCAGCTCCTGCAGCGCCTGCACGTGCTGCTCGACGGTCTGCCACAGCGCGTGCGGCACCGCTTTGAGGAAGCGCCGCATGTTCTGCGCGAACCGCACCTTGTCTTCTGCATGCAGCGCGTAGGCCACCTGCACGAAGACCGTATCGAACAGTCGCTGCAGGCCGCCGCCCTCTCGCACCATCGCGAACAGGGCACGCAGCAGCGCCGGCTGGTCGACGCCGATGCGCTTCATCATCGACGCGTCCCAGCAGCAGTCCAGCAGCAGGTGATCGGCCGAGCGGATCGTAGTGAGCTGCCTTACGCGCTGCAGCAGCTGGCCGAACTCGATAAGGCTGCAGGACGGATCCAGCGCCTGCATGTCTGCGGTCATCGCATGTTCAATGAAGTCGACGACCCGGCTGCGTCGCTCGAAACCGTACAGTGCGATCCATTCTTCGTAGCTGTCCAGTGGTTCGCCGGATCCCAGGAACTGCCTGTAGGACTGGCGCAGCTGCGCCGGGGTTGCCGCCAGCGGCCTGGCATGCAGGCGCGCCTTCAGCGCGACG
This sequence comes from Pseudomonadota bacterium, assembly GCA_037033225.1. Classification (GTDB taxonomy): domain Bacteria; phylum Pseudomonadota; class Gammaproteobacteria; order Xanthomonadales; family Xanthomonadaceae; genus Stenotrophomonas. Next base: position 49,912 of record JAZBLM010000003.1, read on the forward strand.
TTCAGCCCCGCGCGCACGGCCTGTCGCTGTGCAGGGGTACCGCCTAGCAGCTCCTGTTCCAGGTCATCCAGTACCTGCGCGGCCTCTTCCAGCTCCAAGCCGGAACGCAGCGTACGCAGGACCGCCACCGCATCGCTGGCATCGGGAAACAGGGCAGCCAGCAGGCTCCGCAGCGTTGCGACGTCCAGCGACGGCAGCGCATCCAGCTGAAGCCGCAGCGCCGCCAGTTTTTCCGGTCCTTTCGGATCCAGCACATGGTCGACCCACGCCTGCGGCGCCTGGTTCGTTTCGTCGGACCCACGTGCGCGGTTGCGGCGCATGCTGGCCACCAGTCCAGACAGGTCGTCGTTCATTGCAAGATCCTGCAGCGCGCCGCGTTGATGCAGGGCGGTACGACGCATTGCGGCAGTGGATGATGCGGGCTCCGCGTCCATGGGCTGCGCGTGTTCCGCTGGCACGTGGCTGCGTTGCGGCGGCATCATCGTTCGAGCAAGGCCGACGTCAATGCTTGCCATCTGCAGCCTCCCGGAGTGAGTCGCTGATGCGCTGGTAGTGCGCCGGCAGCGGCAGGTCCAGATCCTGGATCGCGTCGAATCCATCTTCGGACACGCGGTCCTGCGCTGTGCGTACGCGGGGCTGGATGAGGAAGACGCGCACCGTTTCCTGGTGGCGTTGGCTGCGATGCCGGAAGGCTGCGCCCAGCCAGGGAATGCGCCGCAGGCCGGGGATGTCGGCGCGGTCGCGCGCCTGTTCGTGGCGGGTGTAGCCACCCACCAGCAGGCTCAGCCGATGCGGCACGCGGGCGACGGTGTCGATGGTGGTGCGGTTGATCACCGGCAGCCCTTCCACCTGCTTGGAGCTGGACGTCCCGTCTTCGATCTTGAGCTGCATCTCCACCTCGTCATCCGGCGAGACGCGGGGGAGAACGCTTATCAACGTGCCGTAGGTGACCGCTTCGAGGGACGCGACACGCTCGGACTGCAGCCGCGCATAGAAGGTGCTGTTACTGTCGAAGTGGGCAAGCACGTTTTCCTGGGTCAGCACCACCGGGCGCGACACCACGGAGGCATGGCCCTGTTCGGACAGGGCCGAGATCGAGGCCAGGAAGCGCTCGCCGTCCAGGGTGGACGTTGCCCCGTTGAACCCCACGCCAAGGCGGCCACTGATGCCGACCTGCCCAGTCCACTTGACCCCGATTGCATCGAGCTTCTTTTTCTCGACGTCGATGATCCACAGTGAGAGTTCCACCTGCTTGCGCGGCAGGTCGAGCTCGGCCACCAGATGTTTCACCTTCTGGATGCCGGCCAGGGTGCCGCGTACGATCAGGCTGTTGGTTTCCGGATAGGCCACCACGATCGTGGGTGACGACAGGTCGGTATCCGCCGCGCGGCCCGGGGCGGGTCGGGACACGCGCTCGGGCGCCGTGCCCTGGCGCGCCGCGGCCGCGCTCTCCGAGGCGGGGCTTTCGACACCCGCGTCCTGCTGGGGACGCCGCACGACGATGTCACTGACACCGGCATTGCCCAGTACGCTGGCCAGTATTTCCGCCATGCCGGGCAACGTGGTGTCCCAGCTGCGCATGCCATACCGGCGACCCTGCGCGAAGCTGTTGCGCAGCGGAATGACCTCCACGTGCTCGGCGCGTGCATCCGCGCCCCGATACAGCGCATCGAGATAGCGTGCGGCGTTGAGCACGATATCCACGTAGACCGGCGAACCCGAGACATAGAACGTGCCTGCGCCGGCGGCGCCACGCAGGGTATGCCGCGTGTCGGCCAGGCGGGTGCGGCGCAGGAAATCCTCCAGCACCGCGATCGATGCGTGCGCCATGTGGCCGACGGCGTTGCGGGTTTCGGTGGCGTCGTGCACGTACAGCGTCTGTCCGTCGCTGTACCAGATCAGACCGACATCGCGCGCGACCCGGTCAAGCACGGCGCGCGGTTCCACCAGGGCGAAGCTGCCCTGGATGCGCTTTTTCTGTGCTTTGTTGCTGACGATGACCGGCAGCCCCATCTGTGCGGCTACCGATTGCAGCAGCAGGGCCACGCCGTCCCCGCGCGAGACGAACGTGGCATCGGGGGCGAGTTCACCACGGCGGCTGATCGCGGTGTTTTCCAGCGGCACATCGCGGGTGTCGGCGGACTGGGCGAGCAGCGGCCACGGAAGGCAGGCGCCCGCCGCCAAGGCGAGTCGGCAGAAGGTGCTTTTCGGGAATTTCACTGGGCGTGGACTGACTGATAGATGGAACTGGGTGAACGGCCAAGCAGGGACTTGATCTCACTGCAGAAATGCGACGGCGAGGAGAAGCCGAAATCTGAGGAAAGCCGGGTGAAGGTCTGGCCGGTCTCGGCGTAACGCTGCAGTACCCGCCCTGCACGCAGCAGGCGCAGCTGCTCCTTCAGCGAGCGTTCGAACGCTTTCTTGCCGATGCGGCGGAACTGCGCCACCGACAGGCCGTAGCGATCGGCCAGCTGCTGCACGCTCAGGTCCGGATTTTCCAGGACGAAACGGACCAACTGGTACGGCTCGCAGACCGCCAGCGCCGAGGCGCAGCGCGCGACGGCCTCGTCACGGCCCAGCAGGCGGTCCATCAGCCAGTCGCGGGCCGTCTGGGTGTCGCGCAGATCATGCCGGGTGCCGACCACGGTCGGGTGTCGGCGGTCGCCGGGCAGCGGCCGGTTGATGTTCAGTGCGTGATCGTGGAATGCCAGCAGGCGGCTGAGGCCACTGGGGGTGGGGTGGAGTTCGCAGCCCACGCCCCACAGCGCCACGGAGCGGCTGCCCGCGCAGATCAGCAGGGTGCCGTCGACCGGCGTGGCCGGATGGCTGCGTCCGGCCGTGGCGGTCGTGCCGGTGTGCAGGCGGGCCTGGGGATGGCAGGCGACCACCAGCAGCGACTCGTTGCGCGGCAGCAACCGCGAGAAAGGCGCTGGCAGGCCCGGAACGACAGGGGAAAGAGCGGTGTGCGGTGACATGGCACTGATGGTGTTGCGTCACCGCGTGTCGGGCTATGAGCCGAATTGCGATTTTGCCGATGCGCGATCAGGGCATTTCATCAACGGCGGCTGACCCCGTCGCTGATGGCGTCGGCGGGTTACAGCTGGCCCAGCGATGCCACCGCGTCGAAACGGTCGGCAAGACGCTTGAGCAGCGCCAGGCGGTTGCCACGTACCGCGGCGTCGTCGGCATTGACCATCACCTGGTCGAAGAAGGCATCGACCTGGGGCCGCAGTCGGGCCAGCCGTTCCAGCACGCTGACGTAATCCCTGCGGTGCAGGCTGGCACCGGTATCGTCGATGGCTGCGGCGACCGCCTCGGCCAGCGCGCGCTCGGCATCTTCCTGCAGCAACGCAGGATCGACCTGTCCGGGAATCGCGATGTCCGCCTTGCGCAGGATGTTGCCGATGCGTTTGTTGGCCGCAGCCAGCGCCGGTGCTTCGGGCAGGGCTGCAAACGTGCGGATTGCGTCAATGCGACGATCGAAATCGTACAGCGAGGCCGGCTTCAGCTCGGCGACGGCATTGAACTGCGATGCCGGCACGCCTTTGTCGGCGTAATAGCCGCGCAGGCGCTCCAGGATGAAATCGTAGAGCTCGGCCGAGTCCGCCTGCACATCGCGTGGTGCCAGCGCGGCGTTTGCCTGCTCCAGCAGTGCGCGCAGGTCCAGCTCGAACCCGCTTTCGATGATGGTGCGTGCCAGGCCCAGCGCGTTGCGGCGCAGCGCGAACGGATCCTTGTTGCCGGTCGGCTTGAGGCCGGCGGCGAACCCACCGGCCAGCGTATCCAGGCGCTCTGCGATCGCCAGGACCTTGCCGAGTGCCGACAGTGCGATGTCATCGCCGCCGAAGCGCGGCTGGTAGGCCTCGTCGATGGCCAGCGCGACCTCCGGCGATTCACCGCCGGTCAGCGCGTAATGACGACCGGCGATGCCCTGCAACTCGGGGAATTCGTTGACCATGCGCGACTGCAGGTCGTTCTTGGCCAGCTGTGCCGCGCGCCGGGCCAGTACCGGATCGGCACCGACCTGGATCGCGATCGCGTCGGCAAGCATCACCACGCGTGCGACCTTGTCGGCCACGCTGCCCAGTCTGGCCTGGTAGGTCACCGTTGCCAGCCCGTCGCCCATCGATGCCAGTCCCTGCTTCAGGTCTTCGTCGAAGAAGAACTTCGCATCGGCGAAGCGCGGGCGGATCACCCGCTCATAGCCCTTGGACACTTCGGCCACGTCCTTCGACTCGATGTTGGCGATGCCGATGAACTTCTCGGTCAGCTTGCCGCCACCGTCCAGCACCGGGAAGAACTTCTGGTTGATTTCCATCGTCTCGATCAACGCTTCCTGCGGCACCGCCAGGAAGGCACGTTCGAAGCTGCACAGCACCGCCGACGGCCATTCGACCAGATTCACCACCTGTCCCAGGTTGTCATCGGTGATGCGGGCGCTGCCCCCGGCCTGCGCGGCCGCCGCCTGGACCTGGCTGGCGATGCGCTCACGGCGCTCCTGCGGGTCGACCAGCACGAAGGCCGAACGCAGCGATTCAACGTAGTCCAGCGGCTGGGTCAGCCACACCGTCTTGTCATGGTGGAAGCGATGGCCGCGGCTCATGCGGTCGGCCTTCAGCCCGAACAGTTCCGCGTCGACGATGTCCGGGCCGTGCAGCATCACCAGCCAGTGCACCGGGCGGGCGAAGCCCCAGGCGTGGTCGCCCCAGCGCATCGGCTTGGGGATCGGCATGCCGGCGATCGCCTCGCGCAGCACATCGGGCAACAGTTCCGCCGTGCGCGCGCCGGGCTTCACCGCGCGATGGACGAACCGTTCGCCCTTGGCATCGGTGGTCTTCTCCAGTGCACTCCAGTCGAGCCCTGCCTTGGCTGCGAAGCCCTGCAACGCCTTGGTGGGCTGGCCTTCGGCGTCCAGCGCGATGTTGAGGTAGGGACCCAGCACTTCACTGTGCTGTTCCGGCTGGTCCATGCCCACCCCGGGCAGCAGCACGGCCAGCCGGCGCGGGGTCGACAGCGGCCGGGCGTCGCCCAGCTCCAGTTCCACGCCGCGCTTTCGCAGGCCCTCGACAATCCCGTCGAAGAAGGCCTGGGCCAGGCCCGGCAGCGCTTTGACGGGCAGTTCTTCGGTGCCCAGTTCGATCAGCAGGGGAGACAGGTGGCTCATTGGTTCTATCCGATTGGGGGCGCAGCGCGCGACGCGGCCGGCGCCCGGGTGTCCAGGAGGGGGGCGGACTCAGGCCGACGCGCTGGCGCCGGGGAAGCCCAGCTTCTCGCGCTGCTCGTAATAGGCCTTGGCCACGCCCTGGGCCAGCGCGCGCACGCGCAGGATGTAGCGCTGCCGCTCGGTCACGCTGATCGCGCGGCGCGCGTCCAGCAGGTTGAACGCGTGGCTGGCCTTGGTGACCTGCTCATAGGCCGGCAACGGCAGGCCCACTTCGATCAGCTTCTGCGCTTCGCGTTCGCAGGCGTCGAAACGATGGAACATCTCCTCGACATCGGCGTGTTCGAAGTTGTACGTGCTCTGCTCCACTTCGTTCTGGTGGTAGACATCGCCATAGGTGACCGGCGCGCCGTCCGGGCCGTAGGTCCAGACCAGGTCGTAGACGTTGTCGCAGTTCTGCAGGTACATGCACAGGCGTTCCAGGCCGTAGGTGATCTCGCCCAGTACCGGCCGGCACTCCAGGCCACCGGCCTGCTGGAAATAGGTGAACTGTGTGACTTCCATGCCGTTGAGCCAGACTTCCCACCCCAGGCCCCAGGCGCCCAGCGTCGGCGATTCCCAGTTGTCCTCGACGAAGCGCAGGTCATGCACCAGTGGGTCGATGCCCAGTGCCTTGAGCGAATCCAGGTACAGCTGCTGGATGTTGTCCGGGGCCGGCTTCATCGCCACCTGGTACTGGTAATAGCGCTGCAGCCGGTTCGGGTTCTCGCCATAGCGCCCGTCGGTCGGGCGTCGCGACGGCTGCACGTAGGCGGCATTCCAGCGTTCCGGCCCGATCGCACGCAGGAAGGTGGCCGGATGGAACGTACCGGCGCCGACTTCCAGGTCGAGCGGCTGGATCAGTACGCAGCCCTGCTGCGCCCAGAACTGGTTCAGGGTCTGGATCAGGCCCTGGAAAGTGATCGGAACGGTCGGAATCGCGGACATGCGGTCGTTTCTTGGCCGGGCAGAGGGGTGCGCTAGTATAACGAGCGACCACAGCCGGGCGCGGGATGCCATGGATGTCCCCCGGCGGTGGTTGCGACCCCGCACGTGGCAACGAGGATCCTGGACGATGGAGCAGCACCCGACGACGTCGTCCGCGGCCACCCCGTTGCCGCCAGGCCGGCTGCTGTTCGAACAGGTAGCCACAGCGCTGGTCGCTGATGGGCTGGTGGCCGACAGCGACCTGGAGCGCGTGCGCTTTTCCGCGCAGGGTGCGAAGAACGCCAGTGAAGTCCATCCGCTGGTGCTGCTGGCCAACCTGAAGCTGGCCGCGGCCGGCGGCGGCGAACTGGGGCTGGAACGCCTCACGGACTGGCTCGCCAGGCGCACCGGTACGCGCTACCTGCGCATTGATCCGACCCGCGTCGACGTGGCCAGCGTCACCTCGCTGGTCTCCCATGCCTATGCACGGCGACACCGCTTCCTGCCGCTGGCGGTGGACAGCGAGCGCGTGCTGGTGGCTACCAGCGAGCCGCTGGCGCAGGAGTGGCGCCGCGACCTGCAGCACCTCACCCGTCGCCACATCGAGCTGGCGCTGGTCAATCCACTGGACCTGCATCGTTACACGATGGAGTTCTACGGCGTCACCCGCTCGGTACGGGGTGCCCGCGGCGATGCCCGCTCGGAGACCGGCAGCACCCTGCCCAGCTTCGAGCAGCTGGTCGAACTGGGGCGCGCGGGCGACGTCAACGCCGACGACCAGCACATCGTGCACATCGTCGACTGGCTGCTGCAGTACGCCTATGAACAGCGCGCGTCGGACATCCACCTGGAGCCGCGCCGCGACATGGGGCGCATGCGCTTCCGCATCGATGGCGTGCTGCACAAGGTGTTCGAGGTACCACCGGCGGTGATGACCGCCGTGGTGAGCCGGATCAAGGTCCTGGGGCGCATGGACCTGGGCGAACGCCGCCGCCCGCAGGACGGGCGCATCAAGACCCGCTCGCCGGGTGGACGCGAAGTGGAAATGCGCATCTCCACCATGCCGACCGCCTTCGGCGAGAAGTGCGTGATGCGCATCTTCGACCCGGATGCGGCGTTCAAGAACATCGACCAGCTGGGCTTCAGTGCGCAGGAAGCCGCCGGCTGGACGCAGCTGGTGGAGCGCCCGCATGGCATCGTGCTGGTCACCGGGCCCACCGGTTCGGGCAAGACCACCACGCTGTACTCCACGCTGAAGCGTCTGGCCACGCCGGACGTGAACGTGTGCACGGTGGAAGACCCAATTGAAATGATCGCGCCGGAATTCAACCAGATGCAGGTGCAGACCAACATCGACCTGGATTTCGCCAGTGGCGTGCGCACCCTGCTGCGGCAGGACCCGGACATCATCATGATCGGCGAAATCCGTGACCTGGAGACCGCGCAGATGGCGGTCCAGGCGTCGTTGACCGGGCATCTGGTGCTGTCCACCCTGCACACCAACGACGCACCGTCGGCGATCACCCGCCTGTTGGACCTGGGCGTTCCGCACTACCTGCTGGCCTCCACCCTGAATGGCATCCTGGCGCAGCGCCTTGTCCGCACCCTGTGCCCGCACTGCAAGCTTCCCGATGTGCTCGAGCCGGCCGACTGGGCGGTGCTCGCTGATGGCATGTCGGCATATCCAGATGCCGCCACACCGTATCGCGCGGTGGGTTGCCTGGAGTGCCGGCGCACCGGATTCCTGGGTCGGGTCGGACTGTACGAACTGCTGCCACTAGGCCCGCGGCTGCGCGGGCGGATTCGGGCCGACATGGATCTGGCCGCTTTTTCACGCGAGGCGCGCGGCGAAGGCCTACGCACCCTGCGGCAGGCTGGCCTTGAAAAGGTGGCCCTGGGGCTGACTACAATCGAGGAAGTCCTGTCAGTCGTGCCCCCCGCCGATGAACCGCCTGCCCTTCCTGATCGTTGAAACCGGCCGACCCCTGGCGTCGCTGCGGCGCTATGGTCGTTTTCCGCACTGGATCCGCGTAGCCGCCGGCCTGGATGCGGACGAGACGGTGGCGGTGGACGCCGAGCAGGGCGACGCCCTGCCGGATGCCGCCCACTATGCCGGTGTCCTGGTGACCGGCTCGGCCGCCTACGTCACCGATCGCGCGGACTGGAGCGAACGTACCGCGGCATGGCTGCGCCGCACGGCGCACGAGGGCACGCCGGTCTTCGGCATCTGCTACGGCCATCAGCTGCTGGCCCATGCATTGGGCGGCGAGGTCGACTACAACCCCGCCGGGCGCGAATCCGGCACGATCGAACTGGCGCTCGAGCCGGCGGCCGGTGCCGATCCGCTGTTCAGTGGCCTGCCGGCGCGGTTCGCTGCCCATGCGACCCATCTGCAGACGGTGCTGCAGGCGCCGGCCGGTGCGGCGGTGCTGGCACGATCCCGGCTCGATGGCTGCCAGGCCTTCAGATGGGGCGAGCGCGCATGGGGCGTACAGTTCCACCCGGAATTCGCCACCCACCACATGCGGGGCTATGTCCGCGCCCGCGCGCAATGCATCTCCCGGCACGGCGGCTGCGCGCGCAGCATCGAGCGCGCGGTGACCGCTGCACCACTGGCGCGGCAACTGTTGCGTCGTTTCGTGCGCCAGGCCCGCCACGCTTCAGGTCACGGCGGCGCAAAACAGGGATAATCAGTCAACGCAGGGCGCGGCCCTGCTCCTCCCCCTGTGCTGCGGAATTGTATGAGCGAGATGCGCAAGCTGCCGGCGTCAGCCGGTGCGGAATGGCTGGTGTCAGGCTTCACCCTGCTGCGCAGGGCGCCGCTGGGCCTGGGCGCCCTCGGCATGATCTGGGCCATGGCCGTCCTGCTGGTCACCGCCCTGGCTGCGCTGCTGCCGGTGCTGGCCGTACCGGCGCAACTGCTGCTGGCGCTGGCCGGTCCGCTCATCCTGGGCGGACTGGTATGGGCCGTGCGCGAGGTCGACCACGGTCGTCCGGCGCAGCCCGCCCATCTGCTGCAGGGCCTGCAGGAAGGACGTGGGCCGCAGCTGCTGGTTTCACTGCTGCCGCAGCTCGTGGCGGGCCTGGTGCTGGGCATCCTGTTGCTGGGCCTGATCGGCAGCAGCGGACTGGGCCAGCTCAGTGAGGTGATGACGCGGCTCAACGAGATCAGCCAGTCGGGCACGCAGCCGAGCCCGGCGGAAATGGAGGCGATGGCGGCGAGCCTGCCGGCCGGGCGCATCCTGCTGTGGCTGCTGTGCGTGGTGGTGGTGTTCGTCGCCGTCGCGCTGGCGTTGTTCACGTTCTCGCCGCAGGTCATGTTCGAACAGCGCCGCGGCCTGCAGGCGCTGCGCTTGAGCCTTCGCGCCTGCCTGCACAACGTGCTGCCGATGCTGGTGTTCTTCCTGCTCGCCTTCGTGGCCGTGTTCGCCGTCTATTTCCTGGTGATGATCGTCGCGATGGTCGCGCAGCTGGTCGGAGGCGCGATGCTGGCGCTGTTCGCGGCCCAGTTGCTGTTCATGGGCGTACTGATGCCGGTATTCGCTGGCGCGGTGTACAGCGCTTGGAAGCAGATGTTCGGCGATGTGGCCGAACCGCCGGCGCTGCCGCAGCACAACCCGTCCAGCGTCTTCCACGCCTGACCGGCCCACGACCTGCCGGGGGTGTAGAGTCGATCCATGATCGACTGACTGCCCGACCCCGCCCTACCGGGGTA
>JAZBLM010000004.1:0-56525 GCA_037033225.1 Pseudomonadota bacterium
GGCGTTGCAGGTCAGTGGGCGCTGCCATCAGCGTACCTCCATGGTCGACGACGCCTGCAGCCAGCGTTGCGCCAGCTCAGGCCACAGCGCGGTGGTACTGCCGTCGGCGGCGCGCATGCCGAACCCGTGGCCACCGTGGGCGAAGACGTGCAGCTCATGTTCCACCCGTGCAGCAGCCAATGCCTGTGCCATCAACAGGCTGTTGCCTGCGCCAACCACCGCATCGTCAGCGGCGTGCAGCAGCAGCGTCGGCGGCATGTCGGCACGCACCCGCGTCTGCATCGAAAAGCGCGCCACCGTGGCAGCGTCGGTCGCGCCGGCCAGCAACCGCTGGCGCGAACCGGCGTGGGCCTGCGCGCCCATGTCGATGACCGGATAGACCAGGATCGCCCGCGACGGACGCGCACTGAGCGCATCCGACGCATCGGCGGCGGGGTACACCGGGTCGTCGAAGCCGGTGGCCAGTCGCGCGGCCACGTGGCCGCCGGCCGAGAAGCCCATCACCGCAATGTCCCCGGGATCCAGCCCGCGCTGCGCGGCTGCCGCCCGTACCACGCGCATCGCGCGCTGTGCATCGGCCAACGCGGCCTGCCGGTCGCGACCTGGCTGCGGCAGCCGGTAGCGCAGCACGAACAGCGTATAGCCCGCGCGCTCAACCCAGTACGGCACCAACGCGGTGCCCTCCTTGTCGATCACTACGCGCTGGTAACCGCCTCCGGGAATGACCAGCAGCGCCTTGCCGTTGGGACGGTCCGGGGCATGCACCACCAACCACGGGGCGTCGACCTGGTCGACGTAACGGTCGGGCTGCTGCGGGTCCGCGCTGCGTTCCACCAGACGCGGCGGACGCGCCGCCGCCTGTTCGCCAGGAACCGCACCCGGTGGCCACAGGTCGAGGCGCTCACCGGCAGCGTCCACGACCGCCGCCACGGGCGGCGCAGGTGCGCGCTGCGCTGCAGCGACGATCATGGCAGGCAGGCAGCCCACTGCCAGGGCCAGTACAAGGTGCAAGCGGTGAAATCTCATGCGCGGCAAGGCTCCGGGACACGCGGGGAATGGACCGGGCCAAGCGCCCGGACGAGCATCTGACGCACTGCACATTGCCAGATGACACCGGTTTACCATATACACGACATCCGAACGCTGTCGATGCGCAGCGCAACACCGCCAAAGGGAGAGCGTCCTTGAGCAACGAACCCGGCAACATGGACCTGCCATCCGAACCCGCAGTGGCCATCGCCCGCGCCTTTACCGCTGCCCGCCGCGACGGCGCCTCGCTGCCCGGGTTTCCCGGCGACATTCCTGCCGATCTGGTCCAGGCTTACCACGTCCAGGATCTGGCGATCGGGATGTGGGACCACCGCGTGGTCGGCTGGAAGGTCGGTTACATCGCCGAAGAGCGCCGTGACGCCTCCGGTGACGACCGCCTGCTTGGCCCGATCTTCGATGATCGGCTTCAGGATGCTACCGGTGGAACAACGCTCGACATCGCCGTCTTCGAAGGCGGTTTCGCCGCCGTGGAGGCCGAGTACGTGATCGAGCTGATGGAAGACGCGCCGGCCGACCAGCTCGAGTGGACTCCGGAGCAGGCAGAAGCGCTGCCGGCGCGCCTGTACATCGGTGTAGAAGTGGCCAGCAGCCCGCTGGCGACGATCAACATCCTCGGCCCGCTGGTGGTGGTGTCCGATTTCGGCAACAACAACGGACTGCTGCTGGGGCCGGAAATCACTGACTGGACCACCCGCGATGACAGCGAACTGCGCGCAGAGACGCTGATCGAAGGCGAGGTTGTCGGCACCGGCGGCGCGACCCGCCTGCCCGGCGGACTGCGCACCGCGATCGCCTTCGCGCTGTCCCGTTCCGCCCAGCGCGGCCGTCCGCTCAAGCGCGGCGAACTGATCGCCACCGGCAACGCGACCGGGATCCACGATATCCAGGTAGGCCAGACCGCCGTCGTGCGTTTTGCCGGCTTCGGAGACATCACCTGCCGGGCCGTTGCTGCGGGATGACCGCAGCGGCCCGGTGAACACGCGCGGGAGGGCGCAGATGATCACACGTAGGAATTTCCTGGCCACCAGTCTCGGTGCGCTCGCCGCACCTGTGCTGGCCGGTTGCAGCAAAGCAGACGACAGCGTGGCCGGCGGCCACCTGCTCACCGCCACGGATGTGCATGTGGCCGACTACCCGACCGTGACCGCAGTGAAGTGGATCGGCGACACGCTGGCGCGCGAAACCGGCGGGCGCCTGCGCCTGCGCCAATACCATTCCGGCCAGCTGGGCCGCGAATCCGAGGCCATCGACATGGCGCGCTTCGGCGCCATCGACATCACCCGTGTGTACTCCGGCGCCCTGAACAATGCGTTTCCGCTGACCCAGGCACTGTGCCTGCCCTATGTATTCAACTCCGTCGCCCACATGCGCGCGGCACTGGATGGCGGCGTCGCCGATGCGGTGCTGCGTGGCTTCGAAAGCCGCGACCTGGTCGGCCTCGCGATCTATGATTCCGGCGCACGCTGCTTCTACAACACCAAGCATCCCATCGTCGAACCGCAGGACCTGCAGGGCCTGAAGCTGCGTGTCGCCTCGTCCGACATCTTCATCCGGCTGATGCGTCTGTTTGGCGCCAACCCGACGCCGATGTCACTGGGCGACACCTTCTCCGGCATGGAAACGCACATGATCGACGGTGCGGAGAACAACATGCGGAGCTTCCATTCCAGCCGCCATTTCGAAGCCGCGCATTACTGGTCGCAGAGTGACCATTCGTATGCGCCGGACGTGCTGCTCATGTCGCGTGCGAGCTTCGAGCAGCTGCGCCCGGGCGATCGCCAGCTGCTGCTGGATACCGCACGGGCCTCGGTCGCCGTGATGCGCCAGCAGTGGGATGCCTCCGAGGACGCCGCACGCAAGGCGGTCGCCGACTTCGGCATCAAGACCAACGACGTCGACATGGCGGCCTTCCGCAACGCCGCTGCCCCCTTGCTGCAGGATTACCTGAAGCAGCCCGACCTGGCCGCACTGGTCGCCCGCATCCGCGATCTCGCCTGAGGATCCTGTCATGACCGATACGACGACGGGGACCGCCCCGATCGCCCCCGGCACGGGACAGCGCCTGCTGGACCGCCTTGCCGACCTCGCCATCTACATCGCCGTGGCCGCCCTGCTGGGACTGGTCGTGGTACAGGGCTGGCAGGTCATCGCCCGCTATGTGCTCAACGATTCGCCCAGCTGGACCGAGCCGGTGACCCTGCTGCTGCTGAGTACTGCGATGAGCCTGGGCGCCGCCTGCGGTGTGCATACCAACCGCCATTTCGGCTTCTTCCTGCTTGGGGCCTACATGGGCGCAGGCCTGCGCCGGGCGGTGGATACCTTCGTGCAGCTGGTGATTGCCGTGCTGGGTGGGTACATCGCGGTGTTCGCGATGGTGCTGCTGATCGACGGCCTGGATATCAAGGCGGCCGGCGCCAGCCTGCCGCAGAGCATCAACTACCTGCCGCTGTCGCTGGGTGGTGCGCTGATGGTGGTGTTCGCCCTCAACCGCGCATGGCGCGTGCATTACCCGCTTGCATCGGCAGCGGTCGAAGACGCCGAAGGAGATCGCTGAGATGGGTATTTCCCTGTTGTTCCTGGTCTTCGCCGCCCTGCTGCTGCTGGGCGTGCCGGTGGCCTACGCGCTCGCCGCCGCGGCGCTCGCGACCCTGCTCTATCTGGACATTCCCAGCATCGTGCTGGTGCAGCAGATCTCGGCCGGTACCGGCTCGGCCTCGCTGATCGCCATTCCGCTGTTCATCTTCGCCGGCGAAATCATGATGCGCGGCGGCATCTCAGAGCGTCTGATCGCGCTGGCCTCGTCGCTGGTCGGGCGCATGCGCGGTGGACTGGGCCAGGTGTCGATCCTGTCCTCGCTGTTCTTCGGCGGCGTCTCCGGCTCGGCCATCGCCGATGTCTCGGCGGTCGGCGGCACGATGATTCCGCAGATGGTCAAGCGCGGCTACGACCGCGACTTCGCCGTCAACGTCAGCATCACCGCGGCGCTGGTCGCACTGCTGGTGCCACCCTCGCACAACCTGATCCTGTTCTCCGCTGCGGCCGGCGGCGGGCTGTCGATCGCCGACCTGTTCGCCGCCGGCATCGTGCCTGCCCTGCTGATGACGCTGGCGCTGATGGTCACCGGCTACGTCGTGGCGCGGCGTCGGGGCTATGGCGTGGAGATCTTCCCGGGCTGGCGCACGGTGGCGCTGCGGGTGTTCTCCGCCCTGCCCGGCCTGGGCCTGGTGGCGCTGATCTTCGTCGGCATCCGTGCCGGCATCTTCACCGCGGTGGAAAGCGCGGCGATCGCGGTGGTCTACGCATTGCTGGTCACCACCGTGCTGTACCGCCAGCTGCCCTGGCGCGAGTTCTTTGCCACCGTCATCCATGCCGCGCGCAGCACCGGCGTGATCCTGTTCGTGATCGCCACCGCCGCGGTGTTCGGTTGGCTGCTGGCCTTCCTGCAGGTGCCGGTCGCTGCCGTGGAGTTCCTGCAGTCCTTCGCGCACAGCCAGTTCATGGTGCTGCTGATGATCGTGGTCATGCTGCTGCTGCTCGGCACCTTCATGGACCTGGCGCCGATGATCCTGATCTGCACGCCGATCTTCCTGCCGGTGGCGAAGGCGTACGGCATCGATCCGATCCATTTCGGCCTGGTGCTGGTGCTGAGCGGCGGTCTTGGACTGGTGACCCCGCCGGTCGGCTCGGTGCTGTTCATTGGTACGGCCATCGGAAAGATCAGTGTCGGCGAGAGCATGCGCAGTATCTGGCCGTTCTGGCTTGCCGCCCTGGCCGTGCTGCTGATCGTGGCGTTCTTCCCCGGCCTGTCGCTGTGGCTGCCGCAGATGCTGCGGGCGTGACATGCCCATCGCCCCTGGGGTCGATGCTGACCGCTGGCCACGCCGCCCCACGGGCGGCGGGCGCAGCGGCCGCTTGAACCGTCGCCGCAGGGGCGAACCCATCCGTCAATTCGGGAGTACGACGATGCAGTTGAAGCACATCCTGACGTATCTGCTGGCCTCTGGCCTGATGCTGGCCAGTACCCTCGCGGCGGCCACCCCTCCCGCCGCGGCGCACTGGACGCGCGGCCTGGACAACCAGCGCCAGGCCGACCTGGGCGACGGCACGTTCCTCAATCCGGTATTCGCCGGTGACCGCCCCGATCCCTCGGTGCTGAAGGATGGCGAGGACTACTACCTGACATTGTCCTCGTTCGACGCCTATCCGGGCCTGCCGCTGTGGCATTCGCGTGACCTGGTCAACTGGCAGCCACTGGGTCATGCGATCACGAAGAACGTGGGCGCGATCTGGGCACCGGACATCATCAAGCACGAGGGCCGTTACTACATCTATTTCCCCGCGCGCACCGGGGAAGCGCGGAGCAACTTCGTTGTCTGGGCCGATGACATCAAGGGCCCGTGGAGCGAGCCGATCGACATCGGCCTGGAGAAGTACATCGATCCGGGCCACGCCGTCGGCGAGGACGGCAAGCGTTACCTGTTCCTGAGCGGTGGCGACTACGTGCAGCTGGCCGACGACGGCCTCAGCGTGGTCGGCACCCCCAGGCACGTCTACGACGGCTGGAAGTATCCGGAGAGCTGGGACGTGGAGGCCTACGCGCAGGAAGGCCCGAAGATCAATTTCCGCGACGGCTGGTACTACATGACCACCGCAGTGGGGGGCACGGCCGGCCCGCCGACCGGCCACATGGTGATCACCGCGCGCTCGCGATCCATCCATGGGCCGTGGGTGAACGCGCCCAACAATCCCATCATGCGCACGCAGTCGGCCGCCGAGCCGTGGTGGTCGCGCGGCCACGCCACGGTCATCGAGGGAACCGACGGGCGCTGGTGGATGATGTATCACGGCTACGAGAACGGGTACTGGACCCTTGGCCGCCAGGCCCTGCTGGAGCCCATCGAATGGACCGCCGACGGCTGGTTCGTGGCCAAGGGCGGTGACCTTGGCCAGCCGCTGCGCAAGCCGTCGGGCGAATCGGTCGGCCAGCACGGCATGGCCTTGTCGGACAGCTTCAGCGGCGACCGGCTGGGCGCGCAGTGGTCGTTCTTCAACCCCGCCCAGGACGAGTACAAGCGGCTGGGCTTCAGCGGCAACGGCCTGGTGCTGCAGGGCAAGGGCGAAACCCCCCGCGACAGCTCGCCGCTGACCGCCATCGCCGGTGACAAGGCCTACCAGTTCGACGTAGAGATGGACGTCGCTCCCGGCGCGGTGGGCGGTGCCCTCCTGTACTACAGCGACCGCCTGTACGTGGGCGTCGGCAGCAATGGCGAGACGTTCATCATGCACCGCTATGGTGAAGAGCGCCCTACCCGCCTCGCGGCCAGCAGCACCGGCGGCAAGCTGTGGCTGCGGGTCACCAACAACCGCCACATCGTGACCTTCCACTCCAGCACCGATGGCCGCACGTGGCGGAAGTATCCGGTTCAGATGGAGGTGTCCGGTTACCATCACAATGTGGCGGGCAAGTTCCTGGCCCTCAAGCCGGCGCTGTATGCCGCTGGCAATGGCGCGGTGACCTTCCGCAACTTCCGCTACCGCGCGCTCGACTGAGCACGCGGCTAGAATCCCCGGACACCTCGAGTCGAAGACATGTCAGTGCGCAACAGCAACGATGCCGCCAAGCCGGCAGGGATGAAGGGCAAGGCCGCTACGATCAACGACATCGCGCGACTGTCCGGGGTATCGAAGAAAACGGTTTCAAGGATCATCAACAACTCCCCGCTGGTACGCAAGGACACGCGCGAGAAAGTGGAAACGCTGATGCGTGAGGTCGGCTATACGCCGGATCCGCTGGCGCGCGGGCTGGCCTTCCGGCGCTCGTTCCTGATCGGCATGGTGTACGACAACCCGACCGCGCAGTACATCGTGGACATGCAGTACGGCGCACTGGACGCGCTGCGCGGTTCCAGTTTCGAACTGGTGGTGCACCCCTGCGACAGCCGCAGCCCCGGCTACATCGACGGCGTGTGCCGCTTCGTGCAGCAGCAGAAGCTGCACGGTGTGATCCTGGTGCCGCGCGCGTCAGAAGACCAGGCGCTGGCCGATGCGCTGGACGAGATCGGTTGCCGCTTCACCCGCATCGCCTCGCTGCCGCTGGATGAAACCTCGCAGATGGTGGTCACCCACGACCGGGACGGCGCCGCCGAGGCCGCCGATTACCTGCTGTCGCTCGGCCACCGCGACATCGCGCTGGTGACCGGCCCGAGTGCCTACCGTTCGGCCCACGAACGCACCTCCGGCTTCATCGAGGCGCTGGCAAAGCGTGGCATCGAGCTGCCCAAGGACCGTATCGTCGAAGCCGGCTACACCTTCGAATCCGGCGTGGCCGCAGCGGAGAAGCTGCTGCTGGGCAAGAAGCGCCCGACCGCCATCTTTACCGGCAACGATGAAATGGCCGCCGGCATCTACAAGGTCGCACTGCGTGCCGGCATCACCATTCCGCGCGAACTCTCGATCATCGGGTACGACGACAGCCCGCTGGCTTCGCGCCTGTGGCCGTCGCTGACCTCGGTGCGGCGCCACACCCGTGATACCGGACGCACCGCCGCCGCGATGCTGATCCAGCCCGACGGACAGCCGGCGATGCAGATCGCCAGCGTGCGCCCGCACCTGATCGTGCGCGATTCCTGCCAGCCGCCCCAGGACGAATAACCCGCAGACCCCCGCGCCGCAAGGCAGCAGGGGCACCTTGCGGTGCAAAATGACACCGGTGTCCAAGGTCGCTAGAATGGGCGCCACACCGCGCTGGAGCCGACCTGTCGGCCCGCCCCCTGCTCTGGAGAAGCCATGTACTGCAAGACCCACTACGCCACCCATCCCGATGCCATCAAGGGCGCCAGCAACGACGACCTGCGCGACCTGTATCTGCTCGACGGGCTGTTCAACGCTGATGCGGTAACCCTGAAGTACACGCATTACGAGCGCTTCGTGCTCGGCGGTGCGGCACCGGTCAACGGCCCGGTTTCGCTGCCGAAGCAGACCGAACCGGCCTCGGCCGCCGGCCATCCGTTCCTGGAGCGTCGCGAGCTGGGCGTGATCAACGTCGGCGGCGGCAGCGGCACCGTCACCGTCGATGGCACCTCCTTCAAGCTGGGCCCGAAGGATGGCCTGTACGTGGCCATGGGCAGCGAAGACGTAGTGTTCGCTTCGGATGACGCCGCCAACCCGGCGCAGTTCTACCTGGCCTCGACCCCGGCGCACGCCCGATTCGAAACCAAGGCGCTGTCGATCAAGGACGCCGTCGCACTGGACCGTGGCGCGCTGGAAACCAGCAACGAACGCACCATTTACCAGTACATCGTGCCGGCCACCTGCCAGTCGTCGCAGCTGCTGCTGGGCCTGACCGTGCTGAAGCCGGGCAGTGTCTGGAACACCATGCCGCCGCACCTGCACGACCGCCGCAGCGAAGTGTATTTCTACTTCGACCTCGGCCAGAACGACCGCGTGTACCACTTCATGGGCGAGCCGGAAGCGCAGCGCCACATCGTCATCCAGAACAACGAAGCCGTCGTGTCACCGCCGTGGTCGATCCACATGGGCGCCGGCACCAGCAACTACGCCTTCATCTGGGCGATGGGCGGCGAGAACCTGGATTACACAGACATGCACGTGCTGGACATCTGCCAGCTCAAGTAAGGCATCGGGCCGCCGCCGGCACAGCGCCGACGGCGGTCGCTCACGCACGCATTTACACGCACGCATCTAAAAGGAAGGCAGCAATGGCTAATCCGTTCAGTCTGGAAGGCAAGGTCGCGCTGGTCACCGGAGGCAACACCGGGCTGGGGCAGGGCATCGCAGTGGCATTGGCGGCCGCAGGCGCCGATGTGGCCGTGGCCGGCATCGCGCCGCCGACCGACACTGTGGAGAAGATCACCGCCCTCGGCCGTCGCTGCCTGGCGATCGAGGCCAACCTGATCAGCATCGAGCCGGTGGAGCGCGTGGTCCGCGAGACCATCGAGGGTCTGGGTGGGCTGGATATCCTGGTCAACAACGCCGGACTGATCCGTCGCGCCGACGCGGTCGATTTCACCGAGCAGGACTGGGATGACGTGATGAACGTCAACATCAAGTCGGCGTTCTTCATTTCGCAGGCGGCCGGGCGTCATTTCATCGCGCAGGGCCACGGCAAGATCATCAACATCGCCTCGATGCTGTCCTTCCAGGGTGGCGTGCGCGTACCGTCGTACACCGCGAGCAAGAGCGGCATCGCCGGCATCACCCGTCTGCTGGCCAACGAATGGGCGGGCAAGGGCATCAACGTCAACGCCATCGCGCCGGGTTACATGGCCACCGACAACACGGCCGCGCTGCGTGCCGATGCGGACCGCAACAAGTCGATCCTCGAGCGCATTCCGGCCGCCCGCTGGGGCAAGCCGGAAGACCTGGCCGGTGCCGCCGTGTTCCTGGCGTCTTCCGCCTCCGACTACGTCAACGGCGCCGTGCTGCCGGTCGATGGGGGTTGGCTGGCGCGCTAAGCGGTCATACCACCGCATGACGCCCACACTCCGTGGCGGGCGCCGTTCGGGCCATTGCCATGCAACGTTGGGCACGGCGCCTGCCGTGCCCGGCGCGCGGTCCTTCCAGACCCCTGCTGCTCTGCGGTCGCCGCCTGACTCAGGGCGCTTTCCTGCAGACGCAGACCGGGGCGGCATTGCCGAGGTGCACATCGTGCGTTTGATGCTCTCCCTGCTTCTGACCTTCGTCGCCGCCATCGCGAACGCTGCGCCGCAGCGTGTCTTCATCGCGGGTGATTCCACCGCGGCCGAGTACGGACCGGAACGCGCGCCGCAGGCAGGATGGGGACAGGCGCTGCAGAGCTATCTGGATCCGGCGCGGTGGGACGTCCACAACCACGCCAAGGGCGGGCGCAGCACGCGCAGTTTCATCGCCGAAGGACGGCTGGACGCCATCGCCGGGGAGCTGCGCGAGGGCGACGTGCTGCTGATCCAGTTCGGCCACAATGACGCAAAGTTCGAAGACCCAACGCGTTACACCGACCCTGCCGGCGACTACGCCACGTTCCTGATGCGCTACGTGCAGCTGGCACGCGACAAAGGCGCCACCCCGGTACTGATCACTCCGGTGGCTCGCCTGCTGTACGACTTCGGCTCCCTGCTGGATACGCATGGGGTCTACACGCTGGCGATGAAACAGCTCGCCACGCGTGAGAACGTCGCATTGATCGACCTCAACGACCGCTCATCACGCTGGATCCGCGCGCTGGGCGAGCAGGGCGCAAAACCCTATTTCCTGTTCGTGCCGGAACAGAACAAGGCCGATGGCACCCATTTCAGCGTGGCGGGCGCCAACGCCGTGGCCTGCCTGGTGCTGCGCGAATGGGTGGCGCTGCAGCCCGCCCTGAAGCCGGCGCTGGTGCGCGACATCGATTGCGATGTGATGGCGGGATCCGCGCGCGCGTCGGCGACGTCGCAGGTCGTGCACGAACATGACATCGCGCGCAGCCAGCCGGGTCCACACGGCGGCGCGGGACCGACTACGGCGTATCCGTTCTTCGCCGATGTGGAAGGCCTTCCCTTCGTGCTGCGCAAGCGCGTCCTGCATAAAGGCGCGGGCATCGGCCTGCATCCGCAGCACAAGGACGAGATCTACTACATCGTCAGCGGCCAGGGCGCCTACGTGCTCGATGGCAGGCAGTACGACGTGCGGGCCGGCCACGCCTTGCTGACCCGCGCCGGAAGCCGACACGCGCTGCAGCAGCGGGGTGAGGACGATCTGGTGCTGCTGCTGGCCTATCCGCGCTGACCTCGGGCGAGGCCAGCGCAAAGGGTGGCAGGGCCGACTTCAGTCGACCGCTGGGTATCGCGCATGGAGCAGCCGACTGAAGGCTGGCGCTGCATGTCCAATGCACGCCCACGCCCTGTGCACTTTCAGGGTCAGACGTCGCCGCCGCTCGCCCAGCCTTCTCCGGTACCGCATTGGAACACCCGATCCCCCGCTTGCACCTCACCGGCCGGCAGCTGCGGCTGGTCGGCCAGCCGGGCGTAGATCGGCGTGAAGTCCGGAGCGGTGGCCTGCATCAACTGCTCGAAGCTGTCGATGACGAAGTAGGTCTGCTGGAAGGTATCGATGCGGTACCTGGTGCGCATGATGCGCTCCAGGTCGAAACCGATCCGGTTCGGTGCGGCCGATTCCAGCGAATACAGCGACTCGCCCTTCGACGAGACGATGCCGGCGCCGTAGATGCGCAGGCCCTCTGCGGTATTGATCAGCCCGAACTCCACCGTGTACCAGTACAGCCGAGTGAGGTTCTGCAGCGCGTCCGGTCCCAGCGCATGGGCTTTGACGCCGCCGCGCCCGTACGCTTCCATGTAGTCGGCGAAGACCGGGTTCATCAGCAGCGGAACGTGACCGAACAGGTCATGGAACATGTCCGGTTCGGCGATGTAATCGATCTGGTCCGGGCGGCGGATCCACCACGTCACCGGGAAGCGGCGATTGGCCAGATGATCGAAGAAGTCGAGCTCCGGCAGCAGGCCCTCCACGCCCACCAGCGTCCAGCCCGTGGCTGCGGCCAACGCCTCGTTGAGCTGGTCAAAGCGCGGGATCCTGTCGGCGCTCATGCCCATCGCATCCTGCGCATCCAGGAATTCCTGGCAGGCACGGCCCACCAGCAACTGTCGCTGGCGCTCGAACAGCGTCGCCCAGGTTGCATGGTCATCGCTGCTGTAACTGTCCCAGGGCTGCTCCACCACGGCGGTGGTATAGACCGGCACGTAGCCCTTGTCGGTCTGCTGGTGCTCGACGCGGCGCGGGTTGCTCTGGTCCATGGACTGCACTCCTGACGGGTATGTGTCGATGCTAGGGCAGGGGCCGCGCAACAGGGTTGCAAAGTTGCGCGCAGAGGCGGTCGTGGCGCAATATCATTGCGCACATTTCATGTTGCGAGGCAGCAATGGCAACCGACGTCCAGTTTGACCGCACGGATCTACGGCTGCTGGCGGAAATCCAGCGCGACGGGCGGGCGCCCAATGCCGAGCTGGCTGGCCGGGTGAACCTGTCCCCCTCAGCCTGCCTGCGGCGGCTGCAACGCCTGGAAGGCGAAGGGATCATCGCCGGGTATGGTGCGCGACTGGCACCGAAGCTGATCGGCCTGGGCCTGCAGGCCTTCGTCCGCGTGCAGCTGGAAAAGCACGACCAGGCCGCGATCGCCCGCTTCGCCGACAGCGTGGTGGAGTGGGACGAAGTCGTTGCCTGCCATGCGCTGACCGGCGACATGGACTACCTGCTGCAGATCTACGTGCGCGACCTGGAGCACTTCTCCAGCTTCCTGCTGGACAAGCTGCTCAACGCCTCCGGCGTGGCCGACGTCAACTCCAGCTTCGTGCTGCGTACCGTCAAGCCGTTCCGCGCGCTGCCGCTGGCGCAGCTTGAATGAGCATAGTGCGCTCGTCTTCGAGGGCTGGCCGCAAGCGCGTCGACGCCTTGGAAATATACGTCCAAATGGAGTCAAGATGGATCCAGGGAATAGGAAGTTTTTACGACACACGTCATTTTTTCTTCTCATTAGTCTTATTGCACCCTACGCGGCTTTAGCCGAGCCCCCCATTCTCCGCGCAGAGAGGACTATCACGCCTGCCGGGATGCGGGTGCTGGAGTATGTCGAACCTGACTTGCAGAGATATGTCGATCAAATGGAACGACTGCCTGGGCAGGACAGATTGATTTCCGTAAAGATAAATCCCGAACCTGCGACAGGCTTCATATGGATCGATCTGAGCCTCGGCTTCATGCCCCGAGGCCAAACCGATTTTGACGAAGGACTTGGCGAGAAGGTTCGGGAGGTTAATGAGGAACTTGCAAGATACGTTGAAGGAAACATTACGTATCTATCCATCCGGGCTCGAATTGGTGGCAAAACACTTAACGATTGGTTTCCGCCGGTCCCGGCCAGGAGCGAAAACTAGTAGAGAGTAAAAGAAAGAGGCGGGCGTGATGGCTCTGCCGATATTTTCCTGGATTGGCGGTAATCGAGCCAGGTCCTTCGACATGTATCTGATGTCCCTCCAGCCCGCTCCAGCAGCCAGCACCACCGTCGGATTTAGTGTGGATCTATTCAAGTGTCCCCTGTGGCGGCCTGGTCAAGAACGGCGCTCAGTTACGGACGTCCCTCGGCTACGTTCACGAGCGGGCGCCGGTCGGCCTGCGGCTGCACACGATATGCGCGTTGAGGTGGTTCCTGCCCTCATGCGCATTCCGGCCACCAGGCCATCGGAGACATCCATGGCACCATCCGGCAAGCGTCTAGATAGGCAGCCACTACCTGCAATGGAGTCGTTCCGCGCCAGTCGCGCTCATCGCGCTTCCAAGCTCTGCCCGGCCGAGGCCTTGATCAACTCGCGCCCAGCGATGAGCAACCCATCCACCAAGTGCTCGCCGAATAGCGGCGCGGTATCGCCATAGCAGCGTGCGACGCGCTCAGCGTGCAGGATTTCCAGTGCCGCATCTCATGCCAACGTGAATGAGCCCGTTTGACGACGGGGCTGTGGTAGCCGAGCATCTTCGCCAGCGGTAGCGTCGGACAGGGGCGTTGGCTGCAGCACCTCATTCGATACCGACATGCCTGAAACCGCGCTCCCCCACCTTACAACGCATTTCCTGCCCCTGCGACGCCGCACGCTGGCGCAGCACGTTGGACGCGGCACGCCACCGGCGACGCCGCTGGAACAGGCAGGGTTGCTCGCAGCCCGTTTGTGCCGCGCCCATGCACAACCGGGGGCGCAGCTGGAACGCCTGCTGCACGATGCCTGCGCGCTGTTCGCCGCCGATGACGGCAGCGCGGCTGCGGCACAGCTCAGCGGAACGGGTGGCGAAGGTCAGCCAGCGCTGGATGCCTGGCTGGCCGACCTGGCCCTGCAGGGCGTGCTGCTGGGCCCGGATGAGGTCGTGGAGCGCTTCGTCGCCGCTTCACCCGGTGTATATCCGGGCGCGGATTTCCAGGCGGCGTGCCAGGTCACCCTGGCCGAGCACACGATCCGCTACCCGGCCACCGCCGCGCCGGACGACGAAGACGAGCAGGCCGATCCGGAGGCGCGGCTGGCCGCCATTCCGGCCGTCGAGCGCAACGGCCTGTACACCTCTGAACAGGCTCGCGTGCTGCGTGCCATCGCGGCCAACCCGGATGAGCTGATCGACCTGGAAGCCTATGCAGGGACCGGCAAGAGTCATCTCGTGCTGGCACTGATGGATGCGCGTCCGGGCCGGTACACCTACATCGCGCCGTCGCGGGGACAGGTGGAGGCGTTTCGCCCGCGCATGCCCAGCGAGGCCGCCACGCGCCTGCTGACCCAGATCGAGCTGGCCAATCTCATGGTGCAGCAGGCCGCGCGCAGCGGGCGCAGCAAGGGCTTCGTGCCCACCTACCGGTTGAGCACGGTGCCGTTGTGGGAGATCGCCCGTCGCATCGGCATGCAGGGCATCGGCCAGCGCGTGCCCGAGCAGGTGCTGGTAACCGCACTGGAGGGCATCAACCGCTGGTGCGCTTCCTCCGCGCCGCAGCTGCAGGCCGTGCATTTCGACCGTTCCCTGCCGTGGGCGATGCTCGATGCCGCGCCTTACGTGGCAGCCGCCGAACACGTCTGGCGCTGCATGTTCGACCCCGCCGTGCAGAAGGGCGGATGCCTGAGCCTCAACACCGGCCACCTGGGCAAGTGGCTGTGGCTGCAGGGCGTGGCGCCGCCGCTGGAACTGGGCATGCTGCTGGTGGACGAAGCACATGAACTCAGCCCGGCCTGGAAGGACGTGCTGGCACGCCACGCCCCCGGCGTGGTCAGCCTGGGCGATCCCCACCAACGGCTGGTCGGGCGCGCATCGCGATGGTCGGCATCAAAGGTGCTGGAAATGAGCCAGTCGGTACGGCAGGGCAGCCAGGTCGACGCGCTGGTCAACCAGTCGCTGGCACTGGACGACCTTGGCACGTCCAGCGAACGCTTTGCCGGCGCCAGCGACCGCGCCACCGGTGTGCGCCGCTACGCGGCGTGGTCACAGGTGCCGGTGCAGGGCGCGCGCCTCTACGGCAGCCTGTGGCGGCTACTGCAGGAGGCTCACCAGCTGCTTGAACAGGGCGCACGCGTGCATGTGCACCCGTCTTCGCTGCGCTTGATGCAGAAGGAAGCGCAGAGGCCGATCGATGCCTGGCGCAGCGTGCGCCGCGGTGAATCCAGCCGTCGGTGGGACGCCTTCGTGGACGCCTGCGAACAGCGCGGGCAGGGCGATATCCCGTCACTGTTCTCCGGCGGCTTGGATTCGGGCGGGCTGGAGCAGTTGCTCGCCGCGCTAGTGCCCGCGCAGGACGCGGGCATCATGCTGTGCATGGCCCAGCACGCCAAGAACCTGCAGTTCGATCGCGTAGCGATGTCGCCGTGCTGCTTCATCACCGGCTACGAAACCCGGCAGGCACACAGCCCGGTGCGGGCGGCATATCTGGCGTTGACCCGCGGCAGCCACCAGCTGTGGCTGCCGGGCGATGCGATGGAGCAGTTGCAGCTGAGCGCACAGCGGCATGCCGACACCCTTGAAACCCAGCGGATGGAAAAGCGCCGCGCTGCCGGTCTTGTGCAGCGGTAACAATCGGACCGCACGCGGCCGTCGCTGCCGCGCAGGGCGTTGGTAGGGTCGATCCATGATCGACCGGCCGCTGCCGCATCATCGTGCGACGAAGGCTGCCATCTGGAACCTGGCGCAAAAAGCAGTCGATCATGGATCGACTCTACCGGGGCGGGGAACGATCACGGCCCGAGGCCGCGGCGGGCGTCAGCAGTCGGCCTTGCGCCCCATCAGCCGGCCTACGCGCGAAGGTTCATCGCACTTCGGCTTGGGCGGTGGCAGCAGGGCGGCGGCGCGCGCGCGCTGGATCTGATCGATCTTCGCGCGGATCTGCGGCATGGCCGCCATGGCCGCTTTCTCGCCTTCCAGGATCGCCTTGCCGCGCTGGCTGAAATCGGACGCGCCGATATCCAGCACGCGCGGGCGGATGACGATGTCCGCACGTGCCAGTTCCTGCTCGCCCAGGCGCTGGCCCATGATCGCGATGGACTGGTTGACGATGCCGAGCATGCCGGTCGGCGTGCGGCCGCTGGCCTTGCTGGAGATATCCACGGCGACGACGAACTCGGCGCCGAGCTGGCGCGCCGCATCCACCGGCACCGGGCTGACCACGCCGCCATCGACGAAATTGTTCTGGCCGATCTTCACCGGTTCGAACACGCCCGGAATGCTGCTGGACGCGCGCACGGCCTGGCCGACGTTGCCGCGCACGAACACCGCGCGCTCACCGGTTTCCAGGTTGGTGGCGACGGCGGCGAACGGCTTCTTCAGCCGTTCCGCCGGCTTGTTGCCGACCTGCTGGTTAACGTAGTCCTGCAGCTTCTGGCCCTGCACCAGGCCGCCGGAAAACAGCCGGACGTCACGGATGCTGGCCTCGTCCAGCGCCACTGCCTTGGTCTGCATTTCGAAGGCGTCCATGCCGCTGGCGTACAGCGCGCCGACCACGCTGCCGGCGCTGGTGCCGGACACCACCACCGGTTCGAAGCCGTTGGCTTCCAGCATCTTGATCACGCCGATATGGGCAAACCCTTTTGCCGCACCGCCGCCGAGCGCGATGCCGATCTTCACCGGCTTGGCCACTGGCACGACGGCAGGCGAAGGCGGCGGTGCAGGGCGGGCGTTTTCACCGCCGCAGCCGGCCAGCAGGCCAAGCAGGGCGACGGACAGCATCACACGGGTGCGGGACAGGCTCATCGGCAGCGAACGCAGCGGGAAAGGGCGCCAGCATAGCGGGTCGTGGTGGCCAGCGGCGGTCACGACCCGAGCGCGGCGCGATGACGGCCAGCCCCCGTCACCCGCGCGGAGGGCGTTGGTAGGGTCGATCCATGATCGACCGGCCGATACCGCATCACCGTGCGGCGAAGGCCGTTATCTGGTCATGGCGCGAAGAGCAGTCGATCATGGATCGACTCTACCGGGCAGTCCGTCAGAAGCGGTTGTCGCCGTCCAGCATCCGGCCCAGGCCGCCCAGCACCGACCCTTCGCCTCGGCTCTGGCCACCGGCCTGCGGCGCGGCCATCCACATGCGTCCGGCCAGGCGGGAAAACGGCAGCGACTGCAGCCACACCTTGCCTGGCCCGGTCAGCGTGGCCAGGAACACGCCTTCGCCACCGAACACCATGCTCTTGATGCCGGCAACCCGGCGCACGTCCATGTCCACGCTGGCGTGGTAGGCGACCACGCAGCCGGTGTCCACGTCCAGGCGCTCACCGGCGCCCAGCTCGCGCTCCACCACGCAGCCGCCGGCATGGATGAACACCCAGCCGTCGCCCTCCAGCTTCTGCATGATGAACCCTTCGCCGCCGAACAGGCCGGTCATCACCTTGCGCTGGAAGTGCACGCCGATCTGTACCCCGCGCGCGCCGGCCAGGAAGCTGTCCTTCTGGCAGATCAGGCGACCGCCATGCTGGTCAAGCTTCATCGGCAGCACGGTGCCGGGGTAGGGCGCAGCGAAGGCCACCTTGGCCTTGCCCTGGCCGGTGTGGGTGTACAGCGTTGCGAACAGGCTTTCCCCGGTCAGCACGCGCTTGCCGGCCGACATCAGCTTGTCCATGAGGCCGCCACCCTGGCCGCTGTGCGAGCCATCGCCGAACACCGTATCCATCTGCACGGCCGCGTCCTTGAACATCAGCGCGCCGGCTTCGGCGATCGCACTTTCGCCCGGGTCCAGCTCGATCTCGACGAACTGCATCTCGTGCCCGACGATGCGGAAATCGATGTCGTCGGCCCGCTGTCCGCGCGGCCCGGTGCCCGGCACCGGCGGGGGCGCACTCGACGGGCCCCATGCGTCGCTGCGCAGCTCCGGAACATCGCCGATCGCCATCCAGCCGCTCATGCCCTGGCACCAGGCGAGCGCGCGCGGGTTGGCCTGCGCGAACCGCCGCGCGGCCGCATCATCGAAGGGGCCGTTGCGGTCGGCCTGGCCGGGAACATGGAAGTACCACTGGTTCATTGCTGCGCATCCATGGGAATCGGAAAACCGAGTCTAGCGGCCCTGAAGCCGCCGCCGCCACGGCGATGAACGCGCGGCATTTGCGGCAGGCCTGTTGTATTGCAACAATTATCTGGTAGCGCCGTTCCACCACCCCTCCCAACACAGCCTACCGCCATGTCCCCGAACCGTTCCGTCCACGACCGCCGACCGGTCGTGCGTCCGCTCGTTCTCGCACTTTCCACCCTCCTGCCGCTGTCAGCAGCGGCCCAGCAGGCCCCGGCCGCAAAGGATCCGGTCGCGCTCGACGCGCTCACCGTGACCGCGCAGCGCCGCGTGGAAAATGCCAAGGACGTGCCGGTGGCGATTACCGCCATCCAGGGTGAGAAGCTCGACGTCCTCGGTTCTGCCGGCGACGATATCCGTTTCCTGGCCGGCCGCGTGCCCAGCCTCAACATCGAGTCGTCCTACGGCCGCGCATTCCCGCGCTTCTACATCCGCGGGCTGGGCAATACCGATTTCGACCTCAATGCCTCCCAGCCGGTGTCGCTGGTGTACGACGACGTGGTGCAGGAAAGCCCGCTGTTGAAGGGCTTCCCGCTGTTCGACCTGGCCGGCGTGGAAGTGCTGCGTGGCCCGCAGGGCACCCTGTTCGGCCGCAACACGCCCGCCGGCGTGGTCAAGTTCGATTCCGCGCGTCCCTCGCAGGACGCCGATGGTTACGTAAAAGTGGCCTACGGCAGCTATGACGGCTGGAACGTGCAGGGCGCCTATGGTGGTCCGCTGACCGACCGCTGGTCCGCCCGCGTGTCGGCCCTGTACCAGCGGCGCGATGACTGGGTGACCAACACCCGTGCCGATACCCCGGCCCAGGGCTTCGAAGGCTATGACGAAGGCGCTGCACGCGTGCAGTTCCTCTACGAGGGCGAAGACTTCGAAGGCCTCTTCAACCTGCACAAGCGCAAGCTCAACGGCACTGCGCGCCTGTTCCGTGCCAACATCATCCAGCCGGGCACCAACAAGCTGGTCGAGAACTTCGACCGCGACGAAGTGGCAACCGACGGCCAGAATTTCTCCGACCTGGAGACCTGGGGTGGCAGCGCGCGCCTGAAGTGGGACCTGGGCCGGGTGACGCTGCATTCCATCACCGGTTATGAAACCGCCGAATCCCTCAACCACGGCGATATCGACGGCGGCTACGGCGCGTCGTTCCTGGGCGCCGGAAACTCCGGTCCCGGCTTCATTCCGTTCCCGTCCGAATCGGCGGATGGACTGCCGAGCCACCGCCAGTGGACGCAGGAATTCCGCGTCGAGTCCAACGAATGGGGTCGCTTCGATTGGCAGGCCGGGGTGTTCTACTTCGACGAAGACGTCACCATCGACAGCTTCAACTATGACTCGCTGACCCCGGGCAATCCGCAGACCGGCCATGCAGTGCAGCAGCAGCGCAACAAAGCCTGGGCCGCGTTTGCCTCCGGCGACTTCGACGTCACCGACCGCTTCAAGCTGCGTGCCGGCGTGCGCTACACCCAGGACAAGAAGGACTTCACCGCCAGCGTGCTGCAGGCCGTGCCGGGCGGTACGCCGGTCAGTGGTCCGTACATCGCCGACAGTGACGTCGATGACGTCAGCTGGGACCTGAGCGGCGTGTATCAGCTCACCGACAACATCAACGCCTATGCCCGCGTGGCGAAGGGCTTCCGTGCCCCGTCCATCCAGGGCCGCCTGGCCTTCGGCGGCGTCACCCAGGCCGACTCGGAGAAGGTGATCTCCTACGAGGCGGGCATCAAGGCCGACCTGTTCGACCGACGTGCGCGCCTGGGCGTCAGCGTGTTCCGCTACGACGTGGATGGCCAGCAGCTGATCGCGGTCGGGGGCAGCAACAACACCGCCACCCTGCTCAACGCGGACAAGACCCTCGGCCAGGGCGTCGAGCTGGACTTCGAAGCCTACCTGACCGACAACGTGCTCCTGACCTTGGGCAGCAGCTACAACGATACCGAGATCAAGGACGGCGACCTCGCCGTTGCGATCTGCGGCGGTGGCTGCACCATCACCGATCCGACCACGGTCATCAACGGCGGAACCTACGCGCTGGTCAACGGCAATTCGCTGCCGCAGGCACCGAAGTGGATCCACAACCTGACCCTGCGTGCCGGTTTCCCGGTCAACGACGCCAGCGAGTTCTACGTCTACACGGACTGGGCGTACAAGAGCGAAGTGAACTTCTTCCTGTACGAGTCGCCGGAGTTCCGCAGCCGCAGCTCGCTCGAAGGTGGCCTGCGCCTGGGTTACAACTGGGATTACGGCCAGTACGACGTCGCGGTCTTCGGTCGCAACCTGACCGACCAGGTGCGGGTGGTCGGTGCGATCGACTTCAACAACCTGACCGGTTTCATCAACGAGCCGCGTACCTTCGGCGTGGAGTTCACGGCGAAGTTCTGATCGCCGTCATGCCGGGTTCCGCCTGATGGGGGCGCCCGGCCCCGGCCCCGGCAGCACTGCGCCGGGCGCGGTGGAAGCCGTCCGACAGTGCAGGGAACCGCCGGGCCTGGCCCGGCGCTACAGCGCGCTTTGCGGGCGGACCTTGAGCACGGCATCCTCGCCTGTGCAGTCACGTGCGGAATGCCGGCCTGCGGCATGCGCGTGCGCGATCTCGCGGCGCGCGGCCAGGAGGTCACGGTTGAAGGCCGGTTCGGCATGCAGACGTGCCACGGCCGCCGCGCCCAGCAGGCGCCCTTCGATGATGTCGCTCTGCCAGTGCACATTGCAGACCAGGCGGCTTTCGCCGTAGTTGCGGCCGCGCGCAATGATCGCATCCGCCCGCGCCGGAACGATCTCCGACAGGATCAATGCCCAGGCCCAGCCGATCGAGGCGTGGCCGGAGGGATAAGAGCCGTTCCTGCGCAGGTCGTCCTCGTCGTCCGGGGTACAGGTTGGATCACCGTTGACCATGAAAGGGCGTGAGCGCTGATGGTGCCTCTTTGCCGCCCGCGTGGCCGCACTGGCGTCTGCGCGGCTGCGCTCCAGCAGGCGATAGAGTGCCGGGGTCACGCGCGCGTCCACGTCAAGGTCGATCGCGCAGGCGAACTGGCCTGCGCCCGCCGGAAATCCCAGCTCGGCATCCGCCGTAGCCTGCAGGAACCGCGCGCTGCCACGCAGCGCCCGGGCTTCGCGGCTGACCTGCTCGTCGAGCGCAAGGGCGGCCGACCCGGGGGCGGGGGGCGCCGGCACCAGGCTGATGCTGGCCGGCACCGCAGTGGCATCCAGGTAACCGATGGCCCGGGTTGTCGTGTTGGCTTCCACGACGATCGGCGCGGGAGCGCTGGTGGCACAGCCGAGCAGGGAGACGGCGATGGACACGCCAAGCAGCGTCGCGGCGCGATGGGAAAACGAAGGCATGGGCGGGCTCGGAACAGGAAATCCAGCCGTCATGATCTCAGCTGCGTCCGCTGGCCGCAGCGTGCTGCTTCATTCGGCCAGAACCGGCATGTTGCATTCTGCGACGTCGGTGGCTTTCTCACGTCATCGCGTGTCGCGAACCCGGGCGTGCCGCACAGACGTCCCCAGGCTCCACCGGCGAACATCCATGACGGCCGGCGCAGGGGGGATCCGCCTGGTAAGGAGAAACGCGATGCGCAGCAGCGCAGCGGGACGTACTGTCCTGACGTTGATTGTCGGACTTGCAACAGCACCGGCGCTGGCGGCCGACGTGGTGGGGATCGCCTTCGTGCATGGCACCGGCGCACAGACCAATGCCACCGAGGACTACTGGCAGCCGGCGATCATCGAAACCGTCCGCCAGGGGTTGGCCGACAGCCGCAACCATGTGGTCATCAACTGTGACTTCAACCAGTACATGTGGAAACCCGACGCTGCGGGCTGTCTTGCCGACCAGCTCATCCGTTTCATCGACGGACGCGGCATCACCCAGCTGGACGTGATCACCCACTCCAACGGCGGCAATGTGATGCGCTGGATCCTGTCCAACCCCACCTATGACAGCCGCTACCCGGGCATCATCGAGCGGGTGCGCAAGGTCACCGCACTGGCGCCTTCGTCGGCGGGTACGCCACTGGCCGATGCGGTGATCAACGGCAGCAGCTTCGAGACAGCGCTGGGATGGCTGTTGGGCTACTCCAGCGACGCAGTCCGCATGCAGCAGGTCGGCCAGATGGCGATCCACAACGCCCAGAGCCTCTACGGCACTGCCGGCCGCCCGGCCCTGCCCCGACCGTTCCAGGCGGTGGTCGGCAGCGATGTCCACTCCGCAGTATGGAGTCCGGGCAGCTACTGCGGAGGCTACGCGGCCAACGTCGGCCTCGAGTTCACCCAGAACTGGCTTTCGACCTGCTCCGACGGGTTCCTCGACTGCAGCAGCCAGCAGGCCGCAGGCACCGTGTGGTTCATCGACACCGCGCGGACGCGCGACGCCGAACCGCTCAGCCATAACCAGAGCCGGCGCGAGTGCTTCGGCCTGGGCACCCTCCTGCGCGACACCCTGACTCCGTGAGGCCGGCAATGACATCTTCGAACCCGACCCGTTGTCTCGCCGCGCTGCTGGCGCTCCTGTCCGCTGCACCGGCATGTGCCGCGCAGCGGTGGCGCCTGCAGGCGCCGACCGTACGCGATCACGTGCCCTCGGCATTGGTCCACGCACCGCTGCCTGTCCATGAAATCGAGCGCGCACCGCTGGCATTCGCCTGGGCGCTGGACCCTGCTCGTCCCCTGCAGGCGACCGCGCCGCCGATTGCAGTCAGCCGCAGCTACTGGCAGCAGGTGGATGGCGGGGACCTGCAGCGCGGCATCGAACTGCCGCTGACCGCTGCCGATGCGGTGGTACACGTGAGTCCTGCGCCCGATGCGCGCCCGTTGCCGGCCGACGCGTTGACGCTGCGCGATCCGGCCGGCCACATCGCCGTAGTGCGCAGAGGCGATGCCCGCCAACTGCAGGATGCCGGAATGCCGGTTGCCGGCGGCAGCAGCATGCTGCGTACCGACGCCGGCAGCGTGCCCGGTGCCTATCGGTTGCAGAGCACGCAGGCGCAGGGCCGCTACGTGGTGCAGGTAGTGGAACCCCGCAGCCCCCTGCGGCTGGAAGTCCAGGCCAGCCAGACGCAGGCGTTCGCCGGCGGCAGGCTGCAGGTACAGGCCTGGCTGCTGGACGACACTGCGACTGCGGCGCAGCGCGCTGCCCGCCATGGCAGCCTTGGCGGTGAAGCCCTGTTGGTCGCTCCCGACGGCCGCAGCTGGCCGTTCGCTCTGCTTCGCAGGCGCGATGGCAGGCTGGCCGCCGACGTGCGGATCCCGGCCGCCGGCAGCACCGTGCAGGGCTTGTGGGAACTGCAGGTGTTCGTGCAGGCCGGGGGCGTACTGCGCGATGGGAAGATCGCCTTCGCGGTCGCCCGACCCACAGCGCGGTTCGCCGGCCACGCCGCGCCGGACCCGGCCAGTCGCCGGGTCAGCCTGCCGTTGCAGGTGGCCGCCGCAGGGCGTTACGAGGTGCGCGGCACGCTGTACGCCACCGCCGCCGTCGATGGCCTGTTGAAGCCGGTGGCACAGGCGCATGCGGCGGCATGGTTCGACAGTGCCGGGCGTGGTGAACTGGTCCTGCCGTTCAACCAGGCGGCACTGCCCGCCGGCTTCGGCGCGCCGTACGAACTGCGTGACCTGACGCTGCACGACCAGAGCCGCATGGCCCCCATCGAGTCGCGTGCGCAGGCACTGCGGTTCTGAAACAGGAGATGGGGCGGGGGGCGGCTTCTGTCTGCGCGGTTCAGCCTGCAAAAGCCGTCAACCGTCCTTCCTGTTCGACGACGGTGACAGGACCGCCGAACACGGCAGACAGGGGCTCGTCGCGCAGCAGGGTCGCGCGCGGGCCGTCGGCGAGCACGCGACCCTGCTGCAGCAGGACCACCCGCTCGATTTCCGGAATCACCTCCTCGATATGGTGGGTGACCAGCACCAGCGTGATGCCCTGCCGTGCCAGCCCGCGCAGGCTGCTGATCAGCTGGTTGCGGGCCACCAGGTCCAGGCCGGTGGAGGGTTCGTCCAACAGCAGCGCGTGCGGCTGGTTGACCAGCGCGCGGGCGATCAGCACGCGGCGGGTCTCGCCAGCGGACAGCTCAGCGTAAGGGCGCCCGTGCAGTGCCAGCGCACCCGTCATGCCCAGTGCGTGCCGGGCGCGGTCGCGCATGTCCTGGCTGATCTCGCGGAACGGCGGCAGGACGTAACTGGCGAAAAATCCGGTCAGCACCGCCTGCTCCACGGTCATTCCCGGCATGTCGGCCAGGTTTCCGCTGAGGTCCACGGTGACGATGCCCAGCTGTGAGCGCAACCGGTCCACCTGCCACCGGCTCTGGCCCAGGATCCTTACCGGAACATGGCCGTCAGCGTGCGCCAACGGGTAGAGCTCGCGGGTGATCAGCTTGATGAGGGTGGATTTGCCGCATCCGTTGGGGCCAAGCAGGGCGGTGTGCTGGCCTTGGGCAATGCGCAGGCTCAGGTCGTGCAGCACCTTGACCTGGCCGCGCATCACGCTGGCGCGGTCGAGTTCGATCAGGGCGGGCGCGGAGGGCGGGACGGCGACGGACGGACTGGACAACGCAGGTTCCTGGACAGGGGCAGGGATGCAGTTTGCCAAGCAAGCGGCCATCATGTCCCGCATGGCCACGCATCCCCCAGAGGCCGCTACCCGGTGAGCGCATCCATGACCCCTTCTGCGTGTGTCCCGCACCACCACCGGCGACGCCTGTCCCTGCGCATGCGGTCGAGCGCCTGCGTGCTGCTGCTGGCAACGGTCGCCAGCGCCGGCGCGCAGGTCGCCGATACGGCCGCCTACCTGCAGCGCATGGATGCCGACGGTGACGGCCGGGTCAGCGAAGCCGAATACGTACAGTGGATGATGTACGCGTTCGAGCGAATGGACAGCAACGGCGACGGCGTGCTCGGTGCCAATGAACTGCCGGGCGGCAAGGGCCGCCCGATCATCCGCGAACAGCAACGGCAGGTGTTGGTCCAGCGCTTCCACCGGCAGGACGCCAACCGGGACGGCTTCCTGGATGCACGGGAGCTGGCTGCGCCGCCGCGGTGAGATGGCGACGCGTGGGGCAGCGCGTAGAATCGCGGTATGCCGGAACTGCCCGAAGTTGAAACGACCCGCCGCGGCCTGGCCCCGCACCTGCGGGACCAGATGATCCACGGCGTGATCCTGCGTCGCCGTGAGCTGCGCTGGCCGATTCCCGACGAGGTGAGCACGCTGCTGCCCGGGCAGCGCATCACCGATGTACGTCGTCGCGCCAAATACCTGCTGCTGGACACCGGTGCGGGCAGTGCGCTGCTGCACCTGGGCATGTCCGGCAGCCTGCGCGTGCTGCCCGGCGACACGCCGCTGCGCGCGCACGACCACGTGGACATCAGCCTGGACAACGGTCGGCTGCTGCGCTTCAACGACCCCCGGCGGTTCGGCAGCCTGCTCTGGCAGCCGGCGGGCACGCTGCATCCGCTGCTGCAGGGGCTGGGACCGGAGCCGCTGGACGCCGCGTTCGACGGCGACTACCTGTTCCAGCGCAGCCGCGGACGGCGGGCGCCGATCAAGACCTTCCTGATGGACCAGGCGGTGGTGGTCGGGGTGGGCAACATCTACGCGGCCGAGAGCCTGTTCCGCGCGGGCATCAGTCCGCTGCGCGAAGCCGGCAAGGTGTCGCGCGAGCGTTACCAGCGGCTGGCCACGGCAGTGAAGGACATCCTGCAGTACGCCATCACCCGCGGCGGCACCACGTTGCGTGACTTCATCAGTCCTGACGGTGTGCCGGGCTATTTCGAGCAGGAGCTTTCGGTCTACGGTCGCGATGGGCAGCCCTGTCCGGGCTGTAGCCGCCCACTGCGGCACGCGACGATCGGCCAACGCGCCAGTGTCTGGTGCGGTTCCTGCCAGCGCTGACGGTGTTTCGCCAACGGTCTGGATGCTGCGCCAGCCGGACCGGACCCCATCGACGCGGTCGCTGCCAGCTGAACGCCTGTCGCCCGCCACTGCCAACACTTAACGAATCTGTTGGAATAATGGCCGACCTTCCAAGCCCCGGCTGCCTTCGAATGCAACGACGCGATTTTATCCGCAACGCTTCCCTGGCCCTGGCCGCGTTCGGCCTTCCCGCGTTCGCTGCCGGAGCGGCCACTCCCCGTCAGGTCGGCCTGCGCCGACTGGGGCAGCCGCAGCCATTCGACCTGGCCACGTTGAAAGGCCGTGCGCGTGCGCTGGCCGCCGCGCCCTACCAGACCCACAAACGTACGCTGCCCGGGCCGGTGGAAGCGCTGGACTGGGATCAGTACCAGTCGATCCGTTACCGCCAGGACCACGCGCTCTGGGGCAACGAGCCGGGACGCTTCCAGGCGAAGTTCTTCCACTTGGGCCTGTATTTCCATTCGCCGGTGCGCATGTTCGATGTGGTCGACGGCCGGGCCCAGGAACTGGCCTACGATGGCGCCGCCTTCGATTACGGCAAGAGCGGCATCAAGGACGGCCAGTTGCCCGCCGACCTGGGCTTTGCCGGTTTCCGGCTCAACACCCGCACGGATACCGACCGCGATTTCGCCGCATTCCTGGGCGCCAGTTATTTCCGCGCCGTGGGCAAGGAGGGCCAGTACGGGCAGTCCGCCCGTGGCCTGGCGATCGATACCGGAACCGGTGGACCGGAAGAGTTTCCTGACTTCATCGAGTACTACCTGGAACGACCGGACGCCACCTCCGAGACGCTGGTGGTCTATGCCCTGCTGGATTCTCCCAGTGTCGCCGGTGCCTACCGCTTCGCCATCACCAATGGCGATGTGCTGTTGATGGACGTGGACAGCGCACTGTATCCGCGCAAGGCCATCGAGCGTCTGGGCATCGCCCCGTGTACCAGCATGTTCCAGGTTGGTGAGAATGACCGCCGCATGGACTGGGACTGGCGCCCGGAAATCCATGACACCGACGGACTGGCCATGTGGACCGGCAGCGGGGAATGGATCTGGCGTCCGCTGGTCAACCCGCGTGAACTGCGCTTCAACATGTTCGTCGACCGCAATCCACGCGGCTTCGGCCTGCTGCAACGCGACCGCAATTTCGATCATTACCAGGATGACGGCGTCTTCTACGAGAAGCGGCCCTGCCTCTGGGTGGAGCCCAAGGGCGAATGGGGCGAGGGTTCGGTGCAGCTGGTCGAAATCCCGACGGTGGACGAGACCTTCGACAACATCGTGGCCTTCTGGAACCCGGCGGCCAAGCCGCAGGCCGGCCAGGAGCTGCTCATGGGCTACCGCCTGTACTGGGGTGCCGAGCCGCCGGCGCGCCCGACGCTCGCCCATGCGGTAGCCAGCCGGACCGGCCTGGGCGGCATCATCGGCAAGAAGCGCGAGCACTTCTCGTGGCGGTTCGCTGTCGATTTCGTCGGCGGTGAGCTGGCCGGCCTGATCGACAAGGCCGAGGTGGAAGCCGTGCTGCAGGTCAGTCGCGGCAAGGTGGAGATCGTGTCCGCGCGTCCGTTGCGCGAGATCAAGGGCTATCGTGCGATGTTCGACCTGGTACCGGGTGACGACAGTACCGCGCAGATCGATATCCGGCTGTTCCTGCGCAGCGGGGGCAGGACGCTGACCGAAACCTGGCTCTACCAGTACAGCCCGCCCCCCGCCGGCGCGCCCGAGCGCACGCTGTACTGAGCCAGCCCGAGCCCCGGTAGAGTCGAGCCATGGTCGACTGCCCTTCGCGCAGCCCCGGTAGAGTCGACCCATGGTCGACTGCCCTTCGCGCAGTCCCGGTAGCGTCGACCCATGGTCGACTGCCCTTCGCGCAGTCCCGGTAGAGTCGACCCATGGTCGACTGCCCTGCTACAGCGGCAGCGGCAACTGCTCGATGTGGCCTTCGCCCCGGGTGATGCGCTTGAACTCGGCGCGGCTGACCGACACGTAGCGTTCGTTGCCGCCGATCTCCACCTGCGGTCCGTCCTGGACGGCGTGTCCGTGCTCATCCACGCGCACGGTCATCGTCGCCTTCTTGCCGCTGTGGCAGATGGTCTTGATCTCCTGCATCTCATCGGCCCAGGCCAGCAGATACTGGCTGCCTTCGAACAGCTCGCCGCGGAAATCGGTCCTCAGGCCGTAACAGAGCACCGGGATACGCAGCTGGTCGACCACCTCGCTCAGCTGCCAGACCTGCGCCCGGCTGAGGAACTGCGCCTCGTCGACCAGCACGCAGCCCAGCGCGCCATGGGCGGCGATGTCGGCCTCCACCGCGCGCTGCAGGTCCGTCCCGCGCTCGAAGGCCATGCCGTCGGCCTTCAGTCCAATGCGCGAGGCGACCACCCCGGTGCCGGCACGGTTGTCCAGGCGCGGTGTCAGGATCGCCACCCGCATGCCCCGCTCGCGATAGTTGTGCGCGCTCTGAAGCAGGGTGGTGGTCTTGCCGGCGTTCATCGCCGAATAGTAGAAATAGAGCTTGGCCATCGGCGGATTCTACCGTCCCGACCCCGGTCAGCGGAGGTCGGCCCCGGGCCGCTACAATCAGCGCCACATGCACGGTCTCAACCCCCCCCAGAACGCAGCAGTGCTGCACGTCGAAGGTCCCTTGCTGGTGCTTGCGGGCGCAGGCAGCGGCAAGACCCGCGTGATCGTGGAGAAGATCGCCCACCTGATCGGCTGCGGTCGGTATCCGGCGCGTCGCATCGCCGCGATCACCTTCACCAACAAATCGGCCAAGGAGATGCGCGAGCGCGTCGCCAAACGGCTGAGCAGTGAAGACGCCGAGGCGGTCACCCTCTGCACGTTCCATGCCCTGGGCCTGAAGTTCCTGCAGATCGAGCACGCCGCAGCGGGGCTCAAACGCGGCTTTTCGATATTCGATTCGGATGACAGCAACGCCCAGGTCAAGGACCTGATGCATGGCGCCAAACCGGACGACATCGAGGACGTGAAAAATCTGATCTCGCGTGCCAAGAATGCCGGGCTGTCGCCGGAGCAGGCGATGCGCGAGGCGCGCAGCAACCGTGAGAAGGAGGCCGCCAGCGTCTACGAGCGCTACCAGCTGCGCCTGACCGCCTTCAACGCGGTGGACTTCGACGATCTGATCCGGCTGCCGGTGCAGGTGCTGGAGGAAAACCCGGAAATCGCGGTGGCCTGGCGCGAACGTATCGGGTACCTGCTGGTGGACGAATGCCAGGATACCAATGACGCCCAGTATCGGCTGCTGAAACAGCTGGCCGGTGAGAAGGGCAACTTCACCTGCGTCGGTGACGATGACCAGTCCATCTATGCCTGGCGCGGTGCCAACCCGGAAAACCTGCAGCAGATGGCGCGTGATTACCCTGCGCTGGAAATCATCAAGCTGGAGCAGAACTACCGTTGCTCGAACCGGGTGCTGCGGGCAGCCAACGCGCTGATCGCCAACAACCCGCATGAACACCTCAAGAAGCTGTGGAGCGACCAGGCCGATGGCGAGCGCATCCGCGTGTGGGAGTGCCGCAACAGCGAACACGAGGCGGAGAAGGTCGCCGCCGAGATCGCGTTCATCGCCCAGACCCGGCGCGTCCCGTGGAGTGACTTCTGCATCCTGTTCCGCGGCAACTTCCAGTCGCGTCCGCTGGAAAAGGCACTGCAGCTGGCGCGCGTGCCCTACCACCTGTCCGGCGGAACGGTGTTCCTGGAACGGCAGGAGGTGAAGGACACCCTGGCGTGGCTGCGCCTGCTGGTGAACCCGGACGACGATGCGGCGTTCATGAGGGCGGTGCAGGCACCCAAGCGCGACGTCGGCGCAGGCACCCTGGCCAAGCTGGCCGAGCTGGCGTCGGCCAAGGACATGCCGATGGCCCAGGCCGCCGAGGCCATCGGCGCCCTGCAGCAGCTTGCGCCGCGCGCAGCCAACAGCCTGTCACGCTTCACCGACATCCTGCGCGACCTGCGCGCGCAGACCCGCGAGATCTCCTCGGGCGACATGATCCGCAGGGTCGCCAAGGAATCCGGGCTGCTCAGTGAACTGCGCCAGCAGTCCAAGGAAGAAGCCAGCTACCAGCGACGCGCCAACAATATCGAAGAACTGGCGCAGTGGTTCGAGGCCGGCCCGCGTGGCGCCACGGCCGCTGACCTGGCCGGGCAGCTGGCCCTGCTGTCGCGCAATGACAAGGACGACGGGGGCAACCAGGTGCGCATGATGACCCTGCATGCCTCCAAGGGCCTGGAGTTCCCGTATGTGTTCATCGTCGGTTGCGAGGACGGGGTGCTGCCGCACCAAGTCAGCCTTGACGAAGGCACGCTGCAGGAGGAGCGTCGCCTGCTGTACGTCGGCATCACTCGCGCCAAGGTCCAGCTGTGGATGAGCCACAGCAAGCTGACGCGCAAGTTCGGCGAGCATGTCCGGTTGAAGCCCAGCCGCTTCTTCGCCGAATTGCCGGCCGAGGAGCTGCAGCGCGATGGCGCCGATCCGGTGGCCGACGCGGCGCGGAAGAAAGAGCGCGCCAACGCCGGTCTCGCCGCGATCCAGGCCTTGTTCGACTGAGCCCCCTCCGCGCACAATCGGTCACACTTTGCAGCGAAGGAACGGCAGTGCGGATTGAAAGCGGACGGCTGCGCCTGCGACCCATCGAGCCCGATCTGGATGCAGGTCCCATGCTCGCCCTGCTCAATGATCCGGGCTTCCTGCGGTTCATCGGTGATCGTGGGGTGCGCAGCGAAGCGCAGGCGCGCGAATACATCGCACTGCGCGTGCTGCACAGTTACGCGTTGAACGGCTTCGGCATGTACGCGATCGAGCGGGTGTCCGATGGCGCGTGGCTGGGCAACGCGGGACTGGTGCGCCGTGATGGCCTGCCGGGCCCCGACGTGGGCTACGCGTTGCTGGATGCGTTTGCCGGCCAGGGCTATGGCGGAGAGGCCGCGCAGGCGGTGTTCGACCACGCGCGCGGCAGCCTGGGACTGCAGCACCTGTACGGCATCATCAGTCCGGACAACCTGGCGTCGGCCGCGATCCTGCGCCGGCTCGGGATGGAACAGCGCGGGCCCATCCAGCTGCCCGGCAGCGAGGAGTGGGTGACCCTGTTCGCGACGCCTGGCGCACCGCACGTCGCGCGCTAGCGCTGGCCACCCGCCGGCCTCGGGTTCAGCCGCGCAGCGCCTCGAGCTCGGCGCGCAGTTCAGCCACTGCGGACTCCAGTTGGCTGACGCGCTCGGCCAGCGCGGCGTCCTGGCCCGCTGACGCAGGGGTTCCGGCAGCGCTGAACGTCGCCGCCAGTGCGGCGCCATCCACCTCACCACACAGCAGGTGCATGTAGCGGTCTTCGCGCTGCCCGCTGGCGCGCGGCAACACGACGACCAGCTCGCGCTGCTGCAGCCGTTCGATCGCGTGGCGTGCCTCGTCCGCGTCGGCGAAGCGATGCAGGCGCTCGCCACGGGTGACCAGCTCGCCCACGGTCTGCGGTCCGCGCAGCAGCAGCAGCGCCAGCACCACCGTCTGCTGCCGGGTCAGGTCCAGCGCGGCCTGCAGGCGATGCTCGTAGCGGTCGGCGCGCGAGGAAAAGTGCTGCCGCGCCAGGCCCATCGTCTCCAGTTGCCTCAGTGCATGCTGGACAGTGCCCGCATCCACGCTCATCAGTGGATCGCGCGCCGTTTTCTGGTTGGCGGCCGACTGGGCGGCGTTGACCGTCAGCGGATAGGTGTCCGGCGTCGTCGCTTCCTTTTCGACCAGGCAGCCGAGCAGCCGCGCCTGGACAGCATCCAGCAGCGGGCGGGCAGGGGCGGTGGGGGCATCGGTCATGGCAGGCTCCAGAGGGGTCGGTGCGACAACCCCCAAGCATAGCCGCTGACCCTGTCTGCTTTGCCGTTAAAATGGCCCGGTTCTGAACATGGTGAAGCCAATGCGCCGTCGTACCGCTCCTCTTCCGCTGTCCCTGATCGCTGTCGCCGTGCTGGGCCTGGGCGCCTGCAAGCGCGACGCCGTGCCGGTCCCCGCCACCGAGGCGCCGGCCTCTGCGCCAGCGGCGCCGGACAACACCCTGGACAGCAGCGCCAATGACAACCTGAACGCCGTGCTCTGGGTGCAGCGTTCGGAGGAGTACAAGGCGGCGGCCGAGCAGACCTACCGCGCTGCGGCCGACCGTCTCGACAGCGCCCTCAAGGAAGCCCATTGGGATGCACTGGTGCCGGAAGAGCGGGGCAACGACGCCAAGGGTCTCAAGCCGGCGGTGGTACTGGACCTGGATGAAACCGTGCTGGACAACTCGCCCTACCAGGCGCGGCTGGTCCGCGACGGCAAGGAATACGATGAAGTGACGTGGGACCAGTGGGTGGCCGAGAAAAAGGCCAAGCCGGTCCCGGGTGTGGTCGACTTCGCCCGCGCCGCCAATGAAAGAGGCATCACCCTGGTCTACATCTCCAACCGTGCCGTGCACCTCAAGGAGGCCACCCTGGCCAACCTGCGTGCCGTGGGCCTGCCGGTGGCCGACGACAGCGTCTTCCTGGGCCTGGGCACGGTCGTCCCCGGCTGCGAACAGGCCGGCAGCGAGAAGAACTGCCGCCGTCGCCTGGCGGGTCAGCAATACCGCGTGCTGATGCAGTTCGGCGACCAGCTGGGCGACTTCGTCGAAGTCACCGCCAATACGCCGGACGGGCGTGCTGCGTTGCTGCAGCAGTACCACGACTGGTTCGGTGAGCGCTGGTGGATGCTGCCCAACCCGACCTACGGCGGCTGGGAGCCGGCGCAGTTCAACAACGATTACGCGCAGCCGCGCCAGGCTCGGCATGACGCCAAGCGCGCGGCGCTGGACTACGCACCGTGAGCCGGGGCCCGCTGCCGCTGCGCGATGACGAGCGCCTGATCTTCGCGCTGGACGTGCCGGACCGCGCGCAGGCGCTGGACTGGGTGGAGCGCCTCGGTGACAGCGTGTCGTTCTACAAGATCGGCATGGAACTGCTGGCATCAGGGGACTATTTCCAGGTTCTCGATGCACTGGCGCGCCGCGACAAGCGCGTTTTCGTCGACCTCAAGTTCTTCGACATCCCGGCCACCGCCGCAGCGGTGGTCAAGCGCCTGTCCGAGTGGCCGGTCAGTTACTGCACGATCCACGGCTGGCACCCGGCGATGATGGACGCCTGTGCGGCCGTCGTCGGGGGTGACATGCGACTGCTGGCGGTGACGGTGCTGACCTCGATGGCCCGTGAGGACCTCGCCGGAATGGGCATCGACCGCGCGCCGGTCGAGGTCGTGGTCGAGCGCGCGCTGGCGGCGCAGGCGGCCGGCATCGACGGGGTGATCGCCTCCGGCCAGGAAGCGGCGCCGATCCGCGCTGCGACCGGCGCGGGGTTTTCCATCGTCTGCCCGGGCATCCGGCCGGCCGGTCCCGTCGGCGATGACCAGAAACGCACCGTCGATGTCGCGCGAGCCTTCCGCGACGGCGCCGATGCGATCGTCGTCGGGCGTCCGGTCCGGCTCGCTGTCGACCCGGCGTCCGCTGCGCGGGCCATCCAGCAGGAGATCCGGATGGCCCTGCAACGCTGAGTCTGCGAGGGGACGCGGCTCAATCCTGCGTCCAGGTGGTGCGGATGAAATCGATGATGCCGGCATCGGCCAGGCGGGCGTAGACGCCGGGCGAGTCACCGCGCGCGCACCCTGCGCCCCAGCTCACCACGCCGAGCTGCTGCCACTGGCCGGCCGCCTCCTCCACGAACAGCGGACCGCCCGAATCGCCTTGGCAGGCATCTTTGCCGGCCATGCTGGCACACATTTCCACGTCGGGGCGCACATCAAAACGTCCGGCGTAGAGGCGCTGGCATTCGCTGGTGGCAATGTAGGGCACGCTGACTTCCTGCATCCGTGACGGGCTGCTGCCTGTCCACTGCAGGGCGCCCCAGCCAGCGACCGTCAGCGGGGTGCCCGGCACTTCATACGCTGCGCCGTCCACGCCGGGTAACCCGACGGTGCGTGCGCCGGGCACCGGGGTGCGCAACCGCAGCAATGCCACGTCGTTCTCAGGCTTGTTTCCCTGGCGATAGGCGGGATGGACATGGATGGCGGCCACGGCATGGTCGGACCCGCCGCCGGCTGTCAGGTCGGTGGTGCCGGCGTGGACGCTGATCCGCGCGGGCAGGGTCTGGGCGCAGTGGCCTGCGGTCAGCACCCACGAGGGGGAGATCAGAGTACCGCCACAGAAATGGTTGTCGTACAGCGAGCCAGGCGAGGCGAACTGCAGGCTGACAAGAAACGGATACCCGCCGTCGGCAACATCGGTGCCCCCGACAATCAGAGGCTGGACAGGACCGTCGTTT
Source organism: Pseudomonadota bacterium (assembly GCA_037033225.1). GTDB lineage: Bacteria > Pseudomonadota > Gammaproteobacteria > Xanthomonadales > Xanthomonadaceae > Stenotrophomonas. The sequence goes on from JAZBLM010000004.1 coordinate 34,328, forward strand.
CCGGCACCGGCAGCCAGCGCTGGCTGGAAAAGCAGCGTTGCAAGGATGACAGCAATGGGAGCGCGCATCGGAAAACCCTCGTAGCCGGCGGAATGCCGGACTCCATTGCGCTGCCGGGCATCCGCGCGATCAGTGACCGGTTGCGCACAATCCCGCCGAAGGGCAAATGACCTACTTCTCCTTCAGGGAAACCACGGGCATGCAGTGACGCAAGCCGGTTAACGCGCGGTCGGTATGGTTCAATGCCGCACCCGGCACCTGGCCGAGTGCAGGAAAGCCACGACTGTCTTGCTGCTGACAGGCAACACCCTTCAAGATGCAGTCCGGTCTGGGGAGTCCGAACCACCATGTCGAAATCACCACTACGCGCGCAGCGTCCCACCGCTGGCTGGGCCAGTGCGATCCTGCTGCTGGTGGCGCTGGCAGCCTGCCAGCGCGAGGCGACGCAACCGGCGGCGTCACCGGCCGAACCGGTCGCAGCAGTGCAGGACATGGCCCGTGCCATAGCCGACAATGATCTGGTCAGCTATGCCCGCCTGTCGGTGCCGCCGTCCCAGTACGCCGCGCTGGAGCAGGCCTGGAGCGAGGGCCACAGCCGCTGGCCGCTGACCGAGTTGCCGCTGCACGATCAGCTGCTGCCCATGCTGCAGGCGCTTTCCGCTGATGACAGCCGTCAGACCCTGCAGCGAAGCTTTGACCGCCAGCTGGCCGGCCAGACGGCCGCGGTGCGCCAGGCGGCCCAATCGATGGGGCTGTTCGGCGTCCAGTACCTGCGCCATGAGACCCGGTTCACTGCCAGCCAGCGCGCCCACTACGTGCAGGTGGTCCAGACCCTGGCGGCCTGGGCTGCCGACGCGCCCATCAGTGACCGGGCCCGCGCGCGTGCCAGCATCGCGACGCTGACCCGCTCGGCCGTGGCCGTCGGCATCACGGACGATGCGCAGCTGCAGCAGCTGGGCATGGTGGCCAGCCTGCAGCAGCTCGGTCCGTTTCTCGCCACGCTGAAATCCGTGCTGGCCAGCTATGGACTGGACGTGGACGCTTCCCTGCGCGGGCTTACCGGCGAGGTGCTGTCACAGCAGGGTGACAACGCGCTGGTGCGCCTGGAGTATCCGTTGGCAGGGGAGTCCGTCAGCCTGCAGATTCCGTTGACCCGGCGCGACGGGCACTGGTATCTGACCCGCACGCTGGCCGACACCGATGCCCTGTTGCGCAAGGCGGAGGCGGCCCGGGCCGCTGCCAGCGAACCGGCTGCGGCCGGGGCCATTGAACCCGGTTCCGGAACGCCAGGCGATGCAACCCCTCCGGCTAAGCCATAATGGCGCCGATGTCGAAACAGAACCCGCTGCCGTTCCCCGGCCAACAACCCGAGCAGCCCGCCGTCGATCCGGCGCGCGTATCCCCGATGACCGACGGCCACGTGCCGCCGCATGTGGCCGCGCGCGCGGGGGCGGGTCGCCGGCCCTGGTGGGCGCGGCTGCTGGGGCGCCTGTTCGAACCGTGGCTGTCGCTGGACATCGAACCGGAAGATCCTGGCCAGTACAACGACGGCCGGCCGGTGGTCTACGTGCTGGAGGATTACGGCCTCTCCAACGCACTGATCCTGGACAAGGCCTGCCGCCAGGCCGGGCTGCCGTCGCCGCTGGTGCCGCTGCCCGGCGACCCCACCGGCCGCAAGCGCGCCTACGTCGCGCTGTCCCGGCGCAGTTCCAGCAACTCCATCATCCCGGAGCAGCGCGGCGCCAAGACCCACTCCGATTCGCTGGCCAAGGTGCTGCAGGCGCATCGGGTACGTGACGAACTGGACGTCCATCTGGTGCCGGTCTCGATCTTCGTCGGCCGGGCACCGGACAAACAGAGCGGCTGGTTCGCCGTGCTGTTCTCGGAAAACTGGGCGCTGGTCGGCCGCTTCCGTCGCCTGCTTGCCGTGCTGTTGAACGGTCGCAGCACGATCGTGCGCTTTGCCCCGCCCATCTCGCTGCGCTCGACCGTGGACGAGGGGCTGGATCCGGAGCGCACGGTGCGCAAGCTGCAGCGCGTGCTGCGCACGCACTTCCGCCGCATCCGCGAGTCGGTCATCGGCCCCGACCTGTCTACCCGCCGCCTGCTGGTGGACCAGGTGCTGCAGTCCGAACCGGTGCGTGAGGCGATCGCTGCCCAGGCGCGGCGCGACAACAGCAAGCCTGCCGACGCCTGGAAGAAGGCGCATGCCTATGCCTGGGAAATCGCCGCTGATTACTCCAGCCCGGCCGTGCGGTCGGCGAGCTTCATGCTCAGTCATGTGTGGAACCGGATCTATGCCGGCGTGCTGGTCCACCATCTTGAAAAGTTCAAGGCGGCTGCGCCGGGCCATGAAGTGGTCTACGTCCCCAGCCACCGCAGCCACATGGATTACCTGCTGCTGTCCTACCTGCTGTATGACCGTGGCATCGTGCCGCCGCACATCGTGGCCGGCATCAATCTCAACCTGCCGGTGGTGGGTACGCTGCTGCGCAAGGGCGGTGCGTTCTTCATCCGTCGCTCCATCCGTGGCAATGCGCTGTATTCGGCCGTACTGAGCGAGTACGTCGCCCAGCTGGTCGCTGGCGGTTATTCCATCGAATACTTCGTGGAAGGAGGCCGCTCGCGCACCGGGCGCCTGCTGCAGCCCAAGGGCGGAATGATCTCGATGACGCTCAAGGCGTTCCTGCGCCAGCCGCGCCGGCCGGTGCTGTTCCAGCCGATCTACATCGGCTACGAAAAGCTGATGGAAGGCAGCAGTTACCTGGACGAACTGACCGGACGGCCGAAGGAGAAGGAGTCGATCTGGTCGCTGCTGTGGGGCATCCCCAAGGTGCTCAAGCAGAACTTCGGCCAGGTGGTGGTGAACTTCGGTGAGCCGATCGCGCTCAACGACGTGCTGGCTGAAAAGGCACCGGACTGGAACGGGCAGGCGGTGGCTGAAGACGAAAAACCGGCGTGGCTGTCCACGACGGTGGATACGCTGGCCGAGCGGATCCAGGTGCGCATCAACGGCGCCGCCGACGTCAATCCGATCAACCTGCTGGCGCTCGCATTGCTGTCCACGCCCAAGCATGCGATGGGCGAAGCCGATCTGATCGCACAGATCCAGCTGTGCAAGACCCTGCTGGAAGAAATGCCCTATTCGGACCGGGTGACGGTGACGCCGCATTCGCCGGAGCGCATCATCGCCCACGCCGAAGAAATCAACGTGCTGACCCGGGTCAAGCATCCGCTGGGCGATGTGCTCAGCGTCAGCGGCGATACCGCGGTGCTGCTCAGCTACTTCCGCAACAACGTGCTGCACCTGTTCACCGCCTCGTCGTGGGTGGCGTGCTGCTTCCAGAACAACCGCCGCATGGGCCGGGCCGGCCTGGTACGGCTGGGGCGCACCGTGTACCCGTTCCTGCAGGCCGAACTGTTCCTGCCGTGGACTGAAGACGAGTTCGGCCAGCGCATCGAACAGACCATCGATCTGTTCATCCGCGAAGGGCTGCTGCAGCAGGTCGGCGAGGACGAGGGCGGCGTCCTGTCGCGCAATACCGGCCAGACCGACGAGGTGTTCCGCCTGCGCGCCATCGGCCACTCGCTGCAACAGGCGTTCGAGCGCTACTACATCGCCATTTCCGTGCTGGTCAAGAACGGCCCCGGCACGCTGGGCGCAGCCGAGCTGGAGAGCCTCTGCCAGCAGGCGGCGCAGCGCCTGAGCCTGCTGTACGCCCCGGCGGCACCGGAGTTCTTCGACAAGACCCTGTTCCGCGGTTTCATCCAGAAGCTGCGCGAACTGCGGCTGGTGTGGCCGGACGAGAACAGCCGGCTGGTGTTCGACGCCCGGCTGGATGGCTGGGCGAAGGATGCAAAGTTCATCCTCGGTCGCGAGCTGCGGCACACGATCGAGCGCGTCAGCCCCGAAGCGGCCCGGCCGGACGATACCGCGCCGCAGGACTGATCCGTCATTGGCGCACGGCCCGTGAGGCGGAGCGCGGCGCGGTCGGGCCTGCCTTCTGCCGCCGCGCCGGTGCACGCCCGGAACCGGGGTCAGGCGGGTTCGTCGGGAATCTGCAGGCTTTCCAGCCGCGCGATGCAGTCTTTCAGCTGCAGGCGATGACGTTTGAGGCGCTTGGACTCCAGATCATCATCGCCGTTGGCGGCCATGCGGGTGATGCGCTCGTCCAGCGCGCGGTGATCGGCGCGCAGCGCGACCAGACGCTCGGTGATTTCGGCGGGTGTGTAAGTGTCCACCCCGAAAGCATACACAGCGACGGTGAGTGCAGGGCGAACCGGTGGTGGGCGTGGCCATTCCACCGGCGTGGCAGCCGGTAGAATGGCGGCATGACAGCTTTCGTGACCCTCGCCGATCCCTCGCCCCGCGCTGCCGGCGGGTCGAAGCGGCGCGCGGAGGAAACGGGCGAGCGGATACGTCGGCAGGTCGGCCAGGCGATTGCCGATTACGGCATGATCGAAGCGGGCGACAAGGTGATGGTGTGCCTGTCCGGCGGCAAGGACAGTTACACCCTGCTGGACATGCTGCTGCAGTTGCAGCGGAGGGCGCCGGTTCCGTTCGAACTGGTGGCGGTCAACCTCGACCAGAAGCAGCCCGGCTTCCCCGCCGACGTGCTGCCCGGCTACCTGGCCCGACTCGGCGTGCCGTTCCAGATCATCGAGCAGGACACCTACTCGGTGGTCAAGCGGGTCATTCCGGACGGTGGCACGATGTGCTCGCTCTGTTCGCGGCTGCGGCGCGGCGCGCTGTACCACCACGCCGCCACGCATGGCTTTACCCGCATCGCACTCGGCCACCACCGCGATGACATGGTGGCCACCCTGTTCATGAATCTGTTCCACCACGCGCGGCTGTCGGGCATGCCGCCGAAGCTGCGCAGCGATGACGGGCGGCACGTGGTGATCCGACCGCTGGCCTATGTGCGGGAGCGCGATATCGTCGCGTATGCCGACGCACGCCGGTTCCCGATCATTCCCTGCACGTTGTGCGGCAGCCAGGCCAACCTGCAGCGCCGCCAGGTGGAACAGATGCTGGCCCAGTGGGATGTCGACCACCCCGGGCGCGTAGACCAGATCGCGCGTGCCATGGCCAACATCCATCCGTCCCAGCTGGCCGACGCCACGTTGTTTGATTTCCTTTCGCTGGGGCGCCGCGATGGCGGCGCAGCCCCTGAGACCGCCGTGCCCGATGATGGCGCCGGCGCCCTTTACTCCTGATTCCGGAATTCCATGTTCTTTCGCAACCTGACGTTCTTCCGCTTTCCCACCGCGACTGATTTCTCCGAAGTGGACACCCTGCTGCCCAATGCCCTGCTCAAGCCGGTCGGGCCGCTGGAAATGAGCTCGCGCGGTTTCATCTCTCCATTCGGCCGCGAGGAGAAGGAACAGTTCTCCAACCGCCAGGGCGATCACCTGTGGCTCACCGTCGGCGGCGAGGACAAGATCCTGCCCGGCGCGGTGGTCAACGACCTGCTGGAGCGCAAGCTGGAGGAAATCGAGTCCAATGAAGGCCGGCGCCCCGGCGGCCGCGAGCGCAAGCGGATGAAGGACGACCTGCTGCACGAGCTGCTGCCGCGCGCCTTCGTCAAGAACGCGCGCAACGATGCATTCCTCGACCTGCAGCACGGCTACGTGGTCGTGGATACGTCCAGCCGCAAGACCGCCGAATACTTCATGTCCGACATCCGCGGACTGCTGGGCAGCTTCCCGGCGATGCCGCTGAACGCCGAGGTGGCGCCGCGTTCCATCCTGACCGGCTGGATTGCCGGCGAGACACTGCCGACCGGCCTGTCACTGGGCGAAGAATGCGAGATGAAGGACCCCGCCGAGGGTGGCGCCGTGGTGAAGTGCCAGCATCAGGAGCTGCGCTGCGACGAAATCGACAAGCACCTGGACGCCGGCAAGCAGGTCACCAGGCTGGCGCTGCTGTTCGAAGACAACCTGTCCTTCGTGCTGGGTGACGACCTGATCGTCCGCAAGCTGAAGTTCCTCGATGGCGCGCTGGACCAGCTGGAACACTCCGACGACGATGGCCGTCGCGCCGAACTGGATGCGCGCTTCGCGCTGCAGAGTGCCGAGATCCGCCGGCTGTTCCTGCTGCTGGAAGACGCCTTCAAGCTGAGCAAGGCTGACTGAACAGGTCGCTGCGGAACGTGCTGACACGGGTCGGCGTGCTGCGGCGTATGCTGGTCGCATGAGTCCCCTGCTCCGCCGACTGCTGTCCCCGCCAGCGCCCGCTACCGTGCAACGCGATACGGTGCGGCTGCGGCTGGATGATGGGGAGATCGATGTCCTGCGGGTGCGCGATCCGCGTGCCCGTCGCATCAAGCTGAGCGTGGACGAACGGGGCGCACGCCTGACCCTGCCGCTGCGGGCGAGCCTGCAGACCGGTGAGCGCTTCCTGGAGCAGCACCGTGGCTGGCTGGCCGAGCAGCTGCGGCACTACCAGTCCGACCGCGTCCCGCCGCCGCTGGTGCCCGGCGAGCCCGGGCTGCTGCCGCTGCGCGGAGAGCTGCTGCCGGTGCGATGGCAGGCCGGGCGCTACGCGAAACTGGAGGTCGACGCCGACGGGGCCTGCGTGCACTGGCCGGCGCGTGCGACGGCCACGACGTTGAAGCGGTTGCTGCGCGAGTTCTACGAAGCGCAGACCCGTGCCGATGTGGGCCGCTGGTTGCCTCGCTACCTGCCCGGACTGCCACGTGCGCCGACCCGCCTCCGATTGAAGGTGATGTCCTCGCAGTGGGGATCATTGGCGCCCGATGGGAGCATGGCACTGGACCTGGCGTTGGTGCTCGGGCGCCCGGAAGCTTTCGAGTACGTGCTGGTGCACGAGCTCTGCCACCTGCTTCAGGCTAATCATTCGCCGGCGTTCTGGCACGAGGTGGAACAGCGGTTCCCGCATTGGCGGCAACAGCGCGACTACTTCCAGCTTGAAGGTCGCCGGCTGAAGGCGATGCTGCGGCAGCTGCTGTAGGCCGCTGGCCTTTCTGGCGTTGGCGGATCGCGGTGGCGGTTGCCCAGCGGTCGGCTACGCGCGGTGCGGTGATGCACACGGCGTGGTCGGTGACGGTGGTGACTGCGCGTTCCAGCAGCTGGATGTCGGCTTCGTGCTGGCGTGCCACATGCGGGTCTTCGAAGAACACCGCACGCTGGCAGTGTCCCTCCAGCACCTCGTCGGCAATCTGTGCGTCGCCGCCCATCGGGCCACTCTGGTAGCGCTGCACCCAGGGCAGACCTGTCGGCCAGCCGCGGCTCCAGGCCAGTTCGTTCAGGCGTTGCCCGGTGGTGCCGGTTCCGATCCGTCTGGCGAAGCGCGAGAGCACGTCGAAGTGCGCATCGGCGAATGCCAGCATCGCAGGCTTCATCGCATCGTGCGCTATCAGCGCCAGTGTCTGCTGCTCCAATGCATGCAGGTCGTCCGCACCGGGATCGGCGGGCAGGCCCAGGTGCAGGCGTTCCACCTCCACCCAGTCCCGCGCGCTGGCCACGGTCGAAATGAATGGCTTGGCGTGGATGACACACTGACGCTTGAGTGCGATGGCCTCCGGGAAGATTGATGAAGGATCAACCGGATCCATCAGATAGATCGCTCCATCCAGGCAGCGTCCATCGGCCATGCCGACGACCTCGGCAACCAGCTTCATCAGCCCGCCTGCGCGACCGTGCGGGTAGCGCACGACCAGGGGATCGCCCTGCAGCGGACCGTGCTGCTGGATGGCCTCGAATGTGCGCCCTACCGCATGCAGGGCACATTGAAGCTCCCGCAGCCCCGCTTCACTGCAGCGCAGGAAGCGGAACAACGCGGCGTCGTGGTCCTGATGGTGCAGTCGGTTGGCAGCCAGGCCAAGTCGCATATGAGCAGTCTCCCACGGGTCGCTGTGCAGTGTAGAGCCTGCGTGGCGTCAGGCCAGGACGCCAATGCAGCAATCCTGATGGCGCCCTCGCGCAGCACTGCTAGCGTCGACAGGTCATGGGATGCAGAACGAGGACGACATCGCGGTGCCCCGCATAGCCCCTGCCTGTGCTGCGCTCGTCCTGCTCTGGCTGGCCCTGGCACCGCGCCACGCCGGCGCCGAAGGTGCATCCGCTGGCTCCATGTCATCCGATGTCCTGTGCCACGGCAACGGCCATGCCTTACCCCAGGTCCGCCTGGGTTACCCCACCGACCGCGCGCCCCTCGCCTCGGGCTCCGGCGATGCGCCTCGCGGCGCAGTGGCGGCCCTGCTCCCGCTGCTGCCGCTCGAACGTATCACCCTTCATCCCGGGCCCGCCGCCACGCTGCACGCAGCCGCCGCGGAAGGGCGGCTGGACGCGGTGATCGGCCTTCCTCCGCGCAGCCTGCCGGCTTCCTGGCGGCAGGGTCCCATCGCACTTCGCGTGCCCAACGGGGTCGCCAGCCGAGAGGGCGACGGGCTCATCCTGCAGCCGCACGATCTCCGCCATCGCCGCGTCGCGGTGCTCGATCCCCTGCCGCCGTCCGTGGCCGGCCTGCCGGGGCGCACCCTGCGCGCGCGCGACGCGGCCCACGCGCTGGCGATGCTGCACTCCGGGCAGGTGGATGCGGTGGTCGCCAATGTCCTGTTGCTCGCTGATGTGCGTCCCGCCTCCCACGACGATGGCCTGGTGATCAACCCGGTGGCCGGATTCGATGATGTGCTGGGGCTGTCTGTCGCACCCGACTGCAGTGGCCTCCTGCTGGCGTACGAACGGCAGTGGATGCGGTCTCCGGATGCGGCGCGGCGTGCGGTCCGGCAGGCCGTTGCCGTGCATGGCACCGCGCCAGGCTGGATGCCATCGCTGGCCCTGCTGGGTGCGGTCGCGGCGCTGGGCGCGATCGGACTGCTGCACGCCAGGGGATATGCCCGGCTGCGTGATGCAGGACGCCGTCGACGCCAACTGCAGCGAAGGGTGGAGGAAGTGACCGGCAACCTGCCGGTCGTCGTGTTCCAGGCGCAACGCGCGCGCGATGGCCGTCTTGCGATCGACATGCTGGCCGGGGATACGCCACAGCTGTTCAGTGCCAGCCCGAACGAGCTGCGGGACGATCCATCGCGTCTGCTGGCCGCTGTCTGCGGACGTGACCGCAAGCGGGTGATGGCCACGCTGCTGCGTGCGGTGGCCCGCACTCAGCCTGTCGATCTGCGCTTCCGCGCAGCAGGCGTCCGTGGCCTGCGAAGCGTCAGGATGCGGGCCTGGCCGATGCTGGACGGCGCGGGTCGACAGCACTGGAGCGGGTACTGGATGGACGTCTCCGACGCCGACTCACGCGAGCGCGCCATCCAGCAGGCGCATGCCGACGCCGCCCGTGATGCGGACGTGCGTGGGCAGTGGGTGTCCACGCTCGGTCTGGGCATCAGTGCACCGATGCGCAACCTGCTGCGCCACCTGCAGACGCTGCAGCGTGAACCGCTGGATGCCCGGCAGCGCGCTGCCCTGGCGGCGCTGGAAGACGCTGCAACGATGCTGGAGCGGATACTGCAGGACGTGGCCGCGCTGTCGGTCGGCGACGGCCCGGCGATGGCACTGCAGTGCGCGCCCGTGGACGTGCCCGGACTGGTGCGCAGCGTTGATGCCCTGCTGCGTCCGGTCGCACTGTCGAAATCGCTCGAGATGCGCCTGCACCTGGACGAGTGCCTGGCAGGCCGCCTGATGGGGGATGGCACGCGGTTGCGGCAGATCCTGTTCAACCTGGTGGGCAATGCCATCAAGTTCACCGAGCAGGGATACGTGTCACTGCACGTGCAGGTCATGCACGAAACCGCGTCGGCCCAGCAGCTGCGCATCGAGGTGGCCGACAGTGGCATCGGCATCGCGCCGGAACGCCAGCAGGCGATTTTCACCCCTTTTGCGCAGGCGGGCGTGGCAACGGCGCGGACACACGGCGGCACGGGTCTTGGCCTGGGCATCTGCAGGCAGCTGGTGCGGGCGATGGGCGGGCAGCTGCGACTCCACAGCGAGCCCGCGCGCGGCACGCGGGTAGTGCTGCAGCTGTGGCTGCCCCGCGCTGCAGCCGCTGCACCGCCAGCGGTGTCGCCACGACAGGCAGCCCAGGGCATGGTTCCGGCCGCAGGCACGCCGCCGGCACGGGTGCTGGTGGTCGAAGACCACCCGACCCAGCAGCTGCTGATGCAGTGGTGGCTGCGCGGCCTGCAGCTGGAGGTCGACGTCGCAAGCGACGGCGAGCAGGCCTTCGCGGCATGGAAAACCGGCCGACCGGACCTGGTGTTCACTGACGACCGGATGCCCGGGCAGGGAGGCGGTGGGCTGGTGCAGGCGATACGCCAGCATGAACGCGATGCGGGCTGGCCGCCGGTGCCGATCATCGGCATGAGCGCCGAACCCGACCACATGCGCTGGATGGCAGTGGACCATGTGCTGGCCAAGCCGATCACCGCGCGGCGCCTGCGCGAGGCGATCAGGCGCGTCATGCCCGCACTCCCGCTTGTCGAGCCGTCCCCTGCCGGTGCACTGGCAGGCCAGGCCTGCGACGATGCGCTGCCGGCGGTGCCGCCGCTTGCTGTGTTGGCGCAGCGTTTCGGCAGCGCGGGTGTCGCTGCGGAGCTGGTGTGCACCCTCCGCTGCAGCCTTGAGGAGGACCTCCATGCACTGCAGGCCGCATGGGCGGACGCGGACGCGGATGCGGGCGAAAAAGCAGCAGCCCAATGCCTGCATCGCATGGCGGGAGGTCTCGGCAGCCTTGGCCTGGTGGAACTGGCCCGCTGGCTGCGGGAGCTCAATGAGTCCGACAGGCCGACCTGCACTGCGCATCGGGCGCGGATCCAGTCGCGGCTGCAGGACTGCATCGCACAGTTGAATCAGCTCGAAAACGACAACCCGCCGGCCGACACCGCTGCGACGGGCACGGTGGCCAGCAGGCCGCCGCAGGCGCCGCCTGCTGGCTCGGCCTGCTGAGCCGGGACAGCCGTGCCGATCCTGGATCGGCGAGGGCCCGCGTCCAACGCTGTGGCCCTCAGCGCCGCAGCACGCAGCGACGCCGATGGGGATCAGGCTGCTGCGTTCTGAGCCAGCAGGCGCGCGATGCTGGCGGCCGCATCGCGTCCTTCCGCGACCGCGGTGACCACCAGGTCGGCGCCGCGCACCGCATCACCACCGGCGAACAGGCGCGGGTGTGCGGTCTGGAAGGGCAAGCGACCCTGGCCGCCGACCTGCAGCCGTCCATTGCCGGCCGACTCCACGCCATGCGCGGACAGCCACGCCGGTGCGCTGGGGGAAAAACCGAAGGCGATGATCACCACGTCCGCCTCCAGCAGCGACTCACTGCCGTCGATCGGCACTGCCGCCTGGCGGCCGTTCGCATCGGGCTCGGCCAGCCGGGTTTCGACCACGGTCACGCCGATCGCCTCGTCATCCGCACCCGCCTCGATCGACAACGGCTGGCGGTTGAACAGGAAGCGCACGCCTTCTTCGCGCGCGTTGGCGACTTCACGCGCGGAACCCGGCATGTTGGCTTCGTCGCGGCGATAGGCGCAGGTGACCCGGGCGGCGCCCAGGCGCACGGCACTGCGCACGCAGTCCATGCCGGTGTCACCGCCACCCAGCACTACGACGCGCTTGCCGTTGAGGTCGGGCAGGGCGATCTGGTCTTCCCAGCCGGCGATCGGACGGCCGGCCGGATCGTCGCCGCCGACGATCCGGCTGTTCTGGACCAGGAACGGCAACGCCGGCAGCACGCCTTTCAGGTCCTGGCCGTCAAGCCCGCCGTCGGTATACCGGTAAGCGCCGGTGCCCAGGAATACCGCGTCATGGCGCTGCAGCAGCTCGTCGACACTGACGTCGCGGCCGATCTCCACGCCCAGGCGGAACTGCACGCCCATGCCTTCCAGCACTTCGCGGCGGCGACGGATCACGTCCTTGTCGAGCTTGAAGCTGGGGATGCCGAACTGCAGCAGACCGCCGATCTTTTCGTACCGGTCATAGACCACCGCGGTGATGCCGGCATGCGCCAGCCGATCCGCGCAGGCCAGCCCGGCAGGGCCGGCACCGACCACCGCGACGGTGCGGCCGGTCGGCTGCACCGCGCTGAGATCAGGCCGCCAACCCTGCGCAAAGGCGGTGTCCACGATGTATTTCTCCACCGCGCCGATCGTCACCGCACCGAACTCCTCCAGCGTGCAGCTGCCTTCGCACAGGCGGTCCTGCGGACACACGCGGCCGCACACTTCGGGCAGCGGATTGGTGCTGTGGCACAGCGCGGCTGCTTCCTCGATGCGGTTCTCCTGCACCAGCTGCAACCACTGCGGGATGGCGTTGTGCACCGGACATTTCCAGCTGCAGTACGGATTGCCGCAATCCAGGCAGCGACCGGCCTGGTACTGGGCATCGTCTTTGCCGAACCTGCCGTACAGCTCGCCCCAGTCGCCGGAGGTGCGCAGTTCGACCGGGATGCGTTGCGGCATGGTCCGGGGCAGGTCGAGGAACTGGAAGGCGTGCTTGCGGCTCATGGCGGACTCTGTGGGTTTCCGGATGCCGGCCAGGGCCGGCACTACAGCGATGGGGAAGCCGGCGCGCCCAGTGCATGCGGCGCATCCGTCAAACGCGATGCGTCACGCGGCGCGGCGCAGGGTTTCGGTCAACGATTCGATGCTGGCCGCCTTGGGTTTGACCAGCCAGAACTTGCCGATGTAGTCGCGGAACTCGTCCATGATCTGCTGCGCCCAGATGCTGCCGGTCAGTTCGCGGTGGCGACCGATCAGGCGATGCAGATGCTGGCGGTAGTTCTCGAAGCCTTCGGCCGAAACACGGTGGATGTCGATCAGCTCGTGGTTGTAGCGGTCCACGAAGTCGCGGTCCACGTCCAGCACGTAGGCCAGCCCGCCGGTGAAGCCGGCGCCGAAGTTCAGCCCGACCTTGCCCAGCACCAGCACCACGCCATCGGTCATGTATTCGCAGCAGTGGTCGCCGGCGCCTTCGATCACCGCCAGCGCGCCGGAGTTGCGCACCGCGAAGCGCTCGCCGGCACGGCCTGCGGCGAACAGTTCGCCGCCGGTGGCGCCGTACAGGCAGGTGTTGCCGATGATCGCCGTGCTGCGCGCCTCGAAGCGGGCACCCCGCGGCGGGCGTACGACCAGGCGGCCGCCGGCCATGCCTTTGCCTACGTAGTCATTGGCCTCCCCTTCGACTTCGAGGTGCAGGCCACCCACGTTGAACGCACCGAAACTCTGCCCGGCGGTGCCGCGGAAGCGCAGCTCCAGCGGCGCGTCGGCCATGCCCTGGTTGCCGTGCGCGCGGGCGATGGTGCCCGACAGGCGGGTGCCGATGCTGCGGTCGGTGTTGTGGATCAGGAAGCGGTGGTCACCCCCGCGCTTGTTGGCGATTGCATCGGCAAGCAGGCCATCCATCTGCGTGGCCAGGCTGTCCGGTGACTCGTACAGGCGCTGTGCCGCGCAGTGGCTGCCTTCGTAGCGCGCATCGGCCAGCAGCCGCGACAGGTCCACGCGCACGCCTTCGCGCGGCGCCGTGTCGATCTGTCGCAGCAGCTCGGTACGCCCGACGATGTCCTCCAGCGAGCGCACGCCCAGTACCGACAGCCAGCCGCGCACCTCTTCGGCCAGCAGCCTGAAGAAGTTCTCCACGCGCTCGGGCTGGCCGGTGAAGTAGTTCTCGCGCAGGCGCTCGTCCTGCGTGGCCACGCCGGTGGCGCAGTTGTTGAGATGGCAGATGCGCAGGTACTTGCAGCCCAGCACGATCATCGGACCGGTGCCGAAGCCGAAGCTGTCCGCGCCCAGGATCGCGGCCTTGACCACGTCCAGGCCGGTCTTCAGCCCGCCGTCGGTCTGCAGGATCGTGCGTCCGCGCAGTTCGTTGCCGACCAGCGCCTGGTGCGCTTCGGCCACGCCGAGCTCCCACGGGACACCGGCGTAGCGGATGGAGCTGACCGGTGACGCACCGGTGCCGCCGTCATGGCCGGAGATGGTGATCAGGTCCGCGCCGGCCTTGACCACGCCTGCGGCGATCGTACCCACGCCGGCGTGGCTGACCAGCTTCACCGACACCAGCGCGGTCGGGTTGACCTGCTTGAGGTCGTAGATCAGCTGGGCCAGGTCTTCGATCGAGTAGATGTCGTGGTGCGGCGGCGGCGAGATCAGGCCGATGCCCGGCTTGGCATAGCGCAGTCGTGCGATCAGCTCGTTGACCTTGTGGCCGGGCAGCTGGCCGCCTTCACCTGGCTTGGCGCCCTGCGCGACCTTGATCTGCAGGACTTCTGCGTTGACCAGGTACTCGGCGGTGACACCGAAGCGTCCGGAGGCCACCTGCTTGATCTTGGAGCGCTTCTCCGTGCCATAGCGGGCAGGGTCTTCGCCGCCTTCGCCGGAGTTGCTGCGGCCGCCCAGGCGGTTCATCGCAATGGCCAGCGCTTCGTGCGCCTCCGGCGACAATGCGCCCAGGCTGATCGCGGCGGTGTCGAAACGCGGGAACAGCTCGCTGGCCGGTGCCACTTCATCCAGCGGCATCGGCGTGGCGGCCGGCACCAGCTGCAGCAGGTCGCGCAGGGCCGACGGCGGTCGCGCATGCACGGCATCGCAGTAGGCCTGCCAGTGTGCCGGGTCGCCGGAGCGCGAGGCGCGCTGCAGGGTCATGACCACGTCCGGGTTGTACATGTGGTATTCGCCGCCGTGCACGTACTTCAGCAGGCCACCCACGTCCGGCTGCACCTGGTCGTCCCAGGCCTGCACGGTCAGTTCGCGCGCTTCTGCATCCAGCCGGGCAAAACCCACCCCGCCGACGCGCGATGGCGTCTCCGGGAAGCACAGGTCCACCACGTCCGGTTCCAGGCCGACGATCTCGAACAACTGCGCGCCACGGTAACTGGCCACGGTACAGATGCCCATCTTGGAGATGATCTTGGACAGCCCCTTGTACACGCCCTTGCGGTAGCGACGGCCGATCTGCGACTGCTCGCCGCCCTTGCTCAGCTTGAGGATGCCGCGGCGGCCGAGGTCGAACAGCGTCTGGTAGGCCAGGTACGGATACACCGCCGTGGCACCGAAGCCCAGCAGGCAGGCCATGTGGTGCGGGTCGCGCGCGGTGCCGGTCTCGAGGATCAGGTTGACGTCGCAGCGCAGGCCGGTGTTGCACAGATGATGGTGCACTGCGCTGGTGGCCAGCAGGGCGTGCACCATCGGCCGGTCGGCCACCGGGTAGCGGTCGGACAGCAGCAGCATGACGATGCCATCGCGCGCGGCCTGCTCGGCTTCGGCGCAGATGCGCTCGATGCCGGCCCGCAGGCCTTCCTGCTCGCTGTAGGAGAGGTCGATCAGCCGGTTGGCTTCGACGTACTGCTCCATCTTCAACAGCTGGCGCAGCTTGCGTTGGCTCAGCACCGGCGAGTTGAGGATGACGTGGTTCACCGTCTCCGGGCCGGCGTGGAAGATGTTGGTCTCCTTGCCGAGCTGGGTGGTCAGCGACATCACGCAGTCTTCCCGCAGCGGATCGATCGGCGGGTTGGTGACCTGCGCGAACGCCTGGCGGAAGTAGTCGTACAGCGGCCGGGTGTGGCGGCTGAGCACCGCCATCGGGGTGTCGTCGCCCATCGAGCCGGTGGCTTCCTGCTCGGTCTCGGCCAGCGGCCGCAGCACCTGCTCCACTTCCTCGGTGCTGAGCTGGAACAGCTTGTGGTAGCTGCGCAGGGTGCGCTCGTCGAACGGCTCCTCGACCAGCGAGGGGTCGATCAGTTCGGTCTGCAGGTAGGTCACGCCCTGCTGCAGCCACTGCTTGTACGGCGCACGGCCGCGGTTGATGCGGTCCACCGCGTCGGAATCAAGCAGATCGCCGCGCTTGAGGTCGATGGCGATCATTTCGCCCGGGCCCAGTTTGCCCTTGCGCACCACGCGTTCGGTCGGTACTTCCCAGACGCCGGCTTCGGAGGCGACCAGGAAGTGGCGGTCGGAGGTGAGCATCCAGCGTGCCGGCCGCAGACCGTTGCGGTCCAGCGTGCACACCGCATAGCGGTCGTCGCAGGCGACGATACCCGCAGGACCGTCCCATGGTTCGCTGTTGAGTCCGTGGAACTCATAGAACGCGGCCAGGTCGGGGTCCTTGAACTCCAGCGACTGGGTGGCTGGCGGAACCAGGATGCGCAGCGCCTGGATCAGTTCCATGCCGGCGCTCACCATCAGTTCGAGCATGTTGTCCAGGCTCTGCGAATCCGAGCCGTGCATGGAGATCACCGGGTCGAACTCGGCCACGTCGAAGCGCGGCGTCTTCCAGACCTTGCTGCGCGCCTGGGCCCAGCGCCGGTTGCCCTCGATGGTGTTGATCTCACCGTTGTGGGCAAGCAGGCGGAACGGATGCGCCAGTGGCCAGCGCGGCAGCGTATTGGTGGAGAAGCGCTGGTGGAACACGATCGCGCTGGAGGCCAGATCGCTGCGCTGCAGGTCCAGGAAGAAGCGGGACAGTTTGTCGGGCAGCACCATGCCCTTGTAGCTGATCGCGTTCGGGCTGAGGGTGGTGACGTAGTAATCGGCGTGGTCGCGCAGCGCCTGCTCGCTGCGGCGACGCGCCAGGAACAGGGCCAGGGTGAAGGCGGCCGCATCCTGGCCGTCCCCGGCATCGACGAAGACCTGCTCGATCCGCGGCAGGGTATCGCGGGCCAGTTGGCCGCAGACCTGGGGATCGGTCGGCACCACGCGCCAGCCACGCGTCTGCGTGCCCGCCCGGAGCAGTTCTGCTTCCAGCACGGCGCGACACTGTGCGGCTTCGGACTCAGCGTGCGGCAGGAACACCACGCCGGCAGCGAACTGCGCACCGACCTTGAGCCCGGCTTCGGCGGCAATGGCAGTGAGGAACGCCTGCGGGCGGCGCAGCAGCAGGCCGCAGCCATCGCCGGTGACACCGTCGGCGGCCACGCCACCGCGATGGGTCATGCGCGAAAGCGCGGCAATGGCCGTGTCCACGAGCAGCCGCGAGGGTTGGTCATCCAGCTGGGCGACCATGCCGAAGCCGCAGGCATCGCGCTCGTGTCGTGGGTCGTAAAGCCCGTGGCGGTTGCGGGGGGCCATCTTTGCCTCTTGGTCGGGTGAGCGCGGACACCTGCTCCTGCCCAGAGGGCGCGCCTTGACCACCGGAATGAGGGGCCCGTGCCGCAGGGCAGGGCGGTGCAGACAGCTACCTGGCGTGGGTCGTCCGACCCGGTCCCCTGCACGACATCACGGCGTGCGGTGGCGTGCCTCCCCTGGCGCTCGCCAAGCGCCCTCGCGCTCATCCCGGGGCAGGACGCGCATTGCCTGGAGCGCGCGGATGCCACCGGATGCTTCGACTAGACCATAGATGCTGCGATGCCGCAACACACGGTTGCACGCGCAACCAAGGCGCTGGCAACTGCTTGCCAGCGCTCGGGAATTCAGCCGCAGCGAACGCCGCTGACGACATTCTTTTCGTCCACTTCCACGTTCAGTCGCTCGCCCTGGAACTCCATCGTAGTCATGTCCCCCGGGCGCAGCACGCGCAGCGTGCGGGCGGCCGCATCCTGCTGCGCCTGGGTACCGAGCGCGTCGGTGTAGGGCTGGCCGACCAGGCTCTGCACCTGGGTGGCATCGCAGTTGCCGATCGGCGGCGCTTCGATGGCCTTGCCCGCTTCATCGGTCGGTGCGGTGGCCTGTTCTGACGCCTGCTGGGCCTGCGCGGTGACGGCGTCCTGCTCGTCCATCGGCGGCGCCGAGCATGCGGCCAGCATCAGGGTGGCAGGAAGCAGGAGCAGGAAGGGGCGCGCCAGGCGCGGCAACTGCAGGAACGACATGCGGACTCCAGGAACGTTCAAGGGTGATGAACACGTGAGCATACCGGCTGTCGGCCGTCCACGTGTTCGTGTTGCGTTATTGACGCGGCCTCGCCGCCGCCACGGCCACACTGCAGGCATGAGCCAAACCCCCGTAACTCCCGAGAAAGCCGCTGCCCGCGCTGCCGGCCTGCGTTATGTCGATGACAGCCAGCCCGGCTACCAGCGCCGTCGCGCTGGCAAGGGATTCGCCTACCGCGATGCAGCGGGGCAGGTCGTGCGCGATGCCGAGGTGCTCGCGCGGATCCGATCGCTGGCGGTGCCGCCGGCCTACACCGATGTGTGGATCTGCAACTGGCCCAATGGCCATCTTCAGGCCACCGGGCGCGATGCGCGGGGACGCAAGCAGTACCGCTACCACCCGGAATGGGCGCGGGTGCGCGGCGATGGCAAGTTCGACCGCATCATCGCCTTCGGCGAAGCGTTGCCCCGACTCCGTCGCAACCTGCGTCGCGACCTGAAGCGCAGCGGCTTTCCCCGCGAGAAAGTACTGGCGATCGTCGTCGCGCTGCTCGCCGACACGCTGGTGCGGGTGGGGAACGAAACGTACGCACGCGAGAACAAATCCTTCGGGCTGACCACCCTGCGCAATCGTCACCTGGCGCTGGTGAAGGGCGGTCGGGTGCAGATGCGCTTCCGTGGCAAATCGGGCCAGCACCACGAAGTGGAGATCGGCGACAAGGAGCTTGCCAGGCAGGTGCGGAGCATCCAGCAGCTACCCGGGCAGGCGCTGTTCCAGTACCGCGACGACGACGGAACCCTGCAGCCCGTGGATTCGGGCGAGGTCAACGACTACCTGCGCGAGGTGATGGGCGAGGAGTTCACCGCCAAGGACTTCCGCACCTGGGGCGGTACCGTGGAAGCGTTGCGCGTATTCGCTGCGACCGAACTGCCGGAGCCGGCCAGCAAGACCGCACTGGCCGCCGCGCAGCGCGAGGTCGTGTGCAAGGTGGCTTCGTTGCTGGGCAATACGCCCGCCGTGTGCCGCAAGGCCTACATCGACCCCAGTGTGTTCGCGGGATGGGAGCGCGGCGAGCTGGTCGCGTTGGCGGGGCTGCGTGGCGAACGGCAATGGGAGCAGGCGACCCTGCGCTACCTGCGCAGGGCGCGCCGGATGACCGCAAAGGTCAGCCGCAGTAAATCGCGGTGATGTTGTTGGTGCGGCCGGTTTCGATGGTCAGGCGCTCACCGCCGTCGTGCGATGCACCCGCCGCCGGATCGGCGCTGCCGCTGGCGGTAGGGCCGCTGCGTTCGCGCGTGCCGCGCAGTACCTGCACCTGCAGGCTGTCACTGTCCACCCGGGCGCGTTCCACGGTGGCGTCGGACGCCGCGAGGCCTACCGCGCCCTTGACCTTGTCCAGGTGGCACTGGCCGGAAATCACCCCATCGATCGGCCGCACCTGCGCCATCGGCGTACTGCTGCACGCGGCAAGGGAAACGGCCATCGCGGCCACGCTGAGATAACGGATCATCGTTGCAGCTCCACTGTGTTCGAGGGCTCCAGACTGACCGGTCGGGCGTGGTGCCCGGATGAACGCGTGCACGCGGCGGGCACGGTGCATTCACTGTGTGCGCTGCGCGTGTCCGGGAGACTGGTTGCACGCTCTGGACAGCTACGACGGGTCCGGAAAACACGCAGGCTGCAACCGAATACACAGGAGATATCATGGCCACCGCCAGGACCGCCCCCGTGAAAAAGACCCCCGCGCGCCAGAAGGCCGCACCGAAGGTACGCAAGGGCACCCGCGCCTCTGAGTCCGCTTCGCCGGCTGCGCCGGAAGAATCCAGCGCACGCAAGCGCGTGGTGAAGACCGCGACCCGCAAGGCCGCGTCCACCGACGACCGCGCCGCGCGCGTCGCCTCGCGCCAGCGCCGTCTGCAGGACCAGGAGAAGGCAAAGGACGCACGGGCCGCGAAGAAGGCCACGAAGAAGAGCGCGACCCAGGCCGGCGCGCGCCGCCAGCCGGAGAAGATGCCGGCACAGACGATAGCCAAGCCGGGCAACGAGCATGAGCTGTCGCTCGCACCGCGTTTCCTGGCCCCGGATTATGTCGGCAGCGGAAAGCTCAAGGGCATGCGTGCGATCGTCACCGGCGGTGATTCCGGCATCGGCCGTGCGGTGGCGGTGTTGTATGCCCGCGAAGGCGCCGATGTGGCGGTGTTGCACCTGGACGAACACGAGGATGCCGACATCACCCGCCAGCACGTGGAACGCGAAGGCGGTCGGTGTGTGGTGATCGCGGGCGACGTGCGCGACCCGAAGTTCTGCAACAGAGCCGTGAAGCAGGTTGCGAAGGCGTTCGGCGGTATCGACATCCTGGTCAACAACGCGGCCTTCCAGCTGCACTGCCACCGGCTGGAGGACCTCGACGATGCCCACCTGCAGGAGACCCTGCAGACCAATATCGGCGGTTACATCCAGATGGCACGCGCGGTGCTTCCGCATATGGGCGAGGGTGCCAGCATCGTCAATTCCGGCTCGGAAACGGGGCTGTTCGGCAGCAAGTCGCTGATTGACTATTCTTCCACCAAGGGTGCCATCCACGCCTTCACCAAGGCGCTGGCCAGCCAGCTGCTGCCACGCGGCATCCGGGTGAACTGCGTGGCACCCGGGCCGGTGTGGACGCCGCTGAATCCGGCCGACAAGGAAGCACCGGATGTCGGCAAGTTCGGCCAGGACAGCGACATGGGGCGTGCCGCGCAGCCGGAAGAGCTGTCACCGGCGTATGTCTTCCTTGCCGCACCCAGCTGCGCCAGTTACATCAGCGGGGTGATCCTGCCGGTTATGGGCGGCCCGAAGGGCTGAGGCCGACAGGACAACCGTTCGTCGGCGCATGACCTTAGGGGGGTTGACTACAGCTGTCGTCACGGCAACGATGGCGACACGTGTAGTCAACCAGGGACGTGCCATGCACCGCAAGACGATCGGGGACCAGGAACTGGCCCTGCTGCAGTACATCGATGAAGCAGGAACGCCCAGCGTGGGCGAGGTCGCGGCCGGCTTCGGCGAAGCGCGCGGGCTGGCCCGCTCCACCGTGCTGACCATGATGGAGCGCCTGCGCAGCAAGAACTACCTGCAGCGCGAACAGCTCGAAGGCGTCTACCGGTATCGCTCCACTGCCCGTCAGGAGAGCGTGGTGCAGGGCGCCATCGCGCAGTTCGTCGACCGCACACTGCAGGGATCGGTGTCGCCCTTCGTGGCCTACCTGTCGCAGCGCGAGCAGGTCAGTGATGACGAACTCGCCGAGCTGGAAGCGCTGGTCGAACAGTTGCAGTCGCGTCGGCAGGAGGGCTGAGCCATGGACGTCGATCCGATGATGCTGCTGGAACGGCTGGGCTGGACCAGCCTGCAGACAGCGCTGCTGGTCGCCCTGGTATGGGGCGTGTGCCGCGCGGTGCCTTCGCTGGGCGCCGCCGCGCGCTGTCGCCTGTGGTGGCTGGTCTCGCTGCAGGCCGTGCTGGGCGTGTTCTGGTCGCAGCCGCTGCAACTGGCCGTTCTGCCTGCTCCGGTTCCCGGCACGCTGTCCGCAGGGGTCGCTGAAGTGACCTATGTCACGGCACCGCAGAGCGCCACGCAGCTGCTGGCGACCGCCATCGACGCCGACGCTGTCTCACCCGCGGCCACTGCGCCGTGGTGGGCGCTGGCACTGGCGGCCCTGTGGCTGGCCGGTGTGCTGGTGATGGCCTGCCGCACCCACGGCGAGTGGCGCCGCAGCCGTCGTCTGGTCGCTTCGACGACACCCTGCGATGACCCGGCCCTGGTCAGCGCCCTGCAACTGGCGGCCGAAGCGCATGGACTGCGTTCTGCGCCGCGACTGCGCATGAGCACGCAGATCGACGCACCGCAGGTGGTGGGACCGCTGCGTCCGGTGCTGCTGCTGCCCGCCGGCAAGCACGCGCTGCAGGGCGACGCGCTGGACCTGGCACTGACCCATGAGCTGCAGCACCTGCAGCGGCATGACCTGCAATGGGGGCTGCTTCCGGCGCTGGCCCAGCATCTGCTCTTCTTCCATCCGCTGTTGCGGCTGGCCGTGAGCGAATATGCGCAGGCCCGCGAAGAAGCGGTCGATGCGGCCGTGGTGGACGGTCGCGGTGCGCGTCGCCAGGACTATGGCAGGCTGCTGCTGCAGCTGGGCGTGATGCCCCGGCCACACCTGGGCGTCGCCAGCGCGGCACCCAGCACGCACAGCCTCAAGCGTCGCCTGCTGTCCCTGCAGCAGCATCACGCCTGCCCAAAGGCGGTAAGCGCGCTGTTCACCCTGGCGGTGCTGGCCGTTGCGGTCCTGCCGATGCGGCTGGTCGCCGCGCCGCCGCCGCCCGCCCCGCCCGCAGCACCCCTGCCGCCCTCCGCCCCTGCGATGACTGCGGTTCCGGCAGTGGCCGCCCCGGCGACCGTACCTG
>JAZBLM010000005.1:0-55944 GCA_037033225.1 Pseudomonadota bacterium
TGTCGGGGCTGACGGCCAGCGGCCGTCACTACCGCGGAGGCGATGCGTGTCGGGGCTGACGGCCAGCGGCCGTCACTACCGGGGAGGCGGTGCGTGCCGGTGCTGGCGGCCAGCGGCCGTCACTACCGCGGGGCGGTGCGTGTCGGTGCAGACGGCCAGCGGCCGTCACTACTGCGGAGGCGGCGCGTGTTGGCGCCGGCCTCCGTCCCCTCCACGCTCAGCGGCGCTGTGCGGCACTCTGGTCACGCACGGCGCGGAAGGCTTCCTGCGCATCCCAGTTCGGCCAGTCGCGTGAGTTGGCCAGCTCGCTGCCCAGGGTGTAGAGCACTTCCAGGTCACGCGCGGCACCGGCGAATTTCCAGTCCGGCTGCCACTCGTCGCCCTGCTGGTGATAGCGCTTGGCGGTGTAGTCGTCCGAGGCCTGCTTGCCCGCCGCGACCCCGCCTTCCACCCAGTCCTGGCCCGCCGACCACGACAACGCCGGCACGCCCCGCTTGGCGAACGGGAAGTGATCGGAGCGGAAGAACAGGCCGGCTTCCGGCTTGGGATCGGGCGTGTAACGGATGTCCCAGCGCTGCGCCACCGACTTCAGCTGGTCCAGCAGGTCGAAACGTGCCGAGCCGTAGATGCCGAAGTCGCGCGACGGACTGAACGGTGCCATGCCGTCCATGTTGATCACCGCAACCGTCTTCTCCAGCGGGTACAGCGGATGGGTGGCGTAGTACTCCGATCCCAGCAGGCCCTTCTCTTCGGCAGTGACCGCCAGGAACAGCAGCGAGCGCTCCGGCTTCGGTGCCTTGGCAAAGCCGCGCGCCAGCTCGACCAGCGCTGCGGTGCCACTGGCATTGTCCAGTGCGCCGTTGAAGATGCGGTCGCCGCGTGCGTCCGGCTCGCCCACGCCGATATGGTCCCAGTGCGCGCTGTACACCACAGTTTCATCCGGGTGCTTGCCGCCTTCCAGGCGGGCAGCCACGTTGTGCGAGGTGATCACTTCGGTCTTCACCGCATAGCGGGCATCCAGGCTCGCGCCCGTCAGTGGAACCGGCTTGAAGTCGCGCTGCTGCGCCTGCTTCTTCAATGCCTCGAAATCCAGCCCGGCTGAGCGGAACAGGTCGACCGCCAGGTCACGCTGGATCCAGCCTTCCAGCAGCGGGTGGCTGTCGGCCGGCTTGTCACGCACCACATCAAACATGGTGTTGGTGTTGGACCCGGCCACAGTGGCCCAGCCATACGACGCCGGGGCGGTCTCGTGCACGATCAGCACGCCCAGTGCACCCTGGCGCGCGCCCTCTTCGTACTTGTAGGTCCAGCGACCGTAGTACGTCATGCCTTTTCCGTCGAAGTCGCCCTGGCCGGTTTCGAAGTCGGGATCGTTGATCAGCACCACGGCGATCTTGCCTGCCAGGTCCACGCCCTTGAAATCGTCCCAGTTCTTTTCCGGGGCGCTGACCCCATAGCCGAGGAAGACCAGCGGCGCCTTGCGGATATCCACGTTGTCAGCGCCGTTCATCGCGGCACGCACCGCGATCTGCTTGCCCTGTTCCAGCGCGACGGTCTTGCCGCCCTGCTGCAGCGCAAGCTGCGGCACGCCGACGATGTCGCCCTTCAACAGCGGCACCGCCTGGGTCCACAGGCGCTTGCCGTCCTGCAGGTCACCGCCCGGCTGCAGGCCAGCCGCGGCAAACTGCTGGCTCAGGAAGGCGATGGTCTTCGCCTCGCCGGCGGTCGCCGGGGACCGGCCTTCGTAGGCATCCGATGCCAGCTCCTTGACGTCGGCGGAGATCCGCGCGCCATCGAATTTCGGCGTGGCTGCCATGACGGCAGTAGACACCGACAGCGCCAACACGCTCATTACCACTCGCTTCATTGCTCTCTCCAGCAGGGACTGCGATACAGGGATCGAGTGTAGCCGCTGCGCACGCATGGCGTGACGCGCGTCCGCGTGGCCTGCCGGCAGCAGCAGCCCCAGGGTCGGCGAGCGAAGCGGGCCCTGCACGGACCCCGACGACCGGCGACATTCCGACGGAGCACGGCCCGGCGCTACCGGACAAGGCCAGCACGGGCGCGCAGCACCTGCTGTTCGCGCGCGTTACCGGTCAGGCCGGCGGCGTGCAGGAAGGCAGCGCGTGCGTCATCGTGCCGGCCCAGCGTGGACAGCAGCTCGCCGTGCACCACCCACAGCGGTGCATGCTGCTGCAGGCGTGGCTCGTGCAGCAGTGGCTGCAGTTCACCCCACGCCACCAGCGGCCCCTCGGCGCGCAGCACCGCGACCACCCGGTTCAGCGCCACCACCGGCGAAGGCTGCACCTGCAGCAGCCGCGCGTACAGCGCGGCCATCCCCGCCCAGTCCGTGTGCCCCGCGTCGCGTGCCCGTGCGTGGCAGGCCGCGATGCCTGCCTGCAGCACATAAGGGTCGTCATCACCTGACAGGGACTGCGCCTGGCGCAGCGCCTCCAGCCCGCGCTCGATCTGCAGCCAGTCCCAGCGGGTCCGGTCCTGCTGGTCCAGCAGGACCGGACATCCTGCGGCATCGGTCCGCGCAGCGCGGCGCGAGTCCTGCAGTTCCATCAGCGCGAGCAGCCCCAGCACGGACGCCTGCGCCGGCATCAGCCGCGCCAGGACACGCCCAAGGCGCAGCGCCTCCTCGCACAGCGCTGGCCGCATCCAGTCCTCGCCGTGGCTGGCCGCATAGCCTTCGTTGAAGACCAGGTACACGACCTCCAGCACCGACTGCAGCCGCGCGGGAAGCTCTGCGCTGCGCGGCACCTCGAACGGCACGTTGTGGCGCTCCAGCGTCCGCTTGGCGCGCACGATGCGCTGGGCAATCGTGGGCTCCGGCTGCAGGAAGGCGCGCGCGATCTCATGCGTGGTCAGCCCGCCCAGCAGGCGCAGGGTCAACGCCACCCGCGCGTCCGCCGGCAGCACCGGATGGCAGGCGACAAACACCAGCCGCAGCAGGTCATCGCCGATGTCATCGCCCAGTGCATCACTGTCGTCCGGGGCGACCGGCGCTGCCGGATGCAGCACCTCGCCCCAGCGCGCGTGCTGTTCCGAGATGCGCTGGCGCTGGCGCAGCACATCGATGGCGCGATTGCGCGCGGCGGTCATCAGCCAGGCTCCAGGCGTGTCCGGTACACCTTCGGAAGGCCAGCGCTCCAGCGCGGCCAGCCAGCAGTCCTGCACCAGCTCCTCGGCGCGGCCGATGTCGCCGCCCAGCATGCGCGCCACGCGGGCCACCAGTGCGGGCGACTCCATCCGCCATAGGGTCTGCAGGCGTTCGTGCATCGCCGGCCTGCTCAGAGGGCTTTCATGCAGTTGACCATCCACGGCTTGCCGTAGCGGTCCTGCAGCATGCCCCAGCGGTGCGCCCAGAACGTCTCGGCCATCGGCACATGGATCGTCCCACCTTCCGCCAGCGCCGCGAACACGCGTTCCGCCTCTTCCGGCGTGTCCACGTCCACGTTGACGGTGGTCGTGCCCATGCCGCCGGCCTCACCGCCCGGGCCGTCGGCAGCCATCAGCACCGCCGAACCCACCTCCAGCTGTGCATGCGCTACGTGGTCCAGGTTCTCCGGCGTCATCTCGTTGCAGCCCGGCGTGCCGTCGGGCGGCGGCATGTCGCGGTAGCGGGTTTCGCCGGTCACCGTGCCGCCCAGTGCCTGCGCGTAGAACGCCATCGCATCGTGTGCCTGTCCACTGAAGGCCAGGAAAGGAATCAGTTTCATCGTCGTGCTCCTCGAAGTAGTCGGGCAGGCAGGATCAACGCGCATCCACGGCATCGCGCAGGCGTTGTTCCTGCGCCCGCAGTTCGGCGGTGAACGCCGTGCCGAAATCCTCTTCGGCCATCATCGGACGCAGTTCCAGCACGTCGCCGGGGCCGAACGGTGCGCGCTGCGCCCACTCCAGCGCCTCGTCCATCGACCGCACCTGCCACAGCCAGAAACCGGCCACCAGCGAATCCGGGTCCGCGAACGGCCCCGGCTGCAGTCGTGGCGCACCCTCAACGGACGCCCCCTCGCCGAAGAGGACGCGGTGGCCACGCGCACTGGCATGCAGCCCCTCGCCGGCCAACAGCACCCCGGCCCGCACCAGCTCATCGTTGAACCGCCCCATCGCCCCCATCGACTCGGTGCAGGGCAACGTGCCCGCCTCGATCTTCGCGTTGGATTTCACCAGCACCATCACCTTCATGTCCGTGCTCCTCGCATGGCCGGCGGGATCCGGCCTTCCTGATCTCGACGCGCCACGGCACCGGAAATCGACACGCCCGTGCAACGGCGATGATGCGGCAGCGCAGCATGACGTCCCGCCCGGCTGGCCCATCATGTAGCGGCACCTTCAACGGACCGGCCCATGCAGCACTATGCCCTGCTCATCTACATCGAGCCCGCCCTGCTCGGCGCCCTGCCCAGCGCCGAATTCGATGCGCTGATGCGTGACTGCCTGCAGCACGCCGATGCCCTGCAGGCGGCGGGTGTCCTGCTCGCTTCGCAGAAACTACAGCCGATCGAACAGGCGCGCACGCTGCGGGTGCGCGACGGACGCGAACGCATCATCGACGGCCCCTTCGCCGAGACGCGCGAACTGCTGGCCGGCTTCAACCTGATCCAGGCACCCCACCAGGAGGCGGCCGAGCAGATCGCGCGCAGCTTCCCCTGGGCCCGCTTCGGCAGCATCGAAGTGCGACCGTTGCAGGACCTGGACGCAGAGCGCGTCCGACTGAGCGCCTGATCCATCCGCAAGGCCCGGCCCAGCGTGCCGCGCAGCGGGCATCACTCCACGCGTATGCGCAGATCGCGCGCGCCCACCGCGGCATTGCCGCTATGGTCCCGCGCATGGGCACGGATGCGGTACTCGCCGGGCGGCAGCGCCGCCGGCTGCCAGCGGCCCACCTGCATCAGCCCGTCGCGCACCGTATTGGTGGCCAGGTAGCGGAAGCGGGTCACCGCGCTGCCGTGCACCGTGATGCCGCTGTCCGGCGCATAGGCCACGCGCACGGCCTGCTGCTGCGGCGGCATGCGGTTGAACACGATGTTCCGACGCGGCTGCTCATAGCCCTGCAGCGGCGTACCCGCCGCGTCCAGGATCTGGTAGCCGACCTCATACAGCCCCAGGCGTCGGCGTGGCAGGTTGCCGTCCACCTGGTCCCAGGCTTCCACCACGATCTGCACGCCCCGACCGCTGCGGGGCACCGTCACCGTGCCCTGCGCATCGGCCCGCAGCGGCTGGTCGGCGTCGTCCAGCAGCGCCACGTCCACCAGCCGCGGCGGCACCGTATCCACGAACCCGGTGAAGCCGAGCAGCGCCGCATTGCGCTCGAATCCGCTGCTGCCCACGCTCAGGTGTACGTGGGCCTGGCTGTTGATGCTGCCCAGCCGATCCCCGGCATGGATGCGCGTGCCCCGCCGCAGGCGGATGCGTTCCAGCTTGCCGTCCGCGTCCAGCAGTTGCTGCCAGCGTTCGTCGAAGGGCACGCCGCGCACGTCGCGGCCCACGCGCATGTGCAGGTAGCGCAGCGGACCCACGGCCAGGCCCTCGGCCTGCCCGCCCACCGTCCAGCTGGACAGGGGACTGTCGATCTTGCCATCGGCGATCGCCAGCACCGTCTGGCCCACGTCTCCCCGCACGTCGAACCCATCATGCAGGTGGTGCCGGCTTTCTCCCTGGAAGCTGCCGCGTACCTCGCCCAGCGTGCCCACCACTTCGTGCCAGCCCTGCTGCGGTGCCAGTGGCCAGCGGCCCTCGGTCCGCGGCAACGGAGCGTCGGCGGCCGGGCCCACCTGCGCTGGCGCCAGTGCCTGGCCAGGCGCCAGCGGGGTCAGCCGGTGCAGCCGCGCGGCGGACGCATCGGCCACGCGCAGACTGCCGTCCGCATCCACCACCAGCCCACTGGGGCGCGCCAGCCGCGAGACCTGGCCGGTAGCGGTCAGCGCGATCTGGTGGCCCCGGGGGGACACCTGCACGATCCGCCCGCCGCGGTCGCCCACGTACAGCACGCCGTCATGGCTGCGCGCCAGCGACAGGGGCCCATTGATCACGCCCCCGGCGGCCACTGCGGTGTCGACCTGTCCATCCATCGCCACGCGACGGATCGCGTTGTTCATGAAGTCCGCCACCAGCAGGGAACCGGCACCGTCCCACGCCAATGCCACCGGCGTGTCGAACCGGGCGACACCGGCAAACCCGTCCACGTGGGCCGGCCGCTCTCCCCCGGCCAGCGTACGTACCCTGCCATCGGCTGAGATCACGCGGATCCGGTCATTCCACGTATCAGCCACGTACACGTTGCCCTGCGCATCCACGGCCACGCCCATCGGACCGTCGAAACGTGCCTGGTCCGCCGGCCCATCGACGAAGCCCCGCGTGCCGCCGGCGAGGGTGGACACCTGGCCGTCGAGGCCGATGCGGCGGATCGCATGGTTGCCCGTGTCGGCCACATAGACCACGCCCGATGCATCGCGCGCCAGCCCGGAGGGCGTATGGAAGCGCGCCTGCAGCGACGGACCGTCGGCCAGTCCCTCGCTGCTGCCCGCGAACGTGCTCACCGTGCCGTCGGCGGCCACCCGGCGGATGCGGTTGTTGTCACCCGCATCGGCCACCAGCAACGTACCGTCCTCCAGCGCCAGCAGCGCATACGGATCGGCAAAACGCGCCACGCTGGCGGCGCCGTCGCGTGCGCCCACCACCCCGTCACCGGCCAGCAGGCCCAGTTGCGCGGTCCAGCCCAGCACGGTCGGTGCCGGTCCCCGTGCGGTGGGCGCGTCCGGGGGCGCCGTGCGCAGGAAGGTCGCCGCTACCGCCAGGCCCGTCAGCGCGGCCACCCCTACGATCCATCGTGTACGCCGCATGGGCATTCTCAGTCTTTCGCAGCGGCGACCATACCGGCTGCCCCGGTGCACGCCAAGCCGTGCGCCCTGCAGGGCAGCCTCAGCGCGCGGGAACCTCGGTGCGGATGCCCATCGCTTCGCGGTAACGCTGGTACAGCGCCATGACCTTGTCCACGTAAGCCAGCGTTTCCGCGTAGGGCGGCACGCCGTGGTACCGCGTGACGGCCCCGATGCCGGCGTTGTAGGCGGCTGCGGCCAGCACGCGGTCGCCGTCATAGCGTTTCAGCAACGCGCGCATGTGCCGTGCGCCGCCGTCGATGGACTGCGCCGCCGACAGCGGATCGACCACGCCGTAGTCGCGCGCCGTCCCGGGCATCAGCTGCATCACCCCCTGCGCGCCCTTGGGCGACACCGCCGCCGCATCGAATCCGCTCTCGGCGTGGGCGATCGCGCGCAGCCACGCATCGTCGACGCCGGTCGCCTTGGCGGCGGCCTTGAACTGTTTGGCGTGCGGGCCCAGCTGCGCGGCACCGACCCGTCCCAACCCGGGATGCGCCGGCTCACCCGGCGGCGTGGCCACGGTGAACTTCAGGTACACCCGCGAACCGGGCAGGTTGCGGGTGGAATACACCGGCCGGCCATCCTGCTCGCGTTCGTACAGGATGCCGCTGAAGACCCCCATGTTGCCCCACAGGTTGGGCGTCTGTGCGGCGTTGTCGTCGATTTCCCGCGGCGTACAGCGCGAGCCCGGCTCCGGCGCCGTGGCCAGGCTGACCGTATTGCCCTGCACGCAGCGATACACCGTGCGCGCCTGCGCCGCCGCGCAGGGCAGGCTCAGCAGCAGGAACAGGGCAATGCGGCAGGACATGCAGGGAAGGCCAGCGGGAAGTCGGCGGCATGGTGGGGCCGCGACGGGGAAACCCCGGTGAAGGCCGCTCTGTCGCTTCCGACCCGCACGCCGCGGTCACGCGCACTTCAGCCGATGCTTCGCCACGGCGCGCGCGGCACGTGCCGGCACCACAGCCGCCCGCCTTCGGCTAGGCTTGCCGGCAAGGATCCCCTGCCTGCAGGGGAAGACCGAGTGCCTTGCCTCCGTCATGGACCTGTTGATGAACCCTACCCGCACGCGGCTGCTGCTGGCCCTGGCAGGCATCACCGCCGCGCTGCTGCCGCTGGCGCTGATGACTTGGCTGAGCTGGCACCTGGTCGCCAATACGGCGCAGGCACAATTGCGGCAGACCGCCGAGCGGGCCCTGGAGCGCGCCGACCGCTCCTACGGACAGGCCTTGGCGGGGCTGCGGGCGATGCAGGCCAGCACGCTGCCGCCGTGCAGCGCCGCACACATCCGCCTGATGCAGTCGCGCGTTGTCACCACCGGCTCGGTCGACCAGATCGGCTACATCAGCGACGGGCGCCTGCGCTGCACCTCGTTCGGCGCCGCCGATGGCACCGTGGTGCCCGCGCTGGCGGACTACACCACCGCCGATGGGGCCGCGCTGCGGCTGGATACCGCGCCGCGGCCGTCCTATGGGCGCTGCATGCTGTCGCTGCGGCTGGGGGACTACGACGCACTGATGGATCCGGGCCACTTCGTCGACCTGATCGGCGCACCCGACGTGCGCGTGGCCGTGGCCACCCCGGACGGCCGCCTGATCGCGCAGCAGTCCCTGCCCGACCAGGCGCTGCTGCAGTCCCTGCTGCGCGATCCCCGCAGCGGCATCCACGGCGATGTGCTGTATGCCAGCGTGCGCAGCGACGACTGGCTGGCCATCGCCACCGCACCGCGGGTGCCGCTGGCCGCCGTGTTCGTGCAGCAGGCCTGGGTGCTGGTGCCGGTCAGCCTGCTGCTGGCAGCGGCCGGGCTGGCCGGCGTGGTGGCGGCCTCGCGGCGCCGCTTCTCGCTGCAGGGCGAACTGGCGCATGCCATCGGCAACAACGAGCTGTACGTCATGTACCAGCCGATCATCGAACTGGAGACCGGCATCTGCGTCGGTGCCGAAGCGCTGGTCCGCTGGCGACGCGCCGATGGCAGCGAAGTCCGTCCGGATCTGTTCATCCCCGTTGCCGAAGCCAACGGCCTGGTCGAAGCCATCACCGACAAGGTGGTGGAACGGGTGATCGCCGACATGCGCGACCTGCTGGTGGGTGACCGCAGCGCGCACATCGCCATCAATCTCGCACCGGAAGACATGATCAGCGGGCGGGCCCTCACCGTCATCGCCAGCCTGCTCGCCGGCACCGGCATCGCCAACCAGCAGATCTGGCTGGAAGCCACCGAGCGCGGCTTCATGGACATCGAACGCGCGCGTGCGGTGATCACTGCGGCGCGTCATTCCGGGCATGCGGTCGCCATCGATGATTTCGGCGTGGGGTACTCGAACCTGCAGTACCTGCAGCAGCTGCCGCTGGACGCGCTGAAGATCGACAAATCGTTCATCGATGCCATCGGCACCGACAGTGCCACCAGCCCGGTCACCGGGCACATCATCGACATGGCCAAGACGCTCGGTCTGTTCGTGGTCGCCGAGGGGGTGGAAACGGAAACGCAGCTGGCCTACCTGCACGGTCGACAGGTCGAATTCGCACAGGGCTGGCTGTTCTCCAAGGCGCTGCTGCCGGCCGACTTCATCGCCTTCCACGAACGCCGGCGTGCGCTGTATGGCGCTGCGCGCGAAGACATGCAGAACACCCAGCGCCAGCCAGGCGGCTGAGCGCGGCGCGGTTCAGCAGCCCCTCCTATAATCGCAGCCTCCACACGGAGCCTTACGCCGATGCGCCAGTGATGCCACCGTCTTCGTTGACGGCTTGATTCTTCTCCCGCCCCTGCGCGCAGGGGGAGTCGATGGCATCTGTTGGAGGTCTGCATGACCGTGCATCCCCTCACGCTTGAACGCGTGACCTGTCGCCTGCCGGATGGGCGCACTCTGTTTTCCGATGTTTCCTTTACCTTCGAGCCCCATGCGACCGGGCTTGTCGGCGCCAATGGCGTGGGCAAGAGCATGTTGGCGCGCGTGCTGGCCGGTGCGCTGGCACCGACGGCCGGGCGTGTCGTGGGCGGTGGCCGCGTTTTCCTGCTGCCAGCGCTGAGCGGCGTGCCGCAGGGGCGCGTGGCCGACCTGGCGGGCGTCGGCGATGTACTGGACGCACTGGACCGCATCGCCGCCGGCAGCGTCGCGCCCGACGACTTCAGCTGCGTGGATGACCGCTGGGACCTGCGCGCACAGCTGCAGGGCCTGTGGCAGCGCGCCGGGCTGCCGGCGGACCTGCGCCCGGAAGATCCCGCGGCCCGTCTCAGTGGTGGCCAGGCGATGCAGGTAGCGCTGTCCGGCGCGTGGGCCAGCGGTGCGGACTGGCTGATCCTGGACGAGCCCAGCAACCATCTCGATGCGACGCGGCGCGCCCGGCTGCGCGACGCCCTCGCGGCGTGGCGCGGTGGCCTGCTGGTGATCAGCCATGACCGCCAGCTGCTCGGCCCGATGCAGTCCATCGTTGAACTCGACGCTACCGGGCTGCAGCGCTACAGCGGCGGCTTTGCTGCCTACCTGGACGCACGGCAGGCCCAGCAGGCCGCCGCGCAGGCGCAGCTGGAACACGCGCGTCAGCAGCACCGGCAGCAGCAGAAACAGGTCCGCGACCAGCACCAGCGCGCCCAGCAGCGCGCGTCGCGCGGCCAGCGCAATGCACGCGAGGCCAACCAGGCACCGATCCTGCTCGGCCTGCAGAAGCAGCGCGCGCAGGCCAGCGCCGGCCGGCTGTCGCAGCTGCACGCCCAGCGCCTGGCCGATACCGCTGCGCAACTGCGCCAGGCCAGTGCCGGCGTGCAGGTGTCGGCCGAGCTGGTCGCGCTGGCGCCCGACGCGGGCCCGGCCACCCAGCGTGTCGCCGCGCTGGACGGCGTTGTGCTGCCTTGGGGGTGTGCCGCGCCGCTTCAGCTGGTCGTGCAGCGCGGACAACGCTGGACCGTCGAAGGCGACAACGGCAGCGGCAAGTCGACCCTGCTGCGGGTGCTGGCAGGCCAGCTGGCCGCCGCCCAGGGCAGCGTGGAGGTGGCCGTACCGGTGGCCCTGCTCGATCAGGCCTTGTCGCCGCTGCCTGACCACGCCGGCGTGCTGGCCGCGCTGCGGGCCGCCAACCCGGCCGCGGACCCCGCCACGCTGCGCACCCGGCTGGCGCTGCTGGGGCTGGATGCCGAGCGCATCGAGCGGCCCTGCGTCGGCCTCAGTGCAGGGGAACGGGTGAAGGCCGCGATGGCCTGCACGCTGTATGCCGACCCGGCGCCGGGCCTGCTGTTGCTGGACGAGCCCGGCAATGCACTGGACCTGGACGCGCTGCAGGCGCTGGAAGCCCTGCTGGACGCCTACCCCGGCACGCTGATGATGGCCAGCCATGATTCGCAGCTGCTGCAGGCAATGCGCCCTACCCACCGGCTGCAGATGAACGAACACGGATGGGAGGTGCTGACCGCGTGAGGCCTGCCTCAGCACAAGTGTTACTCTATAACACCACGTCACACCCCTGTCCCGATGAAATCAAGCCAAGCCGTCCTGCTCGATGCCAGCGCCGTGGCGCTGTCCAGCCTGTGCCTGCTGCACTGCCTGGCCCTGCCCCTGCTCGCCGCTGCGCTGCCCCTGTTCGGCGCCTGGGCCGAAGCCGAATGGGTCCATCTAGTCTTCGTTGCGTTCGCCCTGCCCATCACCGTCTTCGCCCTGTGGCGCGCACACCGCCAGCATCGGCTGCCCGTCGCAGCATGGCTGGCCGCAGGCAGCGGGCTGGCCCTGCTGCTGGCAGGCGCGCTGGAATTCCCCAGCCATGACAGCGAAACCCTGCTGACCGTGTGCGGCAGCCTGCTGCTGGCGGCCACCCACCTGTGGAACGCACGTCGCCGTCACCGCCAGTGCTGACCAACCCGGTTACTGTAGGCGGCGGCCAGACCGGCCGCACCGGCAAGGAGTGCAGGGAATGGCAGCAAGAGGACGTGCGGTCAAACGCAGCGTAGTACCGTGGCTGGGCCTGTGCAGCTGGCTGGGCATGGTCGCCGGCGTACTCGTCGAACAGGGCGCGCGTGCTCTCGGCGCGACGGGCAACAGCCCCACCGCCGTCGGCGTGCTGGCAGCGGCCATGTGGGGATTCTGCGCCGTGCTGGCTTCGCGCGTGCGCGATGAACGCTGGCCGTGGCTCGCGCTCGCCGGCGCGGCATTCTCCACGCTGCCACTGCTGCTGTTCCTGGTGGCGATGGTGCTGCACTGAGCGCCTGCCGGGTCCACAGCCCTGCATCGAGCGTCCTACACTAGGCGCCCCCACCCCAGCGCGACACCCCACCGTGACCCATTACGCCGGCCCGTTGTTGACCCGTGACTCCGCCAGCGCCCTGCAGCGTGCCGCCGAGGGCGGCGCCGCGCACTGGCAGGGGTCGCTGGACCTGGGCCGCAGCGAAGCCGACGTCGCACTGGATGCACAGGGCTTCGTCTTCGCCGGGCAGCACTATCCGTGGCCGGGCAAGCTGAAAGACCGCACGCTGTACTACTGGGACGGCGAGGCGTTCGAGCCCATCTCTCGCTTCGGCACCGGCCTGATCAAGCTGGTACCCACCGAGTGGGGCGCGCCCACGTTCGAGATCGACGGCATCAAGATGCTGCCCACCGCGAAGGTGTCCCCGTACGACGATGCACGACGCAAGGTGGAGCTCATCGCCCCGGCCGGCAAGATCGTGCTCGATACCTGCGGCGGGCTGGGTTATTTCGCGGCCTGCTGCCTGGCGGCGGGCGTCGCGCAGGTGCGCTCCTTCGAAAAGAACGCGGACGTGCTGTGGCTGCGCACGCTCAATCCGTGGTCGCCCGACCCGGACGCGGCGCCGCGCTCGGACGCGGACAACGCCGGTGGCCGCCTGCTGCTTGCGCACGGCGACGTATCCGAAGCAATCGCCGCGCTGGCCGACAACAGCGTGGATGCCATCCTGCATGATCCTCCCCGCTTCGGCATCGCCGGCGAACTGTATTCGCAGGTGTTCTACGACCATCTCGCACGGGTGATCCGCGCCGGCGGAAAACTGTTCCATTACACCGGCGCACCGAACAGGCTGACCAGCGGCCGCGACGTGCCGCGCGAAGTCGCCAAACGGCTGGAAAAGGCCGGCTTCAAGGCCGAGCTGGCACTCGACGGCGTATTGGCCACCCGCGCCCGGTAACGGCGCGTTGCCCGCTTGCACGGCCTGCTGTGTGAGCGCGCGTTAACCTGGCGCCAGGGGGCTGGCGTTACTCTGGATGCGCCCCCAAGTTCACGAGGACGCCATGCCCGACGCAACGCCGACGCCCCCCGCCGAAGCCGAACGCCAGCGCGCGCTGGATGCCCTGCACATCGTCGGCAGCCTGCCCGAGCCGGCCTATGAAGACATCGTCAAGGTCGCCGCCGCCGTATGCGGTACGCCCATGGCGCTGGTCACGCTGATCGATCGCGACCGCCAGTGGTTCAAGGCGCGCACCGGCGTGGACGGCAGCCAGACCGACCGCAATGTCGCCGTGTGCGACCACGCGATCCGCCAGCCGGACCACCTGATGGAAATCGGCGACCTGCAGCAGGACGCGCGCTTCGTCGACAACCCGGTGCTGAAGGAAATGGGCGCCCGCTTCTATGCCGGCATGCCGCTGGTCACTGACGATGGGGCCGCGGTCGGCAGTGTCTGCGTGGTCGACCTCGCCCCGCGCGAACTCAACGAAACCCAGCGCGACGCGCTCAAGGCACTCGCCCGGCTGACCATGGCACTGATGGAAGCGCGCAGCCGCGAGCGCGAAGCCGCCGTCACCGAGATCCTCAACCAGGGCCTCGAAACCGAGGCGGCCACGGCGCCCGAGACCGCGGGCGAATACAGCGTGGTCATCCTGGAGCTGCAGGACATGGATGCGCTGGCGGCCCGCCTCGGCGAACGTGGTCTGGAGCGCCAGCTGCAGGGCATCGACCAGCAGCTGGAGCAGTGCCTGCAGCCATCGCGGGGCGACAGCATCAACCGGGTCACCGGCAGCGGCGAATTCATCGCCGTACTGGGCGCGGAGCACGCACCGGATACCCTGGCCGCGCTGCAGCGGGTGGCCGAGGACCTGCGGCACACGCTCAATGCAGCGCTGCTGATGGGCAGCGCGGGAACCCGTAGCGGCGAACCGACCGCAGCCGTCTTCCTGCGCGCCGACCACGCGCTGAGCACCGCCAAGGACATCGCCGGGCGCTAGCTGCGGTGGCAGGCAGCAACCGGCTGCCGATACACGGCGCCGGGCGTGCTATTCGTAGTCGACCTTCGCCAGTTTCTTTACCCAGCCGGGCACTTCCGGCTCTCCGGCGTAGAACGCCTTGGGCTTCTTTTCCGCCATGGCCCAGCGATGCAGCCAGCTGGGTCCGTAGCGTCCGTCATAGCCCGTGGTACCGCGTGCATACGCCGGGTCGCGCATCGCCTCGTCCAGGCTGACGAACCGGTAGCCGCGTCGCCGGGTCGCCGCCACCAGCTCGGCGAAGGCCGCGGCATTCAGCTCGTTGGCGTGCATCAACCATACCTGCGGCAGCGCATAGCCCAGCAGTGCGACGGACTGCGCTTCGTAGTAGTCCAGCTTGTTCAACATGTAGGGCACATAGCCCCGGCGCAGCTGCAGCAGCAGCGCCTCGCGCGCCGGCGACTCCGCCTGTTCGTTGAGCACGTTCGCATAGGCGAAGGCCCACACCCACTCGCCATTGTCCACCGTGACCGGCGCGATCCGATACCCGTGCCGGGCGAAGAACATGTCCATCTGCGCGCGATCTTCGGCTGTCCTGCCGGCGCGCAGATAAGGGTGACGCATCCACTCGG
Organism: Pseudomonadota bacterium; assembly: GCA_037033225.1. Lineage (GTDB taxonomy): Bacteria > Pseudomonadota > Gammaproteobacteria > Xanthomonadales > Xanthomonadaceae > Stenotrophomonas. The sequence goes on from JAZBLM010000005.1 coordinate 14,656, forward strand.
GCACCTGGCCACGCTCGGCCAGAAGCGGGCGCAGCACCTGCTCCCCGCGCAGGAAATCCTGCTGGAACGCGGCCACGCCCTCGGCATTGAGATCCATGTGCGACCACGTGTGGTTGCCCAGAACATAGCCGGCGTCCAGCCAGTCGCGCAGCATCTGCACGCGCTCGGGTCGCACCACGCCGTCGACCTGCAGTTTCCCCTCGTTGACGAAGCCGACAACCGGCACACCGGCCTGCTTCAGTTGCGCCAGCAGCGCCTGATGGCGCGCCTGCAGGTCTGCGGGCTGGATCTCCTCCAGCCGCGCCCAGGGCAAGTCGTCGATGGTGACCGCGATGCGGCGATCCAGCTCAGCGGCGTGGCCGACACCGGCCACGACCAGCAGCAGCAACGCAATCAGACGGGCGATCATCGGCTCTCCATGGGGCCGTTGGCCCGCGCTCGGCAAGAGCGGACTTTACCGCTGTTTGGCCGCCCACATGTTGTCGACCAGGTTCGGATACGGCCGACCATTCTCTTCGGCCCGGTCCTTGGCAGCTGCTTTCTGCTTGGCGGTCAGCGGCGTGGATTTCTGGCCCTTGGGGTTGGGCTTCTTCCACGGCGGTGTAGTGGACTTGCGCATCGACAGGCCTCCATGCGGCCAACAGGACCGAGGGCGCCCCTCGTCATGCGCGGCGCCCCGGGTGCAGGACGCTTACTTCTTGAGGAAGTTCAGCAGCGCCAGGTTGAAGTCGTCGGCGTGGCTGACGTTGCAGCCATGCGGCGCATCCTCCAGCACCACCACCTCGCTGCCCGCGATGGCCTGGTGGGTGCGCTTGCCCGAGCCTTCGAACGGCACCGTCGCATCGCTGTCGCCATGCAGCACCAGCGTGGGCACCGTGACCTTCTTCAGGTCCTCGCGGAAGTCAGTGGTCCCGAAGGCCTTCTGGCAACCCAGCGCAGCGGCCTGGTCGGACTGGTGGGCCAGGGTGATCGCTTCCTGGCGCTGCTCCTCGGTGACTTTCAGCTTGCCCTTGGCGCTGAAAAAGTTTTTGGTGAACTGCTCGAAGAACGCTTCGCGGTCGGCCTTCAGGCCGCCGGCCATTTCCTCGGCAGCCGCCTGGGTCAGCGGTCCTTCGGGATTGTCGTCGCCCTTCAGCAGGTACGGCGGCACGGCGGAGGCGAACACCACGCTGTGCAGGCGATCCTCACCGTGGTTGCCGATGTAGCGCGCCACTTCGCCACCGCCCATCGAGAAGCCGACCAGCGACACGTCCTTCAGGTCGCGTTCCTCGATGAGGCCGGCCAGATCAGCGGCCAGCGTGTCGTAGTCATAGCCGTCGGCCGGCTTGTCCGAACGGCCGAAGCCACGGCGGTCGTACGCGATCACGCGGTAGCCGGCGTCACGCAGCACCGGCACCTGCGCCTTCCACGAATCGGCCGACAGCGGCCAGCCGTGGATCAGGATCACCGGGCGGCCGGTGCCACCGGAATCTTCAACGTGCAGTCGAACGGGGGACGCAGTCATGACAACTCCATTGGACGGGGAAGGATTGCCCACGCTAAGCGGCCATGCCGTCATCCGTCGTGAAAGCGTGCGTTCCGCTCGTGACACCGCCTGCACGAAGTCGCCTCCGTCGTGAATCCCTGGACGAGGCGGCGCGGGCGTATGAACGACCGCACCGCGTGGGCCAAACAAGGCCAACGTGGGCGCAGGGCCAGCGCGCGGACTGCCATCCTGCCCTATCATGGCCGGTCCAACGCACCACCGTTCCGCGCAGGACCGCAGTACGCATGACCCAGCACTGGACTCCTTCCCGCCTTGCCCGTTCCCTGCCCCGCGCTCCCTCCTGGATGCTGCAGCTGGACGGCGACGCGCTGGTGATCACCCGCGATGACGACGTGCAGCGCTACGTCCTGGGGGTCGACTCACGGGTGCAGGTCGACACCGGGCTGATGTGGGCGAGCGTCCGTGTCCAGCGCCGCGAGGGGCCGCCGCTGGTGCTCGACGGGCTGTCGAACCGCGATGCGCGCCAGCTCATCGCCGCGCTGCAACCGGCCGACGGACCGACAACGGTGCACAGGCAGGACACGACCGCCGAGGATCTGCTCGGACAGATCCGGCAGTGGAACGGCGAGGCAGAAGACCTGCTGACCCGGCACCGTGCGCAGCGCCGCTGGATCAGCCGTGACGACCAGCAGGCGCTGCTGGACGCACGCCCGCTGTTGTCAATGGACGCGCAGGCGCTGCAGGCCCTGCTTGGTGATCGTCGGCGGCACGCGGACGAAGACGAGCACGAAGCCGCGCTGGTCGAGCTGGACCTGTGGAACCAGGACTGGCCCGCCGCCTGCGCCGCTGCCAACGCGCAGATCCTCGCCGCCGAACGCTCCGCCGCCCGCCCGCTGCTGGATCATGTCGAGCGCCAGCCGCTGAGCGATGAACAGGCACATGCGGTCATCTGCTTCGACAGCCGCGTGCTGGTCGTCGCCGCGGCCGGTTCCGGCAAGACCTCCACCCTGGTCGCCAAGGCCGCCTATGCCATCCAGCGCGGCTACGCGCAGCCACGGCAGATCGTGCTGCTCGCCTTCAACAAGGAAGCGGCCAGCGAACTGCAGGCGCGCACGGAACAGGCCTTCGCCCGCGTCGGCCTGGAAAGTGACGGCGTGCAGGCCCGCACCTTCCACGCCCTCGGCCTGTCGATCATCGCCGAAGCGACTGGGCGTCGCCCGCGGGTGCCGGACTGGGCAGTCGATGCCAGCCTCGGCCTGGACAAACTGGCCGAGCTGATCGACCAGCTGAAGGACCGCTCGCACGCCTTCCGCACCCAGTGGGACATGTTCCGGCTGGTGTTCGGCCGCGACCTGCCGACGCTGTCCGGCCCCATGCAGGCTGACGGCTGGGACAAGGATGGCACCGGCTACGTGCGCACATTGCAGGGCGAGCGGGTACGCAATGTCGAAGACTGCATCCTCGCCGACTGGTCGTTCTACAACGGCGTGCGCTATCGCTACGACCACGCCCAGCAGTTCGATCCGGGCAGTGAGCGCTTCCACGTGCAACCGGCCCGGTTCCATTACCCGGATGCCGGCCTGGACCACCTGCACGCCCCCGACGACGACGTCCCGTCGACGCAGGGTTCGGCGCACAGCGTGCGCACCAGTACCCATGACCTGCGCATGGGCTGGGCGTTCGAAGACCTTGATGCCGCCCTGTCAGCAAACGGCGTGACGCTGGACCCGCACCCGGACCGCGAGCTGCCGGAAGACGGCCAGAAGCCGATGGCCGACGCCGACCTGATCGGCCTGATGCGCAGCTTCATCAGCCACGCCAAGAGCAACGGCCTGTCGCTGGACGACATGGCCGAGCGGCTACGGGCGATGGATGATGACCAGTTCAAGGAGCGCCATCGCCGTTTCCTCGAAATCGCCGGCCCGGTGCTGCAGGCGTGGGACGCCGCGCTGGAGGCCGAGCATTCCATCGACTTCGAGGACATGCTCAACCAGGCCGCAGAACACCTGGAACGGGGGCGTTACGTTTCGCCGTATACCCTCGTCATGGCCGACGAATTCCAGGATGCCTCGCGCGCCCGTGCACGCCTGTGCCGTGCGTTGGTGCAGCGGCCAGGCGCGTACTTCTTCGCGGTGGGCGATGACTGGCAGTCGATCAACCGTTTTGCCGGTGCCGACGTCTCGGTCATGACGTCCTTCAACGACTGGTTCGGGGACGGTCCGGTGCTGCGGCTGGAGCAGACCTTCCGCTGCCCGCAGGCGCTGTGCGATGTCACCAGCCGCTTCATCAGCGCGAACCCGGCGCAGATCCGCAAGGCCGTCTGGTCGCGCGCGCCCAGCCACGGCGCCGTGCTGCAGGCCTTCCAGGTGCCTGCGCGCGAGCAGCTGTCCGACGCCGTCGGGCAGTACCTCCAGCGCCTGCACGAGCAGTGCACCGCAGGGACCCTGCGCTCCGACCGCGGGGGCAAGCTGAGCGTGTTCGTGGTGGGACGCTACAACGCAGACCGCGCCTACCTGCCGGCCGACTGGCAGCGTCGCGTGGGTGCCACCCTGCAGGTGAGCTTCATCACCGCGCACCGCAGCAAGGGCATGGAAGCGGACTACGTGATCCTTCCCGCACTGCTGGACCGGTCCTTCCCCAACCTGCGCGCGGACGACCCGGTGCTGTCACTAGCCATGCCAAGCGGCGACACCTACCCGCTGGGCGAAGAGCGCCGCCTGTTCTATGTCACGCTCACCCGCGCGCGTCGCGCCGTTGCCCTGTTCACGGCATCCGGCCGGCGCTCGGCGTTCCTGGACGAACTGGTGGACGACGGCGCGGTGACTGTCACCCGCATGGACGGCGCGCCGGTCAACGAACAGCGCTGCCCAGCCTGCGGCACCGGCGTGATCGTGTTGAAGACGGGCAAGTACGGGGAGTTCCATGCCTGCTCCGGCTACCCCCGCTGCGAACACAAGCCGCATCGGAATGGCGGAGCCTACGTACGGTAGTGCCGATTTCAGTCGGTGGCTTTCCAGCCGGCTTCGGTCAGTCGGCTGGCGCCGTTTCTACAGCACCCATCCGTACCGGTTGCCTGTGATGCTGGTGACGGAAGGCAACCGGCATTCGAACAGCGTCAGTCGTTTCGTCACGCCGCACAGCGCCTGATCCACATTGCGATTCGCGCCCTGGCGAGAGCTTCACGACGCCACCGGCCGCTCTCGATCCCGAACCTCAGCGCCCGGCGCTGATCATTGCAGTGCATGAATATAGTGAAGTCACCTGTGCTGCGTTGAGGCATCCAGATGACGTACCGTAAGGTTCTCCGCAAGCTCGTCCCGTTGCTCAGTGGTTCTCTGCTTCTGGCGCCAACATTCGCAGGCTGGGCAGCGCCAACCGGCGTGGACGCGGTACTGGGAAACCACATGTATCGCTTCCCGTACGGAACGCTGCAGAACGTCGAACCTCCTGCGCCCAACGCGCCCCTCGAGCTCAACCTACCTGTACGCGGTGAGCTGCAGCCGTCGTCCACCGCCCCGAAGCGCGATGCAATCGTCGAAACGATGCTGGCCCACATTCCGATGACCGTGTCCTTCTCGGATCGGCCCAGCGTCGTCGAACTGCTGCACCGCAAAGTGGTGAACGATGACAGCAGCGTCGTCGGCTCGCTGGAACGGCGTGATCCACGCGAACGGCTGGAGTTACGGGTGAAGGGCCGCGCCTGGAACGGCCTTGTGCCCTATACGGTCGATGAGGACCTGATGACGCAGTTCGCCAGGGACTACCAGACGCGTTATGGACGCGCACTGACGCGACAGAAGTCCTTCGAGCCCGATTGGCTGATTGGATTGAACCCCGACGGCGGCATCGCGACGGTGATCAGCTGTGACCCGGCTGACTCAATGCAAGCGCCAGCCAGCCTGTCCGCCCGGCCGATGAACGTATCGCCAGGCGCGTGGGCCGGTTGCATCCACTACTTCATCGACCCGACCCGACAGCTTTTCTACCAGATGACGTACAACCGCCAGTTGCTGGGGAACTGGAAACAGATGGAAGACGCTGCGAAGGAGACGATGGCGCGAGCCCAGATGCGATGACCCTTGGGCGTCGCGGGACCGTCGCCATTCTGCGACGGTCCCGGCAGGCGAATCATGGAGTCAATGAGGGCTTGCAGAGCGCCAGCGCAGCTCTGCGCTGGCGCCCGCGGCGATCGGCTGGTGCTCACCGCACCTTGTAAAGCACCGCCGCGCCGGGCCGTGCTTCAAACGCGGGCACGGTCTGCTGCGTCAATGCATTGCCCTTTGCATCCCATACCAGTGTTTCGACCGGAAACTCGTCCTTGCGGATCATCTCGCGGATCTTTCCGATGACCAGGTCCGGTGCGGCTGCGACCTCCGGGTTCCACGCAAACACGCCTACGCGCCCATAGAACACCGCCGGCGCAGATGCGTCCAGTCGGCGGTCCGGGCACATCACCAGCCCCCGGTCGAGCATCACGCGCAGCGCGCCGACCGGCATTTTCCGCACGGTGGGACCCGTGCGATCCGCGCTGTGGCCGGTACAGACATTTGCAGAGCGGCTGATCATGTTCTCGGTCACTTCCCGGTCCGGCTGGGCGGCGGCCAGGGACGGAGCGAGGCAGAGCGCGATCAGGGCAACCGTGGACGTCCGGGTCATTGCAGATTCCTTTGGTGGGTTAGGAGCGAAGTTACCAACCGCAGGGGGCGAAGTTGCAAAGATCGCGTGAGGCGGAATGCAGCCACGCGACCGCACGCCCCTTTTGCATTGGGCAACGGTCGTTGCGGCGCTCACGCCATCCGCTGGGCGACGGCCTGCTGCTCCTGCACCTGCGTCTGCTGCTGCGTTGCGACCTGCACAGAGGACTGCGACTGCACGATGCGCTCGGCCCGCTCCATCGACTCCTGCAGGGGCGTCTGTGCGGCAACCGCCGTGGGCATGCTGGCACGCAGGTGAGCCGGATCGGAAGGCTCACCCTGCACGACGAAGACATTCGTGCCGCTCTGCCCCTGCGCGTCTGCTTTGCTGAGCAGCACGTGGTCGACCCGAGACAGGCCGTTCTCCTTGGCCAGGCAGAACAGGCTGCCGCACATGCGCTCGCTGGTCTCGTCGGGCGTGCGGCCGTGAGAGGCGTCGAGAGCAGCGACGCCCCGGTTGACCTGTTCGAACATGGAATGGTCTTCGTCGGATATGAGCTTCTGCCAGAACTTTCGCTCCGGCATCGGATTGCGCTCCACCTTGTTCAGCGGGCTATCCGGGAAAGGCGCCTTGATCGAGTCGATGGCATGGGTGTTGCGCGCTGGTTGCGGGACGCCCTCGAATCCCTTGATCGGCACGCCAAGGACTTCGCCATGCAGGCCCGCGTGGTTCAGTGCGCCCCATGCGAAGTCAGTGCAGCTGTTGGTGAACGCGTTGTATTTGGGGTCGAATCCGAACTGCTGTGGAGTCTTAGTAAACTCGCGGATCTTATCGAATTGTTCCTGGGTGATTTCCAGTGTGCGTGCGTAGTAAGGGTCGACGTAGCGTTTGGCGTCATCCGTCGCTACGTCGCCGAGGTAACCCCCGCCATCCACTGGGTCGCCCACCTGCCAACCCGCACTTTTACGGTCGGTGCCATGCACTGTCTCAAGGTACATGTGCCCCACGTCGGAGCGTCCTTGTGGAATCAGTCCCGTGTCAACATCCACCAGGGGTGTACCAGGTGCGGCCGTGTAGATGGTAACGGTATAGCGATCAGCGCGTTCCACGATTACTTGCCCCTTGAGCCGTATCCGAGAATGAGTTCAGCGTTTGCACTTCGTAAAGATGGACGACTTTCCAGCAGCTCGACACGCAGTCGATATCTGCCTTGAGCTACCGCGCCTGGGGAGCCGAATGAGCGCACGTCATAGAGTGTTCCGTCCACTATCAGTCCAGCATCCCGCAGTGTCCGAGGATTGACGCCAGTATGTTCCGTCCCAGGGGTGAATCCGTCAGGGCCAAGGGGAATGGCAGGACGCTGGGGATCTACCCTCCGCACAAGTTTCATATCAACGGCTTTGCCATCCTCAAGCCGTTGCAGTAAAACCTTCCCCGGCAGTCCTTCTCGCGCAACCGTGCTGTTCAGCGCTTCTGATGCTCTTACGTCGGACTCTTTGAGACGGATACCGATGACTAGGGAAGGCCCCGTATACGCAGGCGGCGGCAGCAGATCAAACTCGAAATCCGCAATGACACCCGGCTTATCCAACGCGACCGTCCGGGTAAGTGGTACTACCGTGCGAGCGTTAGCCTCCGCCTCGGTCAAAACGCGAACTTTCGGCAAGGCGGGCTCGCTTGAGCCGCAACCTGTAAGCAGCCCGAAAGCGGCACCAAGCGTAAGAATCCGGAGACGGCTTGAGTTGGGTATCAGCATGGAGCGTTCCTTGCAAAGGCTTTCCGGTATATGCCGGGGACGGTCTGATTTACCTACCGCTGTAAGGATAAGGGAGATGTCTCAGCGCCAGGTGATGGGGTTCACGAAAGTCGTTCAATGCTGGGGCGGCGGTTGCAGACAGCCGCTCCGGGACTCAGCTGAGACAGGGGCATTGACGGGCTTCACCAGCCGCTCTGTCACATTCGCATTTCGTTGCCTATACGTGCTCGCGTCGTGTCCGACAGTGCCGCTACCGCCTTGGACCACGACATCTGCAATTTTGCCCATGTACCGCAGGGGCTGAGGCTGTTGGGATGGATGCGCTGGCGACGAAGAGCGTCAGCCGGGATTGGCATCCTGTTTCGGAATGAACCCTTTGCTCTGTTTTGCCCCTTGGGCACGGCGGAGAATGCACTGCATCGCGCGTCGGTCATACGGTGGGCGATGCGTGGGGATCCCTGATCCGCCGGATTTTGGGTTCGTTCGACCGGTATGCCAACCCGCATCGCCCGCCACCCTGTGCTTCGGCACAGGTGGCTTCAAGCTTTGTGAGGTATGCCGATGGATACGCAACATCCGCTCAGTGCCAGACGCCTGTACGGCCTGATAGGTGACAAGATCCACGACTATCCGCCCTTCTTCATCGAACGCCTGGAGCGGAGGCTGGAGCAGTTCGACACCGACAGCGCTGCGATCGCAGGGAAGCCTCCTTTAAAGCTGGTGACACCCACGTCTGGCATCGGCGATTCTCGTCGGCGTCACGATGCGGCCAGGACGCTCCCTCGCGGCGCGGTCGCCGTCCCGGCCCGCACGCTGCAGGGGCTGGACGCGATCCTGGAGATACTCCACGCGGCGCATCTGGCTAAACAGGATGGTGATCCTGAAGGCATGCTCAGCGAGCACCTGGTTGAGGGGCTGCTGGTGTGCGGTCGCACCCTTCTGAAGACTACCAACGAAGACGCTGCGGAGCCGACATGAGCACGCCGCGGACGATGGATGGGAACAGGCAGCACCACGTCTTCAGCGATGAGCAGATGGCCGACTATCTTGACGTGCGGCTTCGCCTGGCGGGTTGCAACGCGGACAGCGTAGGACAAGCACTGCTTCTGGTTTCAGAGCTGTATGGAATGGGTTTCGTGGCTGCCCCGAGCGGGCTGACTGCGGAGGCGATGCGCAGATTGCTGGACGGCTCCCGGCCACTGCATAGGGAGACAGTGCTGGGGGTCCTGCACGGGCTTGGGCTGAGGCTACGCGTGGAGGTCGCCGAATGAGTGGCGGGGCCGCACATGACCCTGCATGGCGGGCGGCGTTCGACGCCACGTTGATCAAGTACTTCGGCCTGACCCCTGCAGAAGCCGGAGCGGAACGAGTTGTCCTCCAACGGTATGCCGATCTTGAGGGCAGCGCGGCCGCCATGGAGTTCGCCGACGACTACGATCTCGGGCGACTGGACTGGTGGTCGTGGGGGCGTTGAGCGCGCTGGTTGCACCCATTCGTTCGCGAAGCCAGCCGCCCCGGCGTACGGCTCGGGACGCTCGGGATGCCATGTGCTGGTTCGGAAGTGGACAATCCGCCTCCGTCAGGAGCAGTCACCACCAGACGCCCGTCTCTGCTGGCCCGAGTAGCGCCGCGTTGTAGGTGCAGCGCGTGGCCGCTTACCGAATCGTTGACGGAGCGGGCCCTACAATCCGCCTGACGACCCACAAAGGATTTGGTCCCATGAGTGTCCTATCAACCCACCGGTGCGTTGCTCTGGTGTTGGCCGCTGCCCTCAATACTGCGTGCGCCCAAGGACCATCGTCTGAAAAGACTGAAAAGGAAGCTGCCATGACTGAGAATACGGCCGAAAGCCGCACTGTGGATGGGTACACCTACACCACCAAGCCAGTTGAGGCCAGGATCGGCCCGCACCGGTTTGCGTTTCCAGCGAACTACTATGACGACCAGATAGGCCCCGCTATCGGCGGTGGGGTTGGGTTGACGCTGATGTGGCCGGAGCTTGTTGCCGCGCCTCCCGGCACGCGCTCGACGCGCTCAATGTCCGATCATCATCGTGCGATCAGCATGTCCGTAGATCACGTAGATGCGGTGCCCATCGGCAATTTACTGCAACGGATAACCAGTACAGAGTCCAAGACCGAAGATGGCTCAATCGAGCGGCAAGACCCGCGTTATCGATTGGACATGCGTAGGCCTGCCCCCGAGCGGTTCGGGCTTACCCCGTACGTAATCGATGAGGATCGGATGGCGACCTATTCGAAAGCGTACTCCGATCGGCGAGGCAGGCCACCAGTCCGCAACCCCCGATACGAAGATGACTGGTACATCGCTCGCTCCAGCGACGACACGCTGTCGACCTTCATCAAGTGTGACCAGCCCCAGAACGGGAGCCAAGGTCTGCAGATCAAAGACAACACGCTGGTATCCGATGGTGCAGACATGGTTACCAGTTGTTCCCACTATTTTGTGGACCAGGCTGACAGCCTATCGGTGACCCTTTTCTATCCGAGCGTGCTGCTGAAGGATTGGAGAGCCATCGAAGATGCGGCGCGCAACGTACTGGCCCGTTACAAAGTTCGTTGACACCGCATAGCCAAGGAGCAATGACAGATGGCTGGATTGAGCCGGAAGGACCTGAATATCCTTAGTGATTATGCGAGCCAAGGCAATCGTGAGCTCTACTGGAACTACCTCGCGCAGAAGGACGGCGCCGACGGGTACGGGCTTCTCGCGCTTGGCGTTGTCCGTAACGATAACCTTCCAGGGCAGGTCGCGAACGCTTACGCGCAATCGCAGGCACGTACCCAGAACGAGCGCGACGCCGGGTTGACCAGCCGGATTCTGACGGAGCGGCAGTGGGATGAGTTCGGACAGACACTACTTGAGCGTGACTTGCAGCTGCGTGCCAACTGGTTGGACAGGGGCAACGCCGAACTCGCGCTCAACCTCCCCGGCCGAGATGTTCAGCTGGCCCATGACCAAGCATTCAAGTTGCACGATCTGGATCCGAACTGCTGGACGCCGCGGGTCCTGCTAGAGGCGACGAGGAAGAAGCAAGGCGAAGACGCGGCAGAGACTGTGTGGAAAGACATGCTGAATAACGAAGCGTTGGGCACGCGCCGGGCCATGGATACTGCCGGCAATGCGTTCGCCGCGATGCCGTTGGGCCAAGCCAGCATGTACATAGGCAAGCTAGGCCTGTATGAGGCAGCGATGGCCAAGGAAGCAATGCCGACCAATGATCCGGACGTAATCGGGATTCAGAGCGCTCACCATGTCTACAGTGAGCGGGAAGGAGCGTGGTACATCGAGGTTGAAGGCGCGATGCCTATCCGCGAGCGAAACCCCTCAATGATCGACCGGCTCAATGACACTCGCGAACTCCGCCTTGAGCAGAAGGAGCGCGCGACCCAGTTTCATCCTGACGACAATTTCAGGACGCTGATCGACTCACCCAAGGTGGTCACCAACGACTTGCGTGGCCCCGTTGACGAGACTGCTACGCGGCTGGCGATAGGGCCGGGACATGCTGACTATCTGCTCTATCAGCAGCTGCGCGGTCATGTCACGGCGCTGGATGCCAAGCTAGGCCGAGATTTTGATGAGACGAGCGAACGGATGACATTAAGTCTTGTAGCGCTTGCCAAGGAGAACAGGCTGGAGCGGGCTGACCATGTGGTTCTGAGTGATGCCACTGTTGAGAGTCCTGCAGGCCAGCGGGTGTTTGTCGTGCAGGGAGAGCTCAATGACCCTGCGCACCAACGGGCTTCCATGGCGACTGACGTTGCTGTGCAGGCGCCTGTGGAGCATTCACTGCGGCAGTTAGCGGCTGTCAACCAGCAGCAGCATTTGCAGGCTGCGACACTGACCCAGCAAGCTGAGCAAGAAGCGGTTACGAGGGAGAACCAGAGCCAAGCTATGCGGATGGGGTGATCCCAATGCAGCAAGCGTGGAGAGTCCGCCACCACTGGCTTCAGAGCTGCTCTCCCCTGTAGTCATTGCGATCAGACTGCCCGGCTGCGCTTGAGCAGCTCAAGGACTGCCTCCTCGATGCGCTTCCAGTCCCTGAGGAACACGCATTTGTAGTCCGCGCTGATCGAGAGCTTGCTCTCCACATCGACGAAGTAGTGGATGCAGCTTGCGGCAGTATCGCCGGGCTCGTCGATCAGCTCGTGGCCGACCACGCGAACGCCATCTGCGCGGAACGTCTTGCTGTCGCATCTTATGAATGTGGTCAGTTGGCGATCAATGCCGCGCGCCACGTACCAATCACCCTCGAAGGCCGGGTTGCGAACGGGTGGCTTACCGTAGGCGTCCTGGTACTTCCTGGCGTAGGACGCAATTTTTGGTTCGTCGATGGCATACGGGGTGAGTCCCATCACCTCGGGTTCCGCCCTGCGTAGATCCAAGCGGTCCCGGGGATCACCCTCCTCGACAAAGCCGTCCTCGGTGATGGAATCGTTCGAGGAATGTCGTGCCAGCAGGCTCTCAATGGGCGCGCGGTCCACGTAGTTGATGAGCACCGAGATCTCCTTGCGGACATCATTGGTCCGCGGGTTCGCCCGGGCACCGGGGGCCGTCGCCTCCAACTCCGGCCACTCGATCACCAGCGACACGCCCTCGCCCGGCCAAGGTGCGATCTGGCTGTCGAGGTAGTTGGCCGGAATACGGAAAGTGTTCGGGCCCAGCTTCACGTCCACCGGCGCATCGGTGTAGGTGTGACCGTTGATGGTGCGACCGGTATGGGAGGCGTCCAACATCGCGGGATTAACAATGTTTTCGGTGGAAACTGGGCGGGCACAAGCACTGAGTGCGACGGCAAGAGCGCACGCGAGCAGGCGGCGGGACGACATCAAGTGCATTCTCGGGCCGGTCCATTGCGAATCTTTGGAGGACTATAAGCAATCGACGTGGGGCGTGCGTGACACGAGCGGCGAAGGCGGAGCTGGTGTGGTCTGCCTGGCTGCGAAGGCGCGGCACAACCATGTGTCCGCTGCGTTCGACGCCACGGTTGTGCACTTAGGCCTTATCCTTTTACTTTCAGCTTTCTCAGCGCATGCCTAGCGAACGCGCATGAGTATCCTGCTGCTGCACCTGCTCCAGCTGTACCTGATCCTGTTGCCTATCCAAGGCCATCTGCATCTGTCTCTCATTTACTGCTTCAAGCTGCTGCAACGACTCCGCAACCGGCGTCAGAGCGGCCTGTTCGGTGGCCACGACAGCGCGCAGGTGTGCGGGATTGCCCGGCTCGCCCTGCACGACGAACAGGTTGTCGCCTGCATGTCCCCCAAGCGGAGCCCGGCTCAGCAGCACATGATCCACGCGCTCAAGTCCGCTGTCCTTCGCTAGCACCAGAAGGCTCGCGCTCATCCGTTCGCTGGTTTCGTCGAAGTCGCGCCCATGACTCGCATCCAGCGCTGCCACGCCGCCACGCACCTGCTGGTAGAGCGTGTGATCGGGATGGTCAGGCTGCAACGGAAATGTAGTCGAGCGTGCCGCCGGCACTTCATCGGCAATTACGTTCGCTGGCGCAGGGGTTGCCGGAAACTCCGTCGGCTGCAGTGTTGGGTCCCTCTCAAGCTCGGTCGCCATGTGCAGCGACGGCCCTGGCGTAGTGGAAGGCAAGGCGTGTGGCTCGGCCACGGTCGCTGCAGCGTCGGCTGGAGCCCTGTGTAAGGGCAGCGCCGGCTGCTCAGTGTCCGCCAACTTGGCCGCAAGAGGGGAAGGCTCTGGAGCCCCTGTTGGGCGCTGCTGCTCGATGTCTTCCTGTACCTGTGAGGATGGCTCAGGAAGTGTCATAGAGGGCTGGCTACCAGCCCTGTGGCGCTCCGTAACCTCGGCGTGAGGCGGCATCTCAGGTTGCCGCGCGCGATCCGCCTCGCGCTGGGCCGTTTCGTCGGTCGCCGAAACGACTCTGCGGTCATCTGCGCCCGTGCGCTGCTGCTCGCGTTGCACCTGCACCTGCACCCGGGGCTGCTGGGCACTTTCCGGCTCGACGGGCACTGCGGAGGGCACTGTGGCAGCGGCGGCCGCAGCCTGCATCGCATGGGCCTGGGTGGCAGGCACTGGCGTTGGCTGCAGCGCCGGCTCGCGCTGATGTTCCAGATCGACGGCTGCTTCAGGGGCACGGGCCTCGTCCTGCCGCGGGTCGTGGACGCTGGCTGCGGCGAAGCTCGCTACCTGTTGCGCCTCCTGAGTGGACACGCCTTGGCGGTTGGCCTCGCGCAGCGCCTGTTGGAACGCTTCCCGCTCATCGCGCGACAGCGCGGTGATCTGCAGTTCCGGCGAATCGGGAATCGGAGCAGGGTCCAGCTGCTGCGCGCGAACCTGGTCCAGGGCCTGGCGAAGCTCATCACTGCCGGTCACTGCCACTTGGCGCGCCACACCGTCTTGACCGGTCTGATAGTGCACGATCGGGCTGTCGTACCCGTACTGCCCACTTTCATTCGGCTGCAGCTGCTGCTGCAATGGGCCGCTGATGCCACTCGCCTCCTTGGTTCGCTGCACTGCCAGCTCGATGGCCTGCTGTGTCTGCGGGTTGATCAAAAGATCGACACCCGAAATGCGGTAGCGGTACACAAGTTCGTTTTGTTCGGCCTGGGCGGGTGACGGCGCAGGCCGGGATTGAATGGCTGTCAGTTCGTCTTGCCACCGCTCCAGGGAGGGCTGGCGCATCTGATTAGTGAGCTCCAGCTCGGCGGCAAGGTTGCCGCTGGCCTGCCCTGCGCTGCTGAGCCACTGGCCTGCATCATTTCGCTGATAGCGCTGGCCATCCGAGCCCATGACGGCGTCTGGCGTGGCTTTTGCTGAATCAACTGCGGCAGGGATTGCGACGCCGTGGTGGTGCGCACGTTGCGCGGCATGGCCTGCAAGGTAGTCTGCGGCCATCGCTTCCTGGCCTGTCGCGATGTTGGACTCGATGCGCGCCAGGGCCTGCTGGTTGAGCTGCTGGGCCCGCTCCGGCGTGGCGGTCTGCGTTTCGTAGGCGCCCCGGTCATTGGCACCGGATACTCCAGTCTTGACCTGTCGCTCCCAGGCCTGGGTTTCCGGGTTCCGTCGCCAGTCCGCATTGTCCAGCCCGCGCTGGTCGCTTGGCTGGGCAGGAATCCGGAAAGGATCTTGCGGCATGGGCGCCTTGCCCAGAGCAAGCTCTGCAGCTTTGGCGCTGGCCAGGGCGCCCAGCTCTTGCGACTTCTCGTAGCTGGCGGCAATGCGGTGCTCAATCGGGTTATCGCGGTCGTCCTGCGTGCGATCGATCGAGCCCTCTCGTTCCCAGTTCCGACCATTGAACTGCCAGTCCACGCCAGCCTTGTCCGTCTGGTGGTAGATGGCTCGGTTGTCCAGCAGATCTGCGCCTTTGTCGAAGGCCTTACTCAGTAGCAAGGCGTCGGCCGCGACCACTGCGGCAGGGACGAACCCGCTGCCGCCTAGCGCCATGGCGGTCGATGCACCGCCTGCCCAGCCCCCGACATTGCGGGCAATGGCATGATTGAGTTCGGATTGGGCCGCGGTCGCGTTGCCCTGTTCGAGCAGCTCGGCCGAGCGGCGGGCAGTGAGTACGGCGTCTGCGCCCGCGGCGAGCAGTCCACCGGAGCGGACCAGCGTGCGGGCGGAGGCTTCGCCCATGAGGAGATCAAGCGAGGCAGCGCCTTGTTGATTGCGGGGGACGCGGATGCGGTAAGCCGCCTCCTCACCTAGGACCTTCTCAACCGTGTGGATGCCCTGCGTGGACAGGACTACACGGCCATCGTGGTGGGCGTTGGCGATAGCGAGGGATAGGCCGCTGCGCTGGAGTTCAATGTTGCCACCGCGCGTCGGTGGGCGGCTGTCCACGTGGATCTGGTTGAGCGTTGTGACAATACGGGACTCTGAGCTTACGACTGCACCCCAGGTGTGGTCTATCCCGGTGAAGCCTTTTAGGCCACCTATTTGATCGGCGTGAGCCAGCTGATAGGTGGGGATGTTGTCGAAGAAGTACCGAACTCTCTGGCTCGTGAGCGCAGGGGTCTCACTGACGGGCGTATTCGTGTTGAGATCGCCGTTGATCAGGCCAGCCTTGACGGTGTCACGCAGCAACTCGATACGCGCGAGCACCCGGTCCATGGCGCCTATATCGCCCCTTAACGCGGCGCGCCCGTCTCGAGTGGACTCGATCTCATCCAAGCATTCCAGCATGCCATCCTGATAGGCCCGAAGAGGTCCGCCACTGTGCGGCGTGACGCCCAATTCTCTGGCGAAATGTGGATCTGCAGGCAGAAAGAGTCGATTCTCTTCCGCATGGATGTCGAACTTCCCAGCCCGCTGAAGCTTGGCCAACAGTTCACTATTCTTCAGCGTCTGCTGTTCGATGCCGTGGTGATCCTGGAAGATCGTACGATAATTTGGCATGTGTCAGGCTCCTTCCTTGTCACCTATGCATACGGATCAGCAGTTGACGACGTCTTCGAACCAGAGTCCGTTTGAGGCTCTCGCTGTGACAATACCTGCGGCCTCGACGGCCTCCTTGAAGATGCGATCGCAGAAGACCCCACCATGGAACGGAAGCCTGAACACGTGCGCTGAACCGAGAACCTCTCGCTTGAACGCGAGGCTGACATCGCCGGTAAGTCGGTAATACTTGCCAGCCTCGTAGTCGTCGCTGATGATGATTTTTAGTTGCGAGCTCTCCTCATCCAGGGCATCGAGCGTTCGCACAACGTCGCAGAGGAAGTAGGCGGGCCCTTTCGATCCGTCCTCCAGCCGATAGTCAACAGCAGCGAAGGCGAATGCACCCGAATCGACCGTTTCCATCACTCTACGCAGTCGTTCCGAGACGAGCCAGTAGCCGCTGAGTCCGCCCTCCAAGTCCTCTGGTGGTACACCCTCTTGAGAGCGGTAGATGAGCAGCGGGGTTTCACGAAGCGACGGGAACCCGCCGCCCTCCGGCTGAAGAATGATCCGTGGAGGCGTCAGCAAGGCGTCTTCGTTCTGAAATACAACGCCATGGCCCTTTCCACCTCTCGTTGCATCGGGGCGAAGCTTGAAGAACTCTCCGGCTTTTGGCCGATTCTTGGCGATGGGTTCCATAAGTGGCGTCCTATCCATACGGCGGCGAGCAGTGTGCGCTCAAGAAGGCTAACCCGAGCAGCGCGCACATTTCCAGCATTTAGAGCCGAAGCGCTGGATGGGTGCGCCGGGCCGCACCTTCGACGAAACCAGCGAGAGCATATAGGCCAGCCTTCTGGCCAACGCCGGTTCAGGAGTCTGAGCCAGGTGGGGGCAGCCGGGCAGCGCCAAGCGCACGAGCAGGCGGCGGAAATGCAGCGCACGCAGGAGCAACAGCAGCGTGCTTCCTCGCTCTCGCTGTAGGCAATCGCCATCAACTAGCTTCACTGGCCTGAAAGTAAAGCCGCCTCGATGGCGCGCCGTTTCCCTTCGTCGAACAGGGGCCACCCGGCATACGTCTCGTCGAGCCGAAGCACTTCCTTTTGCAGATCTAGGCTCCGAAGGATGGCGAGATGCTGCCTAGCCATCGTCGACAAATTGTTCCTCAGGCGGACGACATCGATCGCTCAGGGCATAGGGCCACCATAACGGCTCCGGCTCGATGCGTGCACTCCTCCGTGCACTAACAAGTTCAGTGGTGACCAGGCATAGGCCTTAGACTCAACTTCCAAGTGCAACACCCCACAACCAAGTAGGGTGCCCGCATGGGAAAGCAATACATTCATATGAGTTCCGAAGAACGCGCCTTGCTGCAGATCGGGGTCAGCAACGGTGCGAGCATCCGATCCATTGCCAGGCGCCTCAGTCGAAGCGCGTCCACGCTGTCACCATGTAATCAACGGGCGGTTACTCGCGTGCCGCGGGGGCATCATGTCGCCATCGCCCATGCATATTGATCCGGAGAGGCATCAGACTCGGACGGACAAGTAGTGGTAATTCGGCATGTGGGCGCACATTGGCTTGGATGAGTCTTCCGGCCTTGTGTACCACGTAACATGCACCGCGACCAATGTAGGCGACGTCACGGTTCCGCATGTTCAGCTGCATTGTAAGGAGGATTGTGTACGGATGCGCAGCCATGCTTTCGCTCAACCATCGCTCGAAGCTCATATTCGCACTCGGACCGGAACCAGGAGACTTGAGATAGTTAATTATTGACTCCGTTTGCTGGCTAGTCGGACGGGTCTGGTCTGCGATGATTTGCGCGCCGCCAAGCGTCGTGCGCGCGAAGTCATCGAAAGCAAAGTGTTCACAAGGCCACCTCACCCCGCGTGCTGAGGAACGAGAACTTCTGCAAGGATGACTACTCCGTCATCTAAAACTTGAGTCTCGCCAGAGATGAGAACGCCCGCTGCGGATAGGACGTCCAACGTCGTAGCAGCAACGTAACGAAGGGCATCTTCGTTGTCCGTACGTCCGGCATAAGCTAGCACCAAGCCTTGAGCCAGCTTGCAAAGAAACTCGAAATCATCGCCGTCCGCTTCAAAAACGACCTTGAGCTCAAGCATGGCCCTGAGAAGCTTCTCTCTACCAAGATGGAACGTAAAGACGCACTCCCGCTGCCCGTCCCTTTCGACAGCCATGTCGGAGCCCAAGAACCCCAGCCCGTCGAGCCGTTTACCATCTCTCAGGAAGGCGTACTGGTACTCCGTGCCTTCTTTCCCGTCCGCCAGGGTTGCAGGGAGTATCCGCGGACGATTGATTGAGATCCCGCTCACGGGATCGAATGAAGAGTCAGATCGAACTTGAAAATCGAGCGTCATTTCGGACTTCCATTAGTACTTTCGCAAATGTGCGCACACTCCTGCTGAAATGGAAACGGAGCCACAACTGCCATGCGACCGATGATTGGCGTGACTGCACCCCAACGGCTGCTCGATCGCAAGAGCTCGCGCTCGACGGACACTCGCGGGCACAGCGACCCCGTCAAATCAAGAGCTCCGTCTTTGCACATGTGCGTTTGAAGATGGACTCGAAATCATCTCAGCAATCGACGACGTCCTCGAACCAGAGTCCATTGGAGCCTCTAGCTGTGAAAATACCTGCGGCCTCGACAGCGTTCTTGAAGATGCGATCGCAGAAGACCCCACCGTGGAACGGAAGCCTGAACGCGTGCGCTGAACCGAGAACTTTTCGCTTGAACGCGAGGCTGACATCGCCGGTAAGTCGGTAATATTTGCCAGGCTCGTAATCGCCGCTGACGATGATTTTGAGCTTCGAGCTTTCCTCCACCTTTTGCACCGATATGGTAATTCCGCCGGCCTTATTCGTGGCGACACTTAGCGTCGTCTTCGCAAAATCGGAAAACTTAAAGTCGGCCATCCCTCGATCCTTAGGCTATGTGCGCCGGGACAGCAACCTCGGCTAGGACGATCTCATCTTCGTTCAGCGCACGTGATGTTTGGAATTCAGATATCCCTTCACCTACGAGAGATTGGTAGCTTGTGAGGGCCACGTACCTCAGATCTTCTGAATTAGTCGTCTGCCCCTCGAACGCCGTTACAAGCCCGCGCGCGATGCTTTTCAAGAAAGTAAAGTCCTGCTCGGTAGTTCCAAAGATGGGCTTCAGTCGAATGATGTCTTGCAACACCCAAGAAGGCCTGAGGTCTAGCGTATAGGTCCACATTAGGCGAGTCGACGCCCTATCCAGGTGCCTATCGCCCATCAGACCAAGAGCACCAATTCTCTCGCCATCGCGCGTGAGCGTGTATTGATACTCGATGGACCCCGCCTTCTCCGCCTGATCAGACGGAAGCACGCGTGGAAGCAAAATCGAAATTCCACTCCCCTCATTGAAGGCAGAGCGTTCTCTAGTGATAAAATTGACCGCCATTCCACTTCCTTTGCAGATTTCCTACAAGATGCACCTAGGCAACTCCTATCTTACCCTCTTGTGATACGGGACTTTCCACTGGGGATCATCTGATCAAAATACTGAGAGGAAGTCTGAGTAGATCACCGGCAGTGCTGGATTCGCGAGGTGGTCATCGCTGCCGGGAAGCTGCGCGAGGTAGTTCCAATAACGCTCGATTTCCTTGCTTGGCATAGAAATGTAGGTGGATTGATGTTCCGTGCGCTGTGCCGCTGATGTTGCATTGGAGTGGGCGGATTTTGGCGGGGCGCGCGCGCGGCCGGTTCTGGGCCCCTCGCACCACTGCGTATTCAGTGTGAAAGTGTGTTCGGCTGCTCTGGAACCGGGCGCTACACGCACCCTATAGTGGAGGCAACCACCGCATGGGACGCGCTGATGCACGCTGGACGCTTCTGGATGAATTCTCTGTCGGCCTTGTTCTCGAAGAGGTGCAGCGGGGCTCGCTGCGGGCCGTCATCCGCGTGGCAGCTCGCATATTTCGGTGCGGCAGGCCTTTCTGCCCTGCTCACTGCGCTCACCGCGTGCACGCCCTCGGCTGACACAGCGGCCAGTAGAGCGGATCTTCCAATGGTTGCAGGGCAAGCGCAGAGCGCCCCGGCACCATCCCAGCCACTAGATGCAGCGACCCTCCAACAGAGCCTCGTTGCGTACGCAGCCTCGCTGCGTGAGACCACCGATGCTTCGGAGCATGCGTTCGCCAAGGCCATGAAAATCACGCTGACTCCATTTGAACCGGGCCGTGCGGGTGGCAAGGCTGAAAACCAACCGATGATTGATGGCTATGCGTTCCATGCCAGTTATGCCGGTCAGGCGGGCGGCATGAAGGTTCCCTATCACGGCGTCTCCATTTTCAGACCCGGCGAAAAGCCGCTCACGGATGACCTGCACGCTCCCTGCTTCTGGACTTCCGCAGCCGCAGGAGAGGCCCTAGCAGCGACCGGGTACACGCGAGGCGGAGAGCGCGCCTTCCAGAGAGGGCGCCTGCAGCAGTACCGCCGCACGTCGTCCGATGGCGGCACGGTCTTCTCTGCCGATCTGCTGACCTACATTGCAGGGGGTGCGGCTGCGGACACCTGCGTCTACGAAGTGCGATTTGCAGGAGATGTGCCGTGAAGGCAGGTGATGCGCGCGTAGAGCCCTTGCTCAGTAATCTTTCCAAGGTCCTCGGCCACCGAAGGGCGCGGAGGGTACCACTCGCCGGTCGATCTCCCATGGCGAACACAACGGCGACCGCCACGAGGCGGGCAAGGATGGTCAACCCGGTACCGTATGCATTAGCGGACTTGCTGATGATCAGTAATGCAAGAGTGTCATTCTTCCTTCCTGCCGCCACGTGCGGACTCCTCGCTTTGTCAGCGCTGGCAGCAGGTTGCACACGCGTGCCAAGCGCACCTGCCGGTGGAGAGCCGACTTCGCGGACCGCTGAACATACATCCCGGATCAACATGGCGGAGCTGGAGCGGCGGATACTCTCCTACGCCGATTCCCTCAGGTCCCGGGCAGATATCAGCCCCGATGCGTTCGGCCGGGCCATCGGCTTCACCCTTTTGCCCGTCGAAGGCAACAGCATCAAGAGCCAGGCCAAGAATCTTTCCGTCACGGAGGGCTACGACTATGCAGCCTCGTACTTCTCCGTCGAATCTACGACTGACTATCCCAGGCACTCCATCATCTTCTATCAGCAAGGGAAGCCCTCCGTCACCGACTCGCCCGACGGCGTCTGCTATTGGGATGCAGCGGAGGCTGGGCATGCGCTGGAGCGTCTTGGCTATTCAGGCGGAGTGGAGGCGCCTTTCCAGAGAGGCGGCATCAGGCATTACTGGCGTCGCGGTATCGAAGGCACGCAAGAACTAAGCGCCAGCCTCCTCACCTACCCGAGCGACGTGACCGCTGGCGCAAGAACATGCGTCTACGAAGTGCGATTTGGAGGCTCAGACCGATGAAGGGAGTCGAATTGGCTATTGAGCCACTGCTGACTGGTCTAAAGTCGGACGAGCATTTGCCGCATGGCGCAGAGGAAGCCATGCGACGCGCGATTGCAGAATCGCCGTACCTCAACCACCTGCTGGCAAACGCAGCGAAGGATGGACACGTTTCTCGGATAGCCGTGTCCCATGGCCATCACAATGGCGGGCACTTCCAGGACGCGACGGAGAACAGCCCACCCACCATCTTTATCAGCGCCTCAAACTTCAAGAGCTTTGAACACACCGACCTTGCAGAGCGGCTGACCGAAGTGCTTGGCCACGAGACCATGCACGGCATCCTTGCTGCGGAACGCAGGAAGTCGCTGGAAGAGTTCAAGCAGGCTTATTCTGATGAGCTGGAGGCGGCCCACGCCTCCCGCTCTGGCACCGTCAATCTTACGGAGCCTGTTCGCGAGTTCCTCGACAAGGGCCGGCAGGACGAAGCGCTCTCAGAGGTGTCCGGCCTGCGGGCCCTGGACAGCCGTCTCAGGCACCTGAACCCGACGTTAGGTGACAAGGAACTTGAATCCCTGCTCGCGGAACGTTCGCGCTCCCGTTGCGTACGGACTGATGGGGAGGATCGAGTGCTCGATGAGAACGTCTCTTACGACGCAGTTGCCAAACGCCCCAACAATCAAGGCTCCCAGCTGACCAAGGCCGTCGAACAGTGTTTCTACGACGGCAAAGGCACGCTGGGCCGGCACGGCGATTCTGACTACCGTAACTACTACGGAACCTACCCTCTATCCGTTATCGGAACAGGGCACTCGTACCTAGCCGAAGGTCGAAGGGCGCCGGCCGTTCGGATTGATCTACATGAACTCGGCCTGGACCCGAAGCAGCTGGAGCGCAATGGCCTCAACCTTGGCAATGCCAAAGAGCTGGCCGTAGGTGATTTTGGAAAGGAAGGTCTGGGTTGGGTGCAGCTGAAGAACACGGGCAGTTCCAGCGTCCCTGTGCGTCCCATCGCGGAAGCGAATGAGAAGCCTGCCCCGACATCTTCCTTGAACGCCTCAGACCAGAAGCTGCTGGACGAGATCCGCAGCAAAGTCGAGGGTTTGGACAAAGCCAACGGCCGTGCGTTCGACGAAACGAGCGAGCGCGTGTCGGCCAGCTTGCTGGCTGCGGCCAAGGGCGCGGGAATCACCCAAGCCGACCATGTCGTACTGAGCAGGCAGACCCCGAGCTCGCCGGCAGCGCAGAACATCTTTGTCGTGCAGGGTGATATGGCCGATCCAGCCGCACTGCGCACGCACATGGTGACAGCGGAAGCCGCACAGCGTTCCGTGCAGGAAAGCATGAGCCAAGTGGAAGCGATTGGTCAGCGACAAGCGCGCGAGCAGGCTACTGAGATGCAACGGTCTCAGGAGCAGCAACTACGAGCTTCCCAGCCCTCGTTGTAGGGCGTTTGGAGCCCGATCAACCCGCGTCAGGCGTCGCTGCGGCGGCTTCGATGGCCACGCGTTTGTCCTCGTCCAGAAGCAGACAGTCCGTGTACGAATCGTTGAGGTTCAGCACTTGTCTCTGCAGGCCCGGCTGTCCCGAAAGAATCGCCATGTGCTGGCCTGCCATCATCATCAGATTATTGCTGCACCGTACGACGTTGACGGCCAGCTCCAGTGGGAATCCCTCACGACTTCGCCCCACAGCGTGTACTCCGGCGTGAATGAATGAGTTCAACGCGGGCCATGCGTACTGTTTCAGTTCAATTAGGTGCGGAACCATGTTTGCCAGTTGCGGATCCTCGCCAAGCGCGTGAAGCATGGGAGACAGCGTCGGCAGCATCGCGTTCTCCCTGCCCTCTACTGTTGGCGGCGATGACAGCAACTCGACTTGGCCCTCCGATGCGCGGCTGAGCAACCAAACAGCCCTGACAAACGCCTCGAATTGACAGCGCAGCATCGCGGCGGCGGAAGGTCCAAGCTGGACTTCCATCAGGACGCGAAGCGATTCCCCATGCTCCACACTCAGCAGCGCGGCATCGAGCGACGCCTGCAGCCTGGGCGAGTCATTCGCGGGCGGATAGTCCACAACCGAGAGCGTGGCTTGGCGAAGCAGAGCAGATCGAGTGAGCAGGTGTTCCATCACGCTGACTTCCTTGGGTCCAGAGGCTTCTGCGGATCATAGCGCCACCAGGATCGGAGCGTGCCGTTGCCGACTTACGGGCCAAGCGCCCAGCGGGCGGGACTGGCACTGCACAGCTAAGCAGTGACGCACTCGCCCCGCTTGCCACTTAGGCGACGCGAATCGACTGCCGCAGCCGGAGCCACGCGCTGCCGCAAACTGTGCATTTCCAGGCGCGTTCGGGCGGTAATGTCGGTGGCCGGCATATGGAAGGGCTGTTGATGGTCGTGGCTGCGTTGACGGCGTTGACTGCGATGGCCAGCGAGCGGACGCAGGGGCAGCGGCAAAGCCGTGCTCCGGCATCCCCTCGATCACGCAGATGGAGTTTCGCCGCGCCCTTACACCGGCGCGCCGGTTGGCCTGCGCCGCGCTGGTGGGTGCACTGGCTGCCAGCGGCTGCGCGCGGTCGCCATCCACAGCTTTGGTTGACGACATCGCCGCAACGCTCAAGCGCACCAACAGCCCCCGCACCGTGGGCGGCCGCACCTACATGGCGCCGCCGGTGGAGGCCAACCTCGGCCCGCACTGTTCCATGTACTTGGCCAATCTCTACTACAACCAGACCCGCCCGTTTGCCGGTGGCGGCGTGATGCTGGCGGTGTGCTGGCCGGACTTCGATGCCGCGCCACCGGGGGATCATCCGGCGCGGTCCGCGGAGGATGGGTATCGGCAGGTCTCGATTGAGCTACGGTATGTGGGCGGCGCAGGGGCGGAAGATTACTTGGCGCAGGATCTGAGCAAGCGCGTGGCGCTGACGCCGCGTTGGGGGCTGACGCCTTATGCGGTGGATCGGTCAAAGGTGGCGCGCGATGTGCGGGAGGTGACGCCGGATTGGTATGTGGTGCGGGATGGGAATGGACGGGTGAGGACGTTCATCAGCTGCGACCCTCGGGAGTACATGCCGGATGGGGTGCTGATGGAGGGTGGGAGGCTCGTAACGTCTGGTGGGGATCGGGTGGCGATGTGCCGGCATTCGATGGTAGATGGGAAGGATGGCGTCGCGGTAGAGATGAGCTACGCGCGGGTGATGCTGGGGGACTGGCAGCGAGTGGACGCGGCCGCTCGCGAGCTGATGCGGCCACCCCAATCGCATTGGACTTTCGCCTTGGATGAGATTCTCTGTCGGACGAACCATACATTGCATTCGAAATTGGGACTATGGCGCACCCTATCTCGAAGGGATTGCAACCTATCTTGAAGACACCCGTTGTTGCAGATCCAGCCCATTTCGCAAGAGCTTGATGCAGAAGACACCAGGGATCGAAATAATGGAACTCTCGAAGCTGAAAGCGGAGGCCTTGCGAGGTGGAATCTCGCCGAACATTATTTTCTCCTGGGCACGTCAGGCAAGCCGCACACGAAGCACTCTACCCAGAACAGATATTTTGTGTTTTCTTGCGAGAAGATTGAATTTCACTAGACGAGATCAAGAACCTCCTCCACGGCTTTCACGTCAAGTGAAGGCAAGCTCCCCACATTAATGCTGTACCTAATCCCGTCGACCCCGAGTGGCGGCTCGTAGTCATCGGGAATTCTAGGGAATCCACCCTCGACCTCGAACACGTAAACGTTTCGAAAAGTAAATCTCATTAAAGAACCAGTTTGCCTCAGCTCATCATACCAACCCATCTGAGCCAACCTTGCTTCGAAGATATCCTGCGCATGACCATCCGATGAAATCAAGGCGCGGACGTCGTCAATCCGGTCGGCAATCGTTTCATCACCACCAAGACTTTTCTCAACCATCACACTGATGAAAAGTAGGCGCTTGCCTGGCGGAGCCCTTAACTGATCAAGGCGAGATATCTCATGCTTGGGTTCCGACCTCGTTGTCGTTTTCACCTCAATATGCACGCCCTGCCCTACAAAATCATGCCGCTCTCTTTCGGGCCCGCTCCATAGGTGACAAGCGCGCGCACCTACGGTCGGCATCAGAACCTGGGACAGCACCCACAGCTCGCCATAGAGCCCGATTTGCTCTGACGAACTCAAATCAGGCGCGAGCGGCCGAAGCGCCGAGCGCATCTCTCCGATGACTTTATCGACGGCTGTAGCAACAGCGCGGCCCTCAGTGATAACCGAATGAAGGATTCTATTTCCGGCAAGCGTCAAGATTTCTTCATGGCGACTAGGTGCGGAAACATCGATCCAGAGCTGATCGTCTTCAACCAAACGTACCTGGATACCCTGGAGATCAGGCGGCATACTGGCTGGCACCAAATCAACCACCAGGAGTAAATGAAGACGACCATCGATGGAAATACCAATTCGCGCGTGTTCAAAATCATCTACAGCCTGTTCGCGAATGAACTCATAGGGCGTACGCTTATCCCTCAAGCGCGCCCACCGCTCTTGACCAATCTCAGTCATGTATGAGCCCTCGATTCACCACGAACCGCTGCTCGCCATCTGCAGTGCGTGGCAGGGACAGCGCGACACCAACCACCGCTTTGCCTGATGAACGCAGCGGCTCTGGATCGAGAAGATAGAGGAGGAGTAGCCCTTGCTCAGCAGGGCGATCATCCCGCATAGATCTGGCACTGTACCCCCCGGCGAATCGGTAGTTCTCCGGCCCGCCGCGAAGATCAACGCCCTCATGTCGTGGGTCAATCAATATTCCAATAGATTCCTCGGACTGCAACGAGCGAGTAGCCAACCCATATGGTCGTCCTCCGATAACCACCTGACGATCTCGCTTTGGATTGGCTACGAACACCGTCCAGTCTGTCAACTCACCAGATTCCGCTCGCTCAAGAATCCAATCGGCAATCTCGGCCCCCTGAAATGCAACACTGTTGGAATGCCCCTCATAAAGGCGCAAAAACGTAACAACATCCTTGACTGGCACGTCGTGCGCGAGAGAACCGCCATACTGGTCATGTGTCGGAGGGTGCTGCGCCAGTAACCCAGCGACCAACTCGACATTTCGTTGTAGCAGATTTTCATCGCGTAGCGGATAGAGAATTGTCTGCGGATTCCCGCCGGACCAGGAACGCGCATCCTCTGCCAACATCCTGCTCTTCACTTTACTTGTGAGAAGAAGCTTGGAATGGGCACGCATGCGAATCGCCATCTGATCGGGCCTACGACCTGCCCTGTTGAGAGCTGTAATAGAGTCTCGAAGCGACTCTTCCACCAGAGCAAGCTCTACGAACCACTGCGCGATCCCCTCAGTGGTCCATATCCGGATCAAATCCTCATAGCCGGCGCGAAACCCGTACCAACGGGCCATCTGGAGCAATGCATCGGCCAATGTCGTGGTCCGCAGGAAGTAGGCAATAGTCAAACCCTCAAGCGTCAACCCGCGCGACAGACGATTTCCTCCGACCGCTACCACCTGCCTAGCTGGATTTGCCTCGTAGTTGAGCTCATCGCCAGTCGTACTGTTCAGTACCACAACCTTCAAGCGAGAGAGATTCACCACCGCCTCAGCGATAACGACATCCTCGGCACTTGGTAAATCCACTGTACCCAGCACCCTCATAGCGGAGCGAAGTAGCCGCCCTAGGAATCCAGGATCGGCATCATCATGCTGAAACCAGTGACGAATTTGTTCCTCAATCGCTGCGCCAATACGAATCTGATCTTGCTGGAGATGAGATACGTGGACGAGCATCGTGTGCGGCTTTTCAGACTGACCACGCAGCAACCTGATCGCACCAACGAGAGCAAAGGTCAGAACAGCGTCCGCAAGCGACTGAGGCAAATCAAGTGCCCCTAAGGCAACGATCGCCTCACTCTTCCTGGGCCGCTTTGACTTTAACGCGGCCACATCGCCGGCTGCTACCGGCCGAATCACGTCGCGCCCCTGAGCGCCTACGCCAAAAAGCTCCTCTGTACCGGTGTATCCGTCAGGCCTGGGGAGCTGAAATACAAAGTCTTTGGGAAAGAGATCTTCGCCAACTTTACTGTCACTTGCCCCAGGCTCAATCAGAATATTGGCAAAGGGCGTTGCAGTGTACGCGATGTATGTTGACCGCGGAATTTTCCGAAGAATATCGCGAATTAGCGCGTTAGTCAGCGATGGTGCCGCATCATCATCAGGGACCCTTCCTTTTTCAACACTGGGATCACGCCGATTGCCTCGGGTGTTGATGGACGCTTGGTCCGCCTCGTCGTCAATTAGTAGTACTGGCACCTCATTGATCCGACCCTCAAGCTTTTCGAACCAATGATTAATTCTAGTAAGAACTGGGACGATTTTCTTTGCAACGATCAGAACGGTGCCTGTTGATGAGAATCCATCAGCAACCGGTGGTTCACGGAAGTCACTCTCTTCGTCTGTCAAGCTGATCCAATCAATTCCTGTGCCAGCGAGCTCAACATCTAGCCTTCGCTGCGTTTGATTCCTAAGCGAATCATGAATTCCCGAAAGCACAATTACTAGACGATACCCAACATCCGCAGCACGCGCGGCCACTGCAGTAAAATTGGCCGTCTTTCCGGATTGAACGTATCCAACGACTAGTCCCCGGCACTGAAACTCCGAACGACCGATAGGTGTGGTCTTAGAGATTATTCTGAGAGATTCCTCCGCCACAGAGTCGATCTGATGAGGCTTCCACTTGGGCTGGGATCTCAAGTATGCCTCGTGCCTCGACCAGTTTCTCCAGACAGTACCATCCGTCCACGAGGGAATGAGTGGCCTCAACAAAGGCCGGGGGCCTGCACTGACCATTATTGGCCTTTCCCAACCAACAACTCAGGGACACCTGCACCCTCCAAGACACGGAGAAACTCGGAAAGCGCAGCCTTGGCATCAACGTTCTTTTCAATTACCTGCACAAGCTCAACCAGCTCCGGCAAAAGCTGTGTGACCTCGACTTCCTCACCACTGAATCCGATCTTACGCTGCCAGGCTATCGTTCCGCTGCTCACAACTCGCACCGATGTTTTTCCCTTCGGCGTTGCAACAGTAGAGATCGCGCCAACTGTAGAACCTCCTTGATTCGACGCCCCCTCAGGAGGAGGCGTTACTGAACTCGAATTCGACTTAATAGTCTTTGGCGGAACAGCAGCTGTCTTTTCCTTCTTGTTATATCTGACACGTGCTGCCGCGCGAGGAGCTTTGATGAGACTTTCCAGCGGCTTGCGTATTGCAAAAGGAAGACGTATGAGCTGCTTACTGATATCGACCTGCAACGACTCATCAGCCAACCTGTCAAAATCAATAGCGACTCGCACAAGCTTTGTGTGCTCATCTTTCGCAAAAATGTCCTCCCACCCCCCCCATTTGATAAGGCGATGCAAACGATAGAAGTATAGACCCTGCGCATCGTTGGCGCGCCCGCTCAGAGTATGCCGTTCGCGCTCGATGCGCTGAAGCGGGGCGGGTAGATCTTTAATGTATTCATCGAACTCTGACTCGTTCGGCGTGACGTAGGCACGAACGTATAGAGATGGAACCGCCCCGTCGCTTGAGCTCTCTAGCTCGATAAGGTGCTGGTCATACTCCTTCGTCAATGGGTGTCCCATTGGATTGTTCGGGCGCAGCTCTTCGTCATTCAGCTTAATTGTAACTTTCTGCCGCCCGGGAACTCTGCCTTCAAGGTATCGGTGGAACACAAGCTCGAGATGAGATTTAACCGATGCAAGCTCTTGCGCATAGGGAGAATCAATCCCACCCTTAGTCGACGCCATACTCGGGCGCATGTTCGTAAGCAGAACAGCGGTGCCCGAATCGCCTATCCTTACAGCGGAGCTGTGTTCTGATGAAACGGATTCAGTTAACAGCGCCCAGCGCCCCGTCTTAGCAAGATGATCTTTATCCCAGGTAAGAGTCGCGATATCACTTTCTGAAGATTTGGATACAACTGTCAGCCGGTCTGCTTGCGACCAAGCCGCACCCTTTAGGCCATAACCAAACTTACCGAGGTCACCATGATTATACTCTCGCCGATGACCAATCTTCATGGCATCTCGCAATCCCTCGGGCGTCATACCGAAGCCGTCGTCGCTCACACACATCCACCTACCGCCCTGATTTGGATTCGGAAAGGTGATGATGATTTCATGCGCACCATGCGACAAGCTATTGTCCACAAGGTCAGCGACTGCACTGGGGAGACCGTGCCCCGCACGCGCGAGGATGTTGAAGAGGCCGAGAGGATCAGGCGCCACTTCATCCAGACCAGTATCCGTTCGGTTCTTAAGCTCTGAAATGCTCGACATCGCATTATTCTCCTTGAATAGTTGCGGAAAGCTCTCTGCAAGTACCGCTCGAGTGTGTGCCCCCCCGTCGCCATAGAGGGCAATCATCGAAGACTTTCCCAGTCGCGCGCTTTCCCCGTGACCAAGTATCTTGGCGTGTGCTGGATGATCTGATGCTATAACCACCCAAGATGCCTTAGCCGGTGTTACCGAGGCATCCACAGCCATCGCAAATATAGCGCCGGGATGTACAAAGCCGTAGTAGGAGCTAGCGGGGCAGTCGCCTTCGAATCTCCAATTTCGGCTTTGACGCTTAATCCATGACGAAACCTCTACGACGGACTCCTCATCCTCAAATCTACGGCAGATTATTGAGATAACATCCGAGTCGGACGCCGATGGAAAGACAGTATCGACCACATCCCGGTCAAAGTTGAGCGCACGCTGCTTAGCGCGCTCCTTACCCTGTCGCCGATATTCGTGGAACATGCCAAGTTCGGAACTCTTCAGCATCCGGATGACGGTGAAATTCACACGGAACCTTCCGTTGTCTCTATTTGTGAAGGGTTCAGCCCAAGCAACTCAACGCGCATATCCGGCATTTCAGGTGCGCCAAGGGAACTGCGAATACTGCGCGCTATTGCGTACGCAAAGAGCGGCGGAACCGCGTTCCCAATTTGCTTGAATGCGGGATTCATCGAGCCTTTGAATACGAAACCGTCCGGAAAAGACTGCAAGCGGGCGGCCTCCCGTACAGTAATTGTCCTTGCCTGCTTGGAGTCAAAGTGAATATGAGAGTATGAATCCTTTCCAAGATGCGCCATGAGAGTTCGTACTGGCGCGTCAGACCTTAATTTCCACCACTTATTCGGAAACTTTGCAGGATCGTAGGGTATGCGCCATGCGCTTATGAACGCGCGCACGTCGGAGTTCTGCGGGTTAACAGAAAGACCGATCCGCTTACGACCGTCTAGCCAGTTAGAAATCTTTTCCTCAACGTAAGCATGAACTTGGGGATATTCCCAACCAGACTTAATTTCCGCAAATATTTTGTAGTCTCGCGGCAAATAACGAAAAACATGCCCAGTAGTAGACTGAGTCGCAAATCCGTACCAACACCGCATCAGACGAGAGTATGCCGTGGTGGGCTCCTTCGCCGTATATTCCACAGGCTCAGAAGGATCCTTCGCCCCGCGGCGAAGCATACCTTTCTCCAGCATTTTCTGGGCATAAAGAGGCGGAAGGTCCGCCAGCGCTTGCGATGCAGCAGTCGCGACGGGAGAGTCGGGAGCAGGATCAGGTATCCACCGGTGATAATCTGACCCCTCTGCTTTCAGCACGCGTCGCGCCGCATTTTTGGACCCTGTGTAGCCAGGGGGCAACACAAGATGATGCGTAGGTACGGGAAATCTAGGAATTATCCCAGTCGATTCATGGAAACCGATAAGAATCATCCGCTCCCGCATTTGTGGGACGCCATACCAAGCAGAGTTCAGCAACGTGTAGGCGACTCGATAGCCCTCTGAGGAAAGGCTCTTCGACACAAGCTCCGCAACATTGGTACCACCATGATTGAGAATATCTGGAACATTCTCCATCAGAAGTGCCACAGGCTTTGTTGCTCTGATGAAAGCAACATACCGTTCCCAGAGACTTACCCGTCCGTCCACCAGGAAGGCTTGATCCGCGGTCACTTCTTCGCGAACCCGAGCCTGCTCGCGAAGTTTTGCCCGTCCAATACGAGCAAATGCTTGGCAGGGCGGCCCGCCCACCAAGACGTCTATCTGATCTACAGTAGCTCCGATCAAATCAAGTTCAGCAAAAACGCTATCCGCCGTTTCAGTTACAGCATCACGAGGCGTGTGATGTGCCTCTCTATCCCCCCCCGAAGAGTGCACACCAAAATTGGCGCCGTGTGAACGGGCTGCCCATGCATCCATCTCTATCGAGGCAACAGGCTTGAACCCTGCGGTAAGGAAGCCGAGCGAGATACCCCCACAGCCGGCGAACATGTCCATATATCGAATCCCGCCCCCCATGCGAATGCGCTCAAGTTTGCGGCGGATCAGCTCACTGTCTTGGTCCTGCGCAGCAGACGCATCACCGCTGCCCTCTGACAGAGATGCCGGTTGATCATCAGTGAGCTCTTCGCTGGAGCGTGATCTGGATAGAATGGACTGCGTGGACATCCGGTACTCTCTTGGGGACACTGGCCAAGCTGAGGCCCTTGGCCTAGCTCAACCTCTTGAATGTAAGCAAGCGATCATTTCCCAGCATAGCGCTTTGCCTAGGCCCGATGAAGCTTTGCGACAGGCATAATGATGCCGCAGAAGTTGGCGCGATTGCACGCACCATAGATGCAATCTTCATCCAACGTGCTTTGATCCTCAGGCGCTCCGCTTACACCCCGGTACCGACGTCTAACCGGAGCCGCAACTTGCCCCCTCTCCTTGAAGAACGTCAATGCGTTCTGATGTGTAGGCGACGGCGACGCTAGCCGGCATACCTAGCACTCGATGTCCGACTGGAAAGCAACGACTGACAGCATTTTGGGCTCACTAATCGTTGCTGAGCTCTCAGTGAGGGAGCGCTGCGCACATACTCTGACGATCGCATATCGGCCGTTGGTCAGACCAAATTAGCCCGCCGTGCTCCGTTGCCACTGCATGGGGGAGGACTGAGAAGGGCAGCCGCAAACGAGTGCCGATTGCGGCGTCGCGTGTCGCGTCATGCCTCATATGACTACAATCCCCGCATGAATCCAGATCTAGCGGTGACCGTAGATATGCCACCCATCGAGAGGCAAGCTCCTTCTGCAGGCCTGCGCCTCACTGATCTGATTGTGGATCAGGTTTACCAGGGCGGTCGTAGAGGGAACGCCGGTGACGATCCATTGGTACCGATGCTTGCGGTTAGCAATCAAGGCGGATTTAGGCACTTGGGGCGTCGCGACAAACCCAAAATGATAGTCCTGACAACCACGATGAATGAGTTGGATTGGCCCGACTCCATCGATCTAGAGACTGGCATGCTGACGTATTACGGTGACAACCGAAAGCCAGGCCAAGGGCTTCATGAGACCCGCCGCTGGGGCAATGAGATGCTCAGGGATTTGTTCGCACGCAGCTCAAATGCGGCGAATAGGCATGAAATCCCTCCCATATTCGTTTTCCGCAATGCCGGCAATTATCGTGATGTGGTCTTCCTGGGACTAGCAGTGCCTGGGGCAGTTGGGGTGCGCCCGGCGGAGAGCTTAGTTGCAACGTGGCACCAGATAGGAGGAAGACGGTTTCAGAACTATCGCGCAACGTTCACCATTCTTGACGCCGCGCGCATTGATCGGTCATGGATTTCGGACATCCAACTCGGCGCCACGCTTAGTCATCATGCACCTCCCGCATGGAAGTCATGGATTGAAAGTGGCCAGTACGAACCGCTCAGAGCGGGCATTAGACAGGCTTACAGGTCAAAGTCAGAACAAGTCCCACTGAAGCGAGAAGATTTGCAGCTAATCGAGTCAATCGTTGCACACTACCAACTGGACCCAGTTGGCTTCGAGTGGTGCGCAGCCGAGATTACCCGGCTTTTACTACCTAGCATAACTTCCATTGACGTTACCCGACCGTCCCGTGACGGTGGCCGCGATGCAATTGGCCGCTATCGAATCGGACCGATGGGCTCTCGTGTGGAGGTTGAATTTGCCATGGAGGCAAAGTGCTACTCACCCGATAACTCCGTCGGAGTCCAACAAACTTCAAGATTGATTTCGCGACTCCGCCACCGCCAATTTGGCGTGATGGTAACCACGTCATACGTGAATGGCCAAGCGTACAAAGAAATTGTGGATGACGGACATCCAATCTTGGTTGTCTCTGCATCAGATATAGCCCTGGCACTGAGGTCCTTCGGCATCAGGGATGAATTCGAGCTCTCAGATTGGCTCCAAGCCATTGACAGGAAGGCGGGCTCTGTATTTCCCTGAAGATGCATTCTGCTGCAGCAGACAGCAGATGACCGGAAGAAAAAAGGGCGGCCAATGGCCGCCCTTTGTTCGCATCAATTAATTGATCGAATCAAACCCCAACAGGATTCGACTTCTCCACATCAATCTTGTACTGCTTGATCGCCCGGGCCACATCCTTCCCGGTCATCTTCCCGTCCTTCGCCAGCGCCGCAATCGCGGCATGTGCGATGTAGTACCGGTCAACCTCGAAGAACCGACGCAGGTTCGCCCGCGTATCCGACCGCCCGAACCCATCCGTGCCCAGCACCGTATAAGTAGCCGGCACGAACGCACGGATCTGGTCCGCATACGCCCGCACATAGTCGGTCGCCGCAATCACCGGACCCTGGCGGCCTTCCAGCAGCTGCGTCACGTACGCCTTGCGCTGCTCGCCTTCGGGATTCATGCGGTTGTAGCGCTCGGCATCGAAACCGTCCTTGCGCAGCTCGTTGAAGCTCGGGCAGCTCCAGATGTCGGCGGTCACGCCGAAGTCCTTGTCCAGCAGCTCGGCCGCGGCAATCGCTTCGCGCAGGATCGTGCCCGAACCCAGCAGCTGCACGCGCAGCTCGTTCTTCTTCGGCTTGCCGGCGTCGGTCAGCAGGTACATGCCCTTGACGATGCCTTCGGCCGCACCTTCCGGCATTTCCGGGTGGGTGTAGTTCTCGTTCATCAGAGTGATGTAGTAGTACTCATCAATCTGGTCTTCCATCATGGCCTTGGTGCCGTGCTGCAGGATCACCGTCACTTCGTAACCGAAGGTCGGGTCATAGCTGCGCACGTTCGGGATGCCACCGGCAGCCAGATGGCTGTGGCCATCTTCGTGCTGCAGGCCTTCACCGTTCAGCGTGGTGCGGCCGGCGGTGCCGCCCAGCAGGAAGCCGCGCGTACGCATGTCGGCAGCCTGCCAGGCGATGTCGCCCACGCGCTGGAAGCCGAACATCGAGTAGTAGATGTAGAACGGCAGCATCGGCACGTTGCTGACCGAGTAGCTGGTACCGGCGGCCATCCACGAAGCGATCGCACCCGGCTCGCTGATGCCCTGCTGCAGCACCTGGCCACTCTGGTCTTCGCGGTAGAACATCAGCTGGTCCGCATCGACCGGCTTGTACTTCTGGCCGAACGGGGCGTAGATGCCGATCTGGCGGAACAGGCCTTCCATGCCGAAGGTACGCGCTTCGTCGGCCACGATCGGCACGATGTGCGGGCCCAGTTCCTTGTCGCGCAGGGTGATGTTCAGGCTCTGCACGAAGGCCATCGTGGTGGAGTACGAACGCTCGCCGCTGCTCTTGAGCAGGCGCTCGTAGGTTTCCAGCTTCGGTGCGTTGAAGCTCTTGCTGGCCTTGCGGCGACGCTGCGGCAGGTAGCCACCCAGCGCGGCGCGACGCTCCTGCAGGTACTTCACTTCCGGCGAATCCGGGCCCGGGTGGTAGAACGGCACCTGGCCGTCGGCCAGCTGTTCGTCGGTCACCGGAATGTTGAAGCGGTCGCGGAAGTGACGCACGGCGGCGTCGTCCAGCTTCTTGGTCTGGTGGGTCGGGTTCAGTGCCTCACCGGCGCTGCCCATGCCGTAGCCCTTGACCGTCTTGGCCAGGATCACGGTCGGCATGCCCTTGGTGTTGACGGCCTGGTGGTAGGCGGCAAACACCTTGTGCGGGTCGTGGCCACCACGGTTCAGACGCCAGATGTCGTCGTCGGACAGGCCCGACACCATCGCAGCGGTTTCCGGGTACTTGCCGAAGAAATTCTCGCGGGTGTAAGCGCCACCGAAGGCCTTGCAGTTCTGGTATTCGCCGTCGACGGTTTCCATCATCAGCTTCTTCAGGACGCCGTTGGTGTCCTTGGCCAGCAGGGCATCCCAGTAACCGCCCCACAGCAGCTTGATCACGTTCCAGCCGCCGCCACGGAACACGCCTTCCAGTTCCTGGATGATCTTGCCGTTGCCGCGCACCGGGCCGTCCAGGCGCTGCAGGTTGCAGTTCACCACGAAGATCAGGTTGTCCAGGCCTTCGCGGCCGGCCAGCGCGATCGCGCCGAGGGTTTCCGGCTCGTCGCTCTCGCCGTCGCCGATGAAGCACCACACCTTTCGGTCGGACTTTTCGATCAGGCCACGGTTTTCCAGATAACGCAGGAACTGCGCCTGGTAGATGGCGGCCAGCGGGCCCAGGCCCATCGACACGGTCGGGGTCTGCCAGTAGTCCGGCATCAGCCACGGGTGCGGGTAGCTGGAAAGGCCACCGCCGTCGACTTCCATGCGGAACTTGTCCAGCTGGGCTTCGTCGATGCGGCCCTCCAGGAACGAGCGCGCGTAGATGCCCGGGGCGCTGTGGCCCTGGATGAACAGCAGGTCGCCGGGGTGGTTGTCGCTGGGCGCGCGCCAGAAGTGGTTGAAGCCCACGTCATAAAGCGTGGCGCTGGAGGCGAACGAAGCGATGTGGCCGCCCAGGTCGCCCGGCTTGCGGTTGGCACGCACCACGGTGGCCATCGCGTTCCAGCGGATGATCGAACGGATGCGCCACTCCAGGTCGGCGTCGCCGGGGCTCTTGGCCTCCAGCTGCGGCGCTATGGTGTTCACGTATTCGGTCGTGGGAGAGAACGGCAGGTACGCGCCCGAACGACGGGTCAGTTCCACCATGCCTTCCAGCAGTTGATGCGCGCGCTCGGGGCCCTCGACATCAATCACGGCCTTCAACGACTCGATCCACTCCTGGCTTTCCACCGGGTTGGGGTCGTTGTTCAGCAGCTCGTTCAACCAGTTCATTAGCGCTCCCATTACCGCACGCACGCGCGCGACTGTTATTGATTTCTAGACCGCAAAGTGTAGCGCACCAGTGGCTTCCGTCACTTGGCTACGCCTGCGTATGGTCGTAAATGGCCTGTGTCCCTGCGGACTGTCCGAAGCTGTCCCGGTCAATGTTTCCAAGGTGTTACGCCATTGGGGGGCGTGCTTCCTTGCCCCATGCGGCGCTGCCATGCCATTGATCCGGTAAGGAAAAACGAGGATCCGGCCGTGCCCCGATGTCTCCCGTCCCCGGCCCCGGTGGGGCGTCGTCGCCGCAGCCTGCGCACGCGGCTGATGCTGTGGTCAAGCGCGGTGCAGACCGTATTGTTGCTGCTGCTGGGCACACTGTTCTATCTGGGTGCGCGTTCACTGGTGCACCAGCAGGCCGTGCGCCAGCTCACCCACCTGGCCGACCAGACCGCACGCAACCTGGGCAATACGCTGCAGTCGGCGCAGATCACCGGTGACATGCTGCTGCAGCCGATCCGCGCACAGGCCTTCAGCGTGGAGCAGCTGGACCATCTGCTGCGCGCGGCAGTGCAGGCCGATCCCAATGTGGATGGCGCGGCGCTGGTGATCGAGCCTGACCGGGTGGCAGGCCTCCCCTCCGGTTACGCCTGCCACGATGTACTGCAGGCAGGAGAAGTGCGCCGCTCCTGCAGCGGGCAGGCGGGCTTCGACGGGGCGGATCGTGGCTGGTACCGGCAAACGCTGCGCGCACGGGGGGCGTGGTGGTCACCGCCCTACGCCAACGCGCTCGCGGACGGCCGCACGTTCGTGTCCTACCGCATTCCGCTGCGCCTGCCGGGGGAGCTGCTGCCGGCCGGGATGGTCAGCGTGGACGTGCCGCTGGAACGGCTGCAGGCGCAGCTGGGTGCGCTGTCGGACACGCCGCGCCTGCGCGCCACTTTGCTGGCGCCGGACCAGCGCGTGGTGCTCAGCTCGATGCCCGGAATCGTGCCCGGCATGACCCGCGCGCAGTACCTGCAGCTGCGCCCGGACGTGGCACCGCTGCTGGACGTGGCCGATCCGGCCGCGCGCCCGCAGGACGCCTACGTCGAAGGCCGCAGCAACGGTCGCCGGTTCCTGAGCCATGTGGTGCCGCTGCAGCAGCCGGGCTGGCGGCTGCTGTTGTCCGCCGACCGCGACGTGCTGCTGGCCGACCTGCGGCTGGTCACCCGCTGGGGCGTGGGTGCGGGGCTGTTCGGGGTGCTGGTCTGGCTGCTGCTGGTGCGCCGCCATGCCAGTCATCTGCTGGGACCGATGGAAGCACTGATGACGGCAGCGCGCGGCTTCAGCCAGGGGCAGTTCCAGCAGCCGCTGCCGGTGCCGGACCACAACGACGAAGTGGGTGAGATGACCCGCACGCTGGAAGGCGCGCGGCGTTCGATCCTGCGCCAGATGGACACCATCGCGGCCATGGCCAGCGCGCGCGAACGCAGCGAAAGCGAGCTGCGGATCGCCCGTGGCATCCAACAGGGGATGCTGTCGCCGCCGCTGCAGGTGCAGGCCGCAGGCTTCCTTCTGCGCAGCACTTCGCTGCTGGTGCCGGCCCGCGAAGTGGGTGGCGACTTCCAGCACATCGCCCGGCTGGACCGCAGCACGCTGTGCTTCGTCATCGGCGATGTGTCCGGCCACGGCGTGCCGGCCGCGCTGTTCATGGCGCGCGTGCTGACCGTGCTGGAGGCGTCGATGCTGCGCCATCGCCATCCGGACGCGATCCTTGCCGAGGCCGGGCAGCAGGTGGCCGAGCGCAATGACGCCTGCATGTTCGCCACGGTGCTGTGCGCGGTGGTGGACGTGGCCAGCGGGCACTTCGAGCTGGCCAGCGCCGGGCACGAGGCGCCGCTGCTGCGCCACGCCGATGGCCGCGTGGTGGTGCAGCCGATGCACAGTGGCCCGGCGCTGGGGATCGCGGTGGACGCGGCCTACCCGCGCGCGCGCGGGCTGCTGGCAAGCGGCGAGTACCTGCTGGCGTATACCGATGGCATCAGCGAGGCGCAGTGCCCGCGCGAGCGCTGGTTCGGGCTGGAACGCCTGTGCGCGACGGTGGCGGCGGAGCCGGATGACCGCCGCGCCTGCGATGCGGTGGTGGCGGCGCTGGACGAATTCTGCGAAGGCGTCGGTCACCAGGATGACCTGGCGCTGTTGTGCGTCGGGCGGCATCCGTCGTGGCCGCCGTTCCGGATGGAGACAGCGGCTACCGCGGACGCGCTGCTGCAGCTTCTGGACGCCATGGAGGCGGCGCTGGCCGGATGGGGCGTGGACGCGGAACGGCGGTGCGTGGCGCGGCTGCTGGTGGATGAGCTGGGCAGCAACGTGCTGGCGCACCAGCGCGGGTTGTCGCAGGTGACTCTCGACGTTGCCGCGACCCTGACTGACGATGGACTGGCCCTGGACGTGCGCGATACCGGCTGCGGATTCGACCCGACCCGCTCGCCCACGCCGGACCTGGACGGTGCGGTGGAACACCGCGCTGTCGGGGGCTGGGGCCTGCACCTGGTGCGCTCGTTGAGCGGCCACATCGAGTACTGCCGTCGCGATGGCAGAAACCATGTCCATCTGCTGCTGCCCGCCCAGGCGGCACGTCCGGAGTAAGCCATGCCCCGTCTCAGCCTGCGTATCGATCCCGGCGATGGTCCCTACCGGCGCGTGTTCCTGTCCGGCCGCCTGGACGGCAACACCCACGCCCAGCTGGACGAGGCGCTGGGCCCGCTGTTGAACGATGGCACGCATATCCTGGAGATCAACCTGGCCGCGCTGGATTACATCAGCAGCGCCGGGCTGCGCTCGATCTTCCGCGCGCGCCGGGCACTGCACCAGCACGCCGGCCGCCTGCTGGTGATGCAGCCCACCCCGGGGGTGCGCAAGGTGTTCGAGCTGGTCAAGGCCGTGCCGGTGGAGGAAGTGTTCACCACCCAGGACGAACTGGACGAGTACCTGGCCAGCATCCAGGCCAAGGTCGCGCGCGGCGAGCTGTAGTGACGACCGCTGGTCGTCAGGCATTTGCTTCTGCCTGGTAGTGACGACCGCTGGTCGTCAATGCATTTGCTGTTGACGGCCAGCGGCCGTCACTGCCTGGTTGCCTGCGCCTCCTTTTCGATATATCGTTTCGAGACTTGAACCGATATATCGATATGAAACCCGTGCGCGCTCCTGCTACGCCTGCCCGCATGCTCTCCCGCGGCGACCTGCGCCTGCTGGTCCTGGCCCTGCTGGGTGACCAGCCGCGCCACGGTTACGAGCTGATCCAGCATGTCAGCGAGCTGTTCGTGCGCGCCTACACGCCCAGTGCGGGCACCATGTATCCGCTGCTGTCCAGCTTCGAGCAGGCCGGCTGGGTGCAGGGCGAAGACGATGCGGGACGTCGCCGCTTCCACCTCACCGAGGCCGGCCGCGCCGAGCTGCAGGCACGCGACGAGGAAGTCCGCGCAGCCCAGCATCGGGCCCGCCACCGTGCCCGCGACGTCGCGCGTGCCCACCTGCCGCCGGTGCTGCGCGACGCCATGCACCAGTTCAAAGGTGCCCTGCTGCGCCATCACGGTCGCTGGCAGGACGACGAGGCCGACCAGGTCGCCGCGCTGCTGCTGCGCGCCACGGCCTTGCTCAACGGCCAGCCCGTCGAGCCCCCCGAACCTGCAACCCCGCCCGCCTGAGCCAGCCGGTTGCCCCGCGCCCGTGGCGCCCCTTCCCTTCTGCAGGAATCTCCATGTCTTCCCATGAAAACACGCGCCTGCGCCTGGACGTCCGCTTCCGCCAGCTGACCGTCCTGCGCACTGAAGAAATCACTCCCTCGATGCGCCGCGTCGTGCTCGGTGGCGATGATCTGGCCGGCTTTGATTCGCCCGGCGCGGACGACCACGTGAAGTTGTTCTTTCCCAACAGCGCAGGCGAGCTGGTGCTGCCCACGCTGACCGATCAGGGGCCGCGCTACCCCGACGGCAAGGAGCCTTCGCCGGCACGCGATTACACCCCGCGCGGCTGGGATCACGAGGCCGGCGAGCTGGCCATCGACTTCGTGCTGCACGGCGACCACGGCGTGGCCGGTCCGTGGGCCGCGCGCGCGAAGCCGGGTGACCTGCTGGTCGTGGGCGGGCCGCGCGGTTCGTTCCAGGTTGCCGATGATTTCGATGGCTATGTGCTGATCGGCGACGAGACCGCGCTGCCGGCCATCGGTCGCTGGCTGGACGTGCTGCCGGAAGAGGCCGAGGTGCAGGTGCTGATCGAGGTGGCCGATGAGGCCGAGCGCCAGGTGCTGCCGCAGGGCGACAACGTGCGCATCCAGTGGCTGGAGCGCAACGGTTTCCCGGCGGCGACCAGCACGCTGCTGGAAGACGCGCTGGTGGATCTGGAAGCGCCGGAGGGCGACGTGTTCTATTGGATCGCCACCGAGTCGCGCCGCGCGCGGATGATGCGCAAGTTCTTCGAAGGCCACCATGCGGTGCCGCGCGACTGGATCCGCTCGACCGGCTATTGGAAGGCGCACCCGGACGACACCGACGGCGACTGACCCAGGGTAGTGACGGCCGCTG
>JAZBLM010000006.1:0-54190 GCA_037033225.1 Pseudomonadota bacterium
GCATGACCAACCTTTCCGTTGAATACATCGCCGCGGCGCGTTCGCGCCTGCAGGCCGACGCCGCTGCCTTCGATCCCGTGCTGGCGCCGCATGGCGATGCCATGGCGTTGCGCCCCGTATTGCACGCGCTGCTGGAGACCACGCAGGCTGCCCTGAAGACCGATGGCGATGTCAGCCTGGTCGCCGACATGCTGCGCCGTGACCAGAAGTTCGCGCCGCCGGGCCGCCCGTCGATCCATCTGGTGCAGCTGCGCAAGCAGCAGGCCGGTGCGAAGCAGGCCGCGTTGATCGCACGCCAGGCGCATGGCCGCGCGGCACAGGATTTCGTCAAGGCGCTGGCATTGAAGATCACGCCGCGGCTGACGCCGATCGCGGTGGCCGATCGCTGGTTGCAGACGCGCCTGGGGTGAGTCGCAGGTGCGGTGCCCGCCCCGCAGGACGCGGTGCCAGTGTCACAAAAAACCCGCCGTTGCCGGCGGGTTTTTTCATTCAGCCGACCTGGATCAGGCCGCTGGCTTCTCGCCGGTGGCTTCGGTGGTGATGCGCACCTTCACTTCGTCGCTGACGTTCGGGGCGTAGGCGCCGACGCCGAAATCGCTGCGCTTCAGCGTGGTGGTGGCATCGAAGCCGGCTGCCGGCACCTTGGCCATCGGGTGCTCGCCACCGCCGTTGATCGTGACATCCAGGGTGACCGGCTTGGTCTGGTCCTTGATGGTCAGGTCACCGGTGACGGTCAGCTTGTTGGTACCGGCCGATTCCACCTTGGTGCTCTTGAAGGTCGCGGCCGGGAACTTGGCGGCGTCGAAGAAATCGGCGCTCTTCAGGTGCTCGTCGAACTTGGCGGTGAAGCTGTTCAGGCCGGTCAGCGGCAGCTTCACTTCCACGGTAGACTTGGTGACGTCGGTCGCGTCATACACCAGGGTGCCTTCGGCGTTGCCGAAGTGCGCGGTCGGGTTGGAGAAGCCCATGTGGTTCCACTGCACCAGCACGTCGGTGTGGCTCGGGTCCAGCTTGTAGGTGCCCGAGGCGATCTGCACGGCATCGGCGGCCGGGGTGGCCGCGGCGGCGTCGGTCGCCGGGGTGGCGGCCTGCTCGGTGGTGGCCGGCGCGGTTGCCGCAGCGTCAGCGGCCGGGGTGGCTTCGTCGGCCGGCTTGGAGCAGGCGGCGATCGCCAGGGTCAGGGCGAGCGGCAGCAGCAGCTTGGTGGTCTTGGACATGGTCAGGACTCTCTCTCGATTCGGTAAGGGAAATGGACTGCAAACATCGATCCGGCCCATCGGGACCGTCCGATTCAAACACAAACTCACTTCAGACGATGCGAGCGGCTTCGTCGAAGGACAGGCGCGGGGAACGCGGGAACAGCGCAGCGGTGTCGCCATGGCCCAGGTTGACCAGGAAGTTGCTGCGCAGCGACGTGCCGGCGAAGAAGGCCTCATCGACCTTGGCAGCGTCGAAACCGGTCATCGGGCCGGCATCCAGACCCAGCGCGCGGGCAGCCAGGATCAGGTAGGCGCCCTGCAGGCTGCCATTGAGGAAGGCCGGCTTCTGGCGGTTTTCCTGCGGGCCGTCGAACCAGCTTTTCGCGTCAGCATGCGGGAACAGGTAGGGCAGCTTCTCGTGGAAATCCAGGTCATGCGCGATGATCACGGTGACCGGCGCGGCCAGCGTCTTGGCCACGTTGCCTTCGGACAGCGCGGGGGCCAGCTTGGCCTTGCCTTCCTGCGAGGTGACGAACACGAACCGGGCCGGGCTGGAGTTGGCCGAGGTCGGGCCGAACTTCACCAGGTCGTACAGCGCGCGCAGCGTCGCTTCGTCCACCGGCGTATCGTGGAAGTCGTTGGCGGTGCGGGCGGTGCGGAACAACTGGTCCAGTGCGGCAGCGTCGAGTTCGTGCGACATGCATCCTCCAGGTAGATAGCGTCATCCCGTTGCAGCCTGCGGTGTTGCCGGCAGCCGGGTCCATGCGGCTCAGTGTAGAGTGTCGCGTCTGTTGCAACACCCAGCAGGGTTGAAACGAATTAATGCCAAACGTGCAACGATCGAGCCCCCCCTCGACGGTCACTGATGGCCGCGCCGGCAATGTACGCCAGGCCGTGGCATTGGCCGGCGCGCTGCGCCTGGGGACCCATCAACCGCTGACGCTTCTGCCGCGTGCACCGTGGCGCTGGGTGTCACCCCGGCGCCTGCCGGGCGATCTGGCCTATGGGTATGGTGACGCATTGCGGACGCTCGCGGCCGATCCGCCGACACTGGCGGTCGGCTGTGGACGACAGGCGGCGGGCGCGTTGCGTGCACTGCGGACGCGGGGCACGCGGGTGGTGCAGATCCTGGATCCACGCATCAGCGCACAGCACTGGGACCTGGTGGTCGTGCCGGCACATGATCGCCTGCGCGGCGACAACGTGGTGACCCTGCTGGGCAGCCTGAATCCGGTGGACGATGACTGGCTGTCGGTCGGCCGGGCGGCGTTTGTCGATTTCGGCGCGCTTCCCGGACCACGTACCGCGCTGCTGGTCGGCGGCCCCACCGCGCATGCCCGCTGGGACGAAGCGGCCATGCGCGAGGTCTTCGTGCAACTGGCGGCGCAGATCCGCCACGAGGGCGGCAGCCTGCTGGCCACGACCTCCCGGCGCACCCCCCCGGCGCTGGCCGAGGCACTGCGCGGCACCTTCGCCGACCTGCCGCACGTGATCTGGGGCGACGGCGGCGACGGCGTCAATCCGTATGCCGGCCTGCTGGGCTGGGCCAACCGGGTGGTGGTTTCGCCGGATTCGGTGAACCTGCTGTCCGAAGCCTGCGCGACCCGGGTGCCGGTGATGGTGGCCCTGGATGCCACCGTGCAGGGCCGCATGCAGCATTTCCAGCGCAGCCTGCATGCACGCGGTCGCCTGCAGCCGCAGTGGCTGGACTGGGCGCATGGCCCGATCGAGCCGCTGCGCGAAACCGCGCGCGTGGCGGACGAGGTGAAACGGCGCCTGGAGCTTTGAGGGGTTGACGGCCAGCGGCCGTCACTACCGATAGTGCGTGTTGACGGCCAGCGGCCGTCACTACCGATCAGCTCGACGGGTGCCAGGCTGAAGCCGTCGGTCTATGATGCGTCGGACATGGAACGTCCTCTTCTTCTCCCTTTCGCGCTGCTGCTGTTGCTGCTCGCGCCCACCGCCGCGCTGGCCGACAGCGGCACCTGCCGCGAGCGCTTCCCCACCCCTGCCGTCGAAGCGGCGATGTTCGACGTGGCCTGGATCACGGGCGAGCGCCTGGATGCCCTGCCCGACGTGGACGTGGTGGTGGCCGCGCGCGGTGGCCAGGACCTGAGCCGCTACGGC
Source organism: Pseudomonadota bacterium (assembly GCA_037033225.1). Taxonomy (GTDB): domain Bacteria; phylum Pseudomonadota; class Gammaproteobacteria; order Xanthomonadales; family Xanthomonadaceae; genus Stenotrophomonas. Next base: position 3,327 of record JAZBLM010000006.1, read on the forward strand.
CTGCGCCACAGCCACCTGGCCTTCCTGCTGCGCGAGGACGACGGGCGCTGGCGCGCGGTGCATCTGCTGAACCGCTGCAGGACCGACCGCTCCCAGCTTTACCACGAGGGGCTGGTGAACTTCATCGGCGAAACCGCCGGCCACACCGACCTGCGCATCGGCGTGCCCGACCCGGCGCTGCGCGCAGCGCTGAAGGCACTGCTGCAACCCCCCGCCGCGGCCGCACGCGCCCTGCATGAGCCCCGCTACAACGTGGTCGCCTATCCGTTCCGCACTGATTTCCAGAACTCCAATGGCTGGGTGCTGGAAGTGCTGGGTGCGGCGATGGCAGCCACCGATGGCGCCGGCCCCCTGCACGATCGCGCCGACGTGCAGCAGTGGCTGCGTGCCAACAGGTATCTGCCTTCGGTGCTGCATATCAGCCTGGGCAAGCGCGTGGGCGCGCGCCTGGCCGTGGCCAACGCCACCACCACCGACCATCCCGCCTCCGAGCGGGTGTCCGGCAATTATTCGGTGGTGAGCGTGGAATCGGTTTTCGATTTCCTGCGCGCGCGCGGTCGACTGGCCCAGGACTTCGCCGTTCCGCACGCACCCGTCAGCGGCGCCGCTCCGCCCCTGCCTTGATTGCCTCAAACAGGAGACTCCCATGTCCCGTTCATTCGCGATGCCCCTTGCTGCGCTGCTGCTGGCCACGTCACTGCACCCCGTCCCCGCACAGGCGGCCGGCGGCGATCTGAACAGCAGCGAGGCCACAATGGTGATATCGGCGGTGCTGACCGTATCGATCCCGCTGGCGGCATCGACCGGACTGTCCCAGCTGTCCTCGGCACCGTTCAAGGCCAGCGCGCGGCACAGCCGCTCCAAGCGGACGCCGGCACAGCCGGTGCCGGCGATGGAGGTGAAGGAGGTCAACCGTACCCCGGACGGGGACTGGACCGTGGCGCTGCAGGTGCCAGGCCAGGCCGAGCAGACCGCCACCCTCGCCTGGCCGGCACGCACCGACAATCCGGCGGCCGGCTTCGTGGTCGGCGAGACGGTGGCCTTCGTGCCCACGCCGGCCGGCTCCGGCTGGAACGTGCATGACCGTGCCGGCAAGTCGCTGGCCTATGTGCCCACCGACTACGCCGCTGCGGACAACGCCAGCGCCGTGTGGTGATGGCCGTCCGCTGAACGGCGCGGGTGGCTGCACGGGCTGCCCGGGAGGATAATGCGCGCCTCCTGAGCCCCTGCCCGTCCTGCCATGCCTGCGCGTCCTGCCCCCGTATTCGCCCCGATGACCCTGCGCGCGCTGTTGCTGGCGGTGCTGGCCATGGGCGCGGTGGTGCTGGGCTCCAACGTGCTTGTGCAGTACCCGATCAACGACTGGCTGACCTGGGGCGCCTTCAGCTATCCGGTCGCCTTCCTGGTCAGCAACCTGATCAACCGGCGCTTCGGCCCCGGCCCGGCGCGACGGGTGGCGTGGGCCGGCTTCGCGCTGGCGGTGGTGTTGTCGATCTGGGTGGCGACGCCGCGCATCGCGGTGGCGTCCTGTTCGGCCTTCATCGTGGCGCAGCTGCTGGACATCACCGTGTTCGACCGCCTGCGCCGCGGCAGCTGGTGGCGTGCGCCGATGGTGGCGACCACGTGCAGTGCCACGGTGGACACCACGATTTTCTGGAGCATCGCGTTCGCCGGTTCTGCGCTGCCGTGGGTGAGCTGGGCGCTGGGCGATCTGGCGGTGAAGCTGGTCATCGGCGTGTGCCTGCTGGCGCCGTTCCGCGCGTTGCTGTGGAAGATGGCGCCGGCGCGGTGAGGGTGGCGCCGGGCGGCGTCGATTTCCGTGTGCATTGACGGTGCCGGAAGCCTTTGACGGCCAGCGGCCGTCACTACCGGGTGTCAGTCGAAGGCGAGGCCGACGTCGCTGCAGGCCGCGTGGATCGCCCTGCGCGCCTGCGCGAGCGCGTCACTGGGCGGGGCCATGCGGGGGCGCCGGTCCAGCGTGCAGGCCAGGCCCAGTTCCAGCAGCGTGGTGTGCGCGGCCTGCAGCGGCGCCACGTGCTGCGCCGGCAGCCACCCGTTGGCGCCCAGCGCGCTGATCAACGAGGCGGTGTCGCGCGGCTGCAGCAGCGCTGCATCGGCCGACGCAGCGCCGAGCACCCCCGCCTGCAGCAGGAATTCCAGGTCCACCACGCCTCCCGGACCCTGCTTGAGGTCCATCCGCAGCGCATCGCTGCGGTCCAGTTCGGTGCGCATGCGCTGGCGCATCTTCAGGATGTCGACGTGCAGCGCGTCGCGATCCCGCTCGCGACCCAGTATCTGCGCACGCACGTTCTCGAAGGCCTCCAGCAGTCCGGCGTCACCGGCCACGCCGCGCGCGCGTACCAGCGCCTGGTGCTCCCACGTCCAGGCGCGCTCACGCTGGTAGTCGCGGTAGCTGCCGAGCGAGGACACCAGCGCTCCCTTGCCGCCATCCGGCCGCAGGCGCACGTCGATGTCATACAGCCGCCCGGCGGCGGTCACCGCGCCCAGCAGCGCCATCACCTTCTGCGCCAGCCGCGCGTACCAGCGCCCCGGTTCCAGCGGGCGTGCACCGTCACTGGTTTCCACGTCCGCCGGATGGTCATACAGGAATACCAGGTCCAGGTCCGAGCCGAAGCCGAGTTCCAGCCCACCGAGGCTGCCGTAGCCGATGATCGCAAAGCGCCCGCCGACGATCTCGCCATGCGCCGCATGCAGCTCCCTGCGCGCCAGCAGCAGCACGGTGTCGACCACCACCTGCGCCAGTTCGGCCAGCTGGCAGGTGGTGTCCACCGCGCCCTGGCGCCCGTCGAGGCTGGCCATGGCCATGCGGAAACTCAGTGCAAGGCGCAGCTCGTTGAGCCAGCGCAGCGCCGACTCGGGATCTTCAACCGACACCACTTGCGCGCACTCGGCCTGCATCTCTTCGCGGCTGGGCAGCGGGCCGGAGACGCGCACGTCCAGCAACTCGTCCAGCAGCAGCGGATAGGCCTCCAACCGCTCGGCCAGCAACGCGCTGCGCGCCAGCACGTCGACCAGCCGCGCCATCGAACTGGGCTGCTCATCGAGCAGCGCCAGGTAACTGGTGCGCCGCAGGATGGCCTGCAGCAGGCCCAGCACCCGGCGCAGCGCAGCGTCCGGGCGCGGTGATCGCGTGGCCGCGTGCAGCAGCGCCGGCAATACCCGGTCCAGACGCGTGCGCGCGCCATCGGACAGCGATTTGACGCCGGACGACCGGGCGAAATCACGCAGCATCTGGTCGGCGCCGTTGGCATCTTCGAAGCCTGCATCCACCAGCAGCTGCGCATCGCCGTGGTTGGGCAGGCTCTTCCAGTAGGCGCCCACGGCATCCGGCGCGGCCTTGCCTTTTCGCGGCGCCAGCAGCGCGCCGAACTCCGTGCTGACCCGTTGCTGCTGCACGGCGAGTGCCGCGCGCAGGCTGTCGAAATCCGGGTAGCCCAGGCCCACGGCGATGCGCAGCCGTTCCAGCGCGTCGGCGGGCAAGACGTGGGTCTGCGCGTCGCGCAGCATCTGCAGGCGGTTTTCCAGCCGGCGCAGGAACAGGTAGGCCTCGCGCAGAGCGGCGCCGTCGTCGGGGGCGATCTGGCCTGCGTCCACCAGCGCGGCCAGTGCCGGCAACAGCCGCCGTTCGCGCAGCACCGGCTCACGACCGGCGCGGATCAGCTGCAGCGACTGGCACAGGAATTCGATTTCGCGGATACCGCCGGCACCGCGCTTGATGTCGTCGTGCATGTCACGCCGCGCAACCTCGGCGGTGATCGCCGCCTTCATGTCACGCAGGCCGTCCAGCGCGGTGAAATCCAGGTAACGCCGGTACACGAACGGACGCAGCGAACGCAGCCACTCTTCGCCCACCTCGATGTCACCGGCGACGGTGCGCGCCTTCAGCCAGGCATAGCGTTCCCAGTCGCGGCCCTCGCGCTGGAAATACTGGTCCATCGCCGCGAAGGACATCGCCACGCGGCCGGCGCGGCCGAACGGGCGCAGCCGCAGGTCGACGCGGTGGCTGAAACCATCGGCGGTGGTGTCGTCGAGCAGCTTGGCCAGCCGTTGGCCGAGGCGCGCGAAGTATTCCTCCGCCGCAAGCGGACGTGCGCCATCGGATTCACCGCGCTGCGGGAAGGCGTAGACCAGGTCGACGTCGGAACTGAAGTTCAGCTCGCCGCCCCCCAGCTTGCCCAGCCCGAACACCACCAGGCGCTGGGCCTGGCCTTCGTCATCACGCACGACGCCGTGGCGTTGCGCGAACTCGGCTTCCAGTGCCTCCAGCGCGCGCTGCAGGCAGCATTCGGCCAGCGTGGTGGAGCCGGCCAGCGTCTGTTCCACCGTGTCCAGGCCGGCGAGGTCGCGCCATACCAGCCGGGTGGACATGGCGGCCCGGTAGCGGCGCAACTGCGCAGGCCACTCGCCGGGCTGCTGTGGGTCAAGCACGGGCGCCGGCAGCGGCGGACACCCGGGCTGGAAGAGATGGCCCAGCAGTGCCGGCTGCCGGCACAGGGTGTCGATGGCGAAGTCGCTGCTGACGGCCAGATGGTGCAGGAAGGGCAGCAGCGCCTCGTCCGGCGGCGCGCCCAGGGCGGCGGACAGGCGCGCCATCGCGCGGTCGACAAGAGGAACGAGGGCGTCAGGCAACGGCGCAGGAATCGAAGTCATCACCCGATTGTAGAGCCGGGTCCCGCCGGCTGGCGCGCAATCCGCTTGCCCGGTCGCATGGCGCCGACACCGTGGGCGACCGGGATCGGAGGCGGCCGGCTGAAGCCGGCTCAACCGGTCTCGTCGGACTAAGCGTATTCATGTACAACCTGCAGACGTAAAAAAGCCCGCTTGCAGCGAACTGCCAGCGGGCTCTGCTCCCTCCCCCACGTCGGGATGCAGGTCCATCGTGCCGACTGCAAAACGACAATGCACGCTGCAGTGCAAAACGATACTGGAGGGTACAGAAGCCTTCACGGGGGGATTGCCATCCCACCAAGGTCGCAGGCCCCGTACGTCGGCGTTTGGCCGATAATCGAGCTTCCCCCGCACTTCACCTCATCCGCCATGTCTGCAGATCGCATCGCCAACGCGCGCCTTCGTGACCGCGTGGTCTCCGCCGAGGCCGCCGCCGCGTTCATCCAGCCCGGTGAAACCGTGGCCATGAGCGGCTTCACCGGTTCGGGCTACCCCAAGGCGGTGCCGGTCGAGCTGGCCCGGCGCATCGAGGCCGTGCACGCACAGGGCCTGCCCTTCCAGATCAGCCTGATGACCGGCGCGTCGACCGCACCGGAACTGGACGGCGCGCTGGCCAAGGCCGACGGCATCGCCATGCGCATGCCGTTCCAGAGCGATCCCGATGCCCGCAACCGCATCAACGAGGGCAAGCTCGATTACATCGACATCCATCTCAGCCACGTCGCGCAGCATGTGTGGTTCGGCTTCTACGGCGATATCGATACTGCCGTGGTCGAGGTGTCGGCCATCCGCGAAGACGGATCCCTGGTGCCATCCACCTCGGTCGGCAACAACAAGACCTGGCTGGACCTGGCGAAGAAGGTGATCATCGAGGTCAACGAATGGCAACCGGCCGGCGTGGATGGCATGCATGACATCTACTACGGCACCGCGCTGCCGCCGCACCGCAAGCCGATTCCCCTGGTGCAGGCCAACGACCGCATCGGCGAGACCTCGCTGCGCTGCGACCCGGACAAGATCGTCGCGGTGGTGCGTACCAACGGCCCGGACCGCAACAGCCCCTTCAGTCCGATCGATGCCACCAGCGAGCAGATTGCCGCGCACCTGATTGAATTCCTGAAGCACGAAGTCGCCAAGGGCCGCCTGCCGGCGAACCTGCTGCCGTTGCAGAGCGGTGTCGGCAACATTCCCAACGCCGTGCTGGCGGGGCTGGCCAGGAGCGGATTCCGCGACCTGGCGGCGTTCACCGAAGTGATCCAGGACGGCATGCTCGACCTGCTGCGCGACGGCGTGCTGAGCTATGCGTCATGCACGGGTTTTGCCCTGAGTCCGCAGGCCAACGATACGTTCAAGGAGAACATCGATTTCTACCGTGAGCGCATCATCATGCGCACGCAGGAGATCTCCAACCATCCGGAACTGGTGCGTCGCCTCGGCTGCATCGGCATGAACGGCATGATCGAGGTGGACCTTTACGGCAACGTCAACTCCACGCACGTCATGGGCACGCGCATCATGAACGGCATCGGCGGCTCCGGCGACTTCGCGCGCAACGGGTTCCTGTCCGCGTTCCTGAGTCCTTCCACCGCGAAGAACGGCAGCATTTCCGCCATCGTGCCGATGGTCAGCCATGTCGACCACACCGAGCACGATGTGTCGGTGATCGTCACCGAGCAGGGCTTGGCCGATCTGCGCGGGCTGACCCCGCGCAAGCGCGCGCAGGTGGTCATCGACAACTGCGCGCATCCTGATTTCCGCGCGCAGCTGCAGGATTACTTCGACCGCGCCAGCCGCGAAAGTTACGGCAAGCACACCCCGCATCTTCTGCCCGAGGCATTGAGCTGGCACCAGCGCTGGCTGGACACGGGCACGATGAAAGCGGGCTGAGACAGGACACGCAGGAACATTTGGAGCCGGCTTCGACAGGCTGGCGGAATCGCGGAGTCGCGGTGCCATCAGCCGGTGCGCTGCGGCGCGCGCGGAATGTGGAAGCGCGTCCTGCCCTGGTGCGGTGTGATCAGGCATGCCTGTTCCCGCCCTTCCCTCCCCCGCCGCCCCTCCCTCGTCGCGCGCCTGTCTCCATTCGCCTGGCGGTAACGCCATGCGCTCGCCGGCAGCGCAGCCGGAGCGGCCCGTGCCGCGGCCGGTCGCTGTGGGAAACAACCAGCTGCCACCGGCTCCGCTGCTGTTGCCCGGCGTGACCCATGCGATGGGTGCCACACGCGTCCTGGGCTGGCCGGAGCAGGTCCGCCTGGCGCTGACCTGTCGTGCCGGGGACGCCGTGCATGGCGCCCCTGCGATGGACGCGCTGGAGGGCCTGCTGGCCGCCCTGCACGCGGAGCGCGCCCCAGAACGAAGGCTGGATGAGATCGCCGCGCAACTGCCACCGCCATCGCCTTCCCCGCAGACCCCTGATCGCCTGCAGACGCTCGTAGGCGAAGTGCATCGCACCGTGGCGGACCTGCGTCTGCTGCGCGAACACGCAGCCCTGGGCCTGCCGCATGTGCTGGCCAGTGTCCTGCCGTCGCTGGAGAACCGCCCGGAGTGGGCGCAGCGGTTGGTGCTGCGGCAGATCGTGTTCGGGCTGCCGTCGGACGCGCGCTGGCGTGGCAACTCGACTGGCAATGACCGACGGAAGATCTACGTCGAGTACGATCGGGCGATGTCGCTGCTTCTGGATGCAGTCAACGCGATGCACGATCCGCTGCCCGGCAGCCTGGCCGGCCTGTTGTCGCAGGCCGTTCCCGCGCTTGCGCGGCAGCCGGTGCTGGATCGGCCGACGCTCCTCGCCTCGATGGCATCCCTGATGGCCTGGCCTACCCATGCCGTGAGGCGCGCTTTCCACGCGCTGGCCGCCGGCGCCACACCGGTGAGACCTGAAGACCTGCACTGGATCGACACGCTATGGAACAACTTCGCACTCAGCGAGGGTGGCGAAGGAACCCGGCCCGCCCGCGAGCGACTGTGGAGCATGTTTCTCGAAGGGCCCGCGGTGCCGCCGCGCTGGATGCAGCCGCCGCTGCCGCTCAGCCATTACCGGGGGCCCATGGGCGTTGCGCTGCGCGAGGGCCGGTCAGCCGACCACATCTGCCGGCTGTTCCATGTCGACGACGCCGCGATGCGGCGCTGGATCCAGGAGGCGGCTGCGCGCTTTCCCGCCCTCAATGACACGCCGTTGCGGCATCCGCCGCTGCCCGGGTACGCCGCCAGCGGATCGTCTGTAGAGCCCGCCCGAGCCGGCGTGCGGGAAACCGAGGCGTCGGCGGCTTCGGATGGCATGGCCGGCTGAAGCCGGCACTACGGGGCCTGTCACCGCAAGGGCGCTTTCCGCACGGCCGGCTTCAGGAGGCCGACTGGAAAGCGGATGAATCAGCCTGCGCGCAGGCTGGCCAGTGATTCATCCTGCATGCGCGCGTACAGCGCGAACTCATCGTGCACCGCCGTCCCCAGCGCGGCTTCGAACGCATCGCGATTGGCATGTGCGGCATAGGCGCGCTGCTCGCCGCCACCAAGGTTCGACTGGAAGATGCCTGCGGCGCTGACCGGCAGGAAATCTTCGTAGATGATCGGATCGGCGGTCGCCAGGCCTTCGGCAAGCAACACCTCGGCGGGCAGGTCGGCCACGCGCTGCGGCGCGGCGCGCCCGTCGTCGGTGAGCTGGTAACGGTAATACCCCAGCCCCTGCGTGCGCAGCGTGGCGTGGTCGTCCGGGAAGCCGGTAAATGCTGCCTGCAACCGCTGCCCATAATCGCCGGTACTGCCCGCGCCTTCCGCTTCGCGTGCCTGCGCGAGCAGCTGGTCATACAGCGCGCGTCCCTTCGGCGTCAGCGCAAGGCCGCGCTGTTCGATCTCACCGAAGCGCGCGGTGTGCGTGCCCGCGTCACCACCGCCTTCGGTGGGGAAATGGACCGCCTCTTCCAGTGCCTTGAAGCTGGTCTGCCGCAGCAGGATCGGACAGGCGCGTCGCGGCGGGCCTTCGATCACGGCCTTGGCCGACATGCCGCGCTCGACCATCGCGCCCTGCGCTGCGTCGATGTCCAGCGTGCGTGGGGTGAGGTGGTTGATGTGCGGGCCGCGGAAACTCACCACGTCGGCGATCAGTCGGTGCGCTGCACTGAGCGCCTGATAGGTCTGCAGTGCGACGGTCGCATCGCTGTGCCAGCGGAAGGTTTCCAGTGCTTCGGTTACGAAGCGCTGCGCGTCGTCTGCGCCGAGCCCGCCCTCGTGCTCGGCCTGCTCGACCAGTGCGAGCGCGCGGTCGGTGAAGATGCGGCGACGTGCCAGGATCTGGCCCGCCTGCTCGCGCAGCTCGGGATCCTCGATCAGCTCCAGCCTCAGCAGCGAGGTGAATACACGGAACGGATTGGCCGCCAACGAGGCGGGCTCGATCGGGCGGAAGGCAGTGGAATGCACCGGCACGCCGGCGACGCTGAGATCGTAGTAGGCCACCGGCTGCATGCCCATGACGGCAAACAGGCGACGCAGGGTGGACAGCTCGTCGGCCGTGCCGACGCGGATCGCACCGTGGCGCTCTTCATCCAGCCGACCACGGCCATCGTTGCGCTCCAGCTGCGCGGCAAGCGCTGCATCTTCCTCCAGCACGCGGGCGTTGATCTCCGCGACCAGGTCGACCAGATCGCCATACAGAGGCACCTCGGTGCGGTACATGCGGGACATGGCCTGCGCGAACTGGCGGCGGATGGCATCAGGCGAAACGAAATCAGCGGCGCTCATGGATAACCCGGCAGGGGAACGGAAGACATCAGGCACTATTGTCGCTGCTCGCCGTGCAGTGGGCGAGACGCACAGCAGCAAAAGCTGACGGCCAGCGGCCGTCTACCGCGGCGCAGCCGTCAACGGCCGGCCAGGTCAATCGGCCAGCTGGCGGCGGAGGGTGGCATCCAGGGTGATTGGCCGATCCCAGTGGCGGTAGCTGGCCACGACGGCGTGGCGCACTGCGCGCCAGTGCAGGTTGTCCGGTTCGACCGGCAGGCGCGCGACTACGGCTTCCCAGCCACCGTCCGGGTCGGCGCTGAAGGCGCGTACGGTATCCCGGCAGCTGACCTTGATCGCCTTGGCCCAGAAGCAGGCGAAATACACGTCGGCCGCGTGCCAACCATGGTTGTTCACCAGGGCGGCGATATAGCCGCGGTCGACGCTGCCGTAGCGCGACACCTCGTCGAGGAAACTGTCCGGGTACCGCTCGGCGTAGTGATTGATGTCCGGCAGCCACGCGTCCAGCCACGCATCGCCGGTGGCGACGGTGTACGTGGCGGATTTCTCCGCCGTCTGCTGGGCTGCCGCCATGGGCGATGCCAACACCAGAAAGAGCACGATCAGCAGCGGTCGCAGCACACCATTCATGGGCTGATTGTGACGCAGCACGACGATCCTGTCAGGTCAGGAAGCTCAACGCGTGGCGGCGGCCTTTGCCTCGATCGCCTGCAGGGCGGCCGGCCATTCCCAGGCCGTATCGGCGGTGACCATGCGCGGCTCGTCGTCGGCGACGCCATGCTCGGTCTCGTGGGCCCACGTGACGGCATACGGGGTATGCACACCCCAGCCACCGAGGGTCACCACGGGTTCGATGTCGGATCGCAGCGAGTTGCCGACCATGACGAACTGGTCGATGGGCAGATCAAACTCGGCCAGCACGCGGGCATAGGTTTCCGGGTCCTTCTCGGAAACAATTTCAATGCGCGGGAACAGGTCATGCAGCCGGGCCACCTTGATCTTCGCTTCCTGGTGGAAGAGATCGCCTTTGGTGATGAGGACGACCGGGTAATGCTCGACAATCGCGGCGACCGATTCGCGTACGCCATCGATCAGCTCGACCGGATGTCGCAGGGTATCGTGACCGATATCGAGCATGCGCTGGATGTGCTCGGCACTGACCCGGCTGTCGGTGATCTCGATCGCCGCTTCGATCATCGACAAGGTCATCGCCTTGACGCCGTAGCCGAACACCGCGAGGTTGCGCCGCTGTACCTCGAGCAGGTGGCGTGCGGTGTCGGTGTCGTGGATGTCGATGTAGTGGGCAAGCAGGTCCAGGTAGTCCTGCTCGGCCTTGCGGTAGAAATCCTCGCTCTTCCACAGCGTATCGTCACCGTCAAAACCGACCAGTCCAATGGCGCGATTGCGCGCAGGCGTAAAGGTACTCATCGCAGCAGGATAACAGGCGCCCCCGTCAGTGCTGCGACGGGGGCGTCCATGGACCCGGCTTCAGCCGGCTGGCAAAGGCAATGCCAACCGAAGCCGGCACTGCAATCACGGGTGGAGTCAGTTGCCCTGCGCGGCGCCTGCGGCACCCTGCTGCGACTGCACGAAGGCTTTGTACTCGTCTGCAGACAGCTCGCCGTCCTTGTTGGTGTCGGCCTGGTCGAACACCTGCGCCAGGCCCGCGTTGACCTGTGCCTCACTCTTGCTCAACGTGCCGTTGCCGTCGGTATCGATGCTGGCCCAGGTCTGGCCACCGCCGCCATTGGCCTGTGCCGCGGCCTGCCCTGCAGCATGCGTGGCCTGGTCTGCAGCCTGTCCTGCCTGTGCCGCCTGGTTGCCGGCTGCAGCAGCGGCCTGCTGCGCCTGCACTGCCTGCGACTGGGCATCCGCTGCGCGGTCCTGTGCAGCGCTCTGCGCCATGGCGGGAAGGGTGAACACACTGCCGGCGGCAATCAGGAGGGCGATAAGCGGCTTGCGGTTACGAGTCGTCATTGGGGTGGTCTCCTTGAGGGATGTTGCACGGCCATGTGTTCCGTACGGGGCCTACGTTGCCAGCGGTCGAATGAACGGAAATGGGGTCGCGATCAGGCCCCACACGCCGCATTAACCACCATCCTTCGCCAGTGCATTACCGATCTGGTTATCCGCGGGTGAGCAGAAAGTAAGGTGCGCATTCAGCAACCCATCATTTAACGTGCAACGAACGCAAATCACTCTGGCTCACTGCTTCCCGACGCTGACCGCGAACTGAATGCCACCCATCCCAGCGCGACACCCGACAAGGCGCCGATGATCTCCAGCACCACACGTGTGCCCAGTTCGTTGGGATCGTGGATGGTGGCCAGGTAGAGGCGCGCGTAGAACGGCGATTCCATCCGCACAATGCCCATGTAGAACAGCTTCCACATGTCGATGCCCGCCGATACCGCGACTGAAAGACCGCTGGCCCAGCCCAACGCATGCCCGTGCGTCCAGCGCAGCGAGCGGCCGAGGTGGTGGAACAGAAAACAGGCGAGCAGGCCGACCAGCAGCGCGATCGCGCCGGCTTCGAGCGAGCCGAGCAGTCCGAAATGAAGAGGAAGGTTCATGCCGACAGTGTAAGGGCGTAGCAGCCGCGCGCCCGTGCCGGCTCACTCCACCGGGACATCGAAGGCCACGCGCGGGCTCGGCTCGGGTTGCAGTGTGTAATGCCACCATTCCTGCGGGTAATTGACGAAACCAGCGGCGGCCATGGCCTGCAGCAGGCGCCCGCGGTTGGCCCGTTGCACGGGTGTCAGCCCGTCGGCGGCGGTATGCGCCGCCGGCCCGAAGAAGTCGAAGTCGGTCCCCATGTCCAACACCGCGCAGCGCGCGCCATCGCCTTCCCCCTCGCAGCGCATCAGGCCCACGTCCACGGTGGCAGCGCGGCTGTGGCCGGAGTGTTCCGCGATATAGCCGTCGGCGAACAGGCGGGCCTTGTCCACGCCCGGGTACTGCAGCGCCTGCCGCGAGGTCGCCCCCGGGTCGCGTGCCCATGCCACGAAGGCCTGCACGGAGCGCACCGGCCGGTAGCAGTCATATATGCGCAGCGCATAGCCTTCGCTGCGCAGCCGGTGTTCAACCCGGCCCAGCGCCTCGGCTGCCTGCGGCAACAGGAAGCAGGCGGGTCGTTGATACCCCGGCACCCGCTCGCCGGTGAAGTTGTCGGCCGTGGCGTAGCGCACGTCCAGCGCAATGTCCGGCACCAGCGAACGGATCTCCACCAGACCCGCCTCGGCGGCGCTGCGGGCGGGAGAGATGACCGGCGCCTCAGCCGCCTGCGCGCCCTGCACCAGGACACTGGCCAATACGAGTGAAGTGAAGGTCCTGGAAGTCATAACTGAAGTCGATGTCCGGATCGATGGCCCGCAGCTCGAGGGTCGGCACCGGCGTCGTGCCGGGCTGCAGCCACGCCTGCGCCGCAGGCTCCAGCGTATCCCAGCGCAGCACCCAGCGCGTGCCAGAGGCCACCACGTCGGCCTGAAGGCGCGGCGACTTGTCGACGGTGAATCGCAGCCGGCCTTCGTGCGCGCACAGCGCGGCCTCGCCCAGCCACGGGTCGCGATAGATCCCCTGCAGTGCCTGCAGCGCGCTCGCCGAGGCAGCAGGCCCGTCTCCGACGCCCCCCGTGGCGCGGAGAGCGCCCGTACCCGCGGGCTGCTCTGCCTGCTGCAACGCATCCAGCCAGTGATCCACGCCCTGTCCGGCATCCGGTGCGGTGTAGTGTTTCAGTGCGGCCTGCATCAGCGCCGTGCGCGCGTGCTCGGCGTCGCTGTTGATCAGGATCACGATGCCGACCCCGCGATCGGGCAGCAGCGCCACCGAGGAATACATGCCCGACAGCGTACCGGTGTGCGCCACCTTCCACTGTCCATCCAGGTCGGACAGCCGCCAGCCGTAGCCGTACCCGGAGAAATGGGCGCCGTCCCAGCGTCGCTGGCGCTCACCGAGGGGCATCGGCATCTGCACGGTCCACAGCTGCCGGCGCTGCTCGCTGCCGAGCCAATCCGGCACCTGGCTGGGGTCGAGCAGGACCTGCATCCAGCGCAGCATGTCGTTGAGCGAGCAGCGGATGCCACCGGCGGCCATCGACGGACTGTCCGGGCTCACCGGGCCGTCGGCGCCGACCACCCCAAGCCGGCCGTCGCGGCGGCCATGCGGCTGGGCGATGTTGCCGACGCCGCGGGTCGACCATTGACCGACCTGGCACCGCGACAACCCGAGCGGCCGGAAGACCTGCTCGCGCATCAGTTGGTCATACGGCCTGCCCCCTGCGGCCGCCGCCACTTCGCCGGCCACTACGTACATCAGGTTGTCGTAGGCGTAGCCGCTGCGGAAGCTGGTGACCGGCTTCAGGTGGGCCAGTCCGGCGATGACGTCGGCGCGGGTGAAGCGGTTCGGCTCCGGCCACAGCATCAGGTCACCGGCGCCCAGCCCCAGGCCGCTGTTGTGGATCAGCAGGTCGCGCACCTGCATCTGCTCGCCGACCCACGGGTCGAACATCGTGAAGCCGGGCAGGTGGCGGCGCACGGGGTCGTCCCAGCGCAGCTGTCCCTGTTCGACGAGCCGCGCCAGCAACGCGGCGGTCATGGCCTTGCTGTTGGAGGCGATCTTGAACAGCGTATCGTCGTCGATGCGCGTATCCGGCCCATCGCCGCGACGACCTTCGGCACGGCGGTAGATCACCTTGCCGTCCTCGACCACGCCCATCGCGATACCGGGCAGCTGCTCGCGCTGCACCGTGCGTTCCAGCATGGCATCGAACGGGGATGACGCGAGGGCAAGCAGCAGGAGGGGCGCGAACATGGCGATCAACCCGGGGAAGGCGGAAAGGCAGCGCCGGGCCATGCCCGGCGAGCGCAGCGGTCGCCACGGCGACGGCATGACGGCCAGCGGCCGTCATGATGGGAGCTTGACGGCCAGCGGCCGTCACTACCGGGTTGGTGGGTCAGAAGTTCCAGGCGACGACCAGCTGTGCGTAGCGCGGGGACTGCCAGCGCGTGCCTGTCTTGAAGGTGGATTCCCGGTAGACGCCGGGCTGGCTTTCGTAGCGCTGGTGAACGTTGATCACGGTCTGGTTGTTGAACAGGTTGTAGACCGACAGGCGTGCACTGAGGTCGATGCCGTCCACCGGCAGTCGCCAGGTCACGTTGGCGCCCATGGTCCAGGTCCACGGGAGCCGTCCGAACGCACCGCGCGCGGTCGGCTCGAACACGCGCTGGTCGTAGCTGCCGCTGCAGTTGGCCACGCAGAGCCAGCCGGTGCCGCCGCCGCTGCCTTCGCTGGACGTGCTGCCACCGGCGACGGTATCACCCGGCCACATCACGCCGAACGCCGTGATCGGTCCACCGGACTGCACCTGCAACGTGCTGCCGAACGACCACTGTTCGTTGAGCGCATAGGCCGCGCGGAACTTGAACTGATGGCGGAAATCATTGAACAACGATCCGTAGCGTTCGTTGTTGGACGGATGATCCCAGTGCTGCACCATGCCGGTGTCGCCGTAGTTGGTGTCGGAGTTGACCGGGCCTTCGAAATTGCCGTCACTGCGTGACCAAAGGTAGGACGCGTTGAACATCCACTTCTCGTCCCAGGCGCGGTCGATCTGGAATTCAAGTGCCTTGTAGGTGCGCCGGGGCTTGGAATACCCGACCACTTCACCACTGCCGCCCTTGCGGTAACCGCTGTTGGCCGTGTCGATGGTGATCCAGCCTTCCTCGGCGCAGCCGATGCTGGCATCGCCCCACAGCGTGAGGCTTTCGCCCGGATTGGCGATCGGCCACAGGGTGGCGCCGGTGGGACCGCAGGGCGTGTAGTTCAGCCGCAGGTCGTCCAGCGCGCGCGTCATGCGCCGGTAGGTTCCGTTCACGCCCCACGACCAGGCCGCATTGATCATGCTCTGGAAGCCGAGGATGTACTCGTCCTGGTAGACCGCTTTCAGGTCCTTGTCGACGCTCTGCCGCAGATCGGCCGCGCCGGTGTTCATGCGCGTGTCCACCGGTCCGATCTGCTGCCCGATGATGGGTGCCATGTAGGGCGCACCGGTGACCGGATTGCTCTGCTGCTGCCAGCCATTGAGCACGTAGTAACTGTATTCGTCGGTCAGGCCCCCTGCGAAGTTGACGTTGATGTTGTTGGTCACCGGCAGGTAATAGCGGCCGGCGTTGCCGAACAGCTTGGTGCTGCCGTCGCCCTTGATGTCCCACGCAAAGCCGACGCGCGGAGCGATCAGGTCATCCATGGTGATGAACGCATCGCCGTCAGCGGTGCGGTTCTCGAAGCGGTCCCAGCGCACGCCCAGGTTCAGCATCAGGGTGTTGGTGACGTTCCAGATGTCTTCCAGGTAGAACGCGTTGGCCTCGGTTTCGAAGGTACCGCCGGATACGCGGTTGCGTGCGCGCAGCATCTGGTTCACGCCGGCTGGCACGAAGGCATTGGCCCCGTCCCAGACTTCATCGCCGGGGCGGGCCGCGTAGGCCGTCCAGGTTCTCTGGCCGGGACCGGGATAACGCGTGGACTGTTCGGTGGTCATCAGCTCGCGGTCCACGCCGAAGCGCAGCAGGTGCCGGCCGAGCGCCCATTCGAAATCCAGCCGTGCCGCATCGCGGGTGTCGTCGCGCTCGGCGATGGCGGTGCCGGTGGGATGGCAGCCGGCACGCAGCCCGTTGAGCTGCCCCAGGTAGGGTGCGTAGGTTGCGTCGGTGAACACCGCATCGCAGTACTGGTCCAGCGTGGAGCTGGAAAACGCACGCTGGTTGTTCTGGCCGACCATCGCCTTGGCGGTGAACGTTTCACCGAAACGCCCGGTATAGGTGGCCGACCAGTTCCTTCCGCCGCCATCGGTCAGCGTGTCGCCGCCCCACTGGCCCAGCGTGCGGGTGTCCCAGTCGTAGCCGGACGAGGCCTGGGTGGTTTCGGTTTCATCGGAGAACGCCAACAGTTCCACGGTGTGGTTGTCGGTGATGTTCCAATCCAGCTTGGCGCCCCAGAAATCGTCGTTGCCGGTGTTGTCGAACCAGGTGCGTCCATCGGAGGCGGTGTTGTTGCCATCGGTGTCGCGCTTTTCATACATCGCGAACAGGAACAGCCGGTCCTGCACCAGTGCGCCGGAGCCCCAGACATTGGTCTTGGTGAACGAGGTTGCGTCGGCGCTGGCATAGGAATGCGGTGAACCGTCGCGGTGGAAGTGGTCGCGCGCGGAGGAGCGGAAGGCATTCGGCTCGAGGGTGACTTCGACACCCCCCTGCAGCTCGTTGCTGCCCGAACGCGTGACCGCGTTGATCACTCCACCGGTGGAGCGCCCGAACTCGACCGAGTAGCCGCCGGTCTTGACCTGGAATTCCTGGAAGAAACCGAACGGTGCGCTGGAGAAGCCGCGCCGGGTGTACATGTCGGTGACGTTGAGCCCGTTGATGTACACCGCATTCTCGGCCACCGACGAGCCGGCGAAGGACAGGCCGCCAAAGGATGAGTTGCCACCCACGACGCCGGGGGCCAGCAGCGCGACCGCCGACAGGTCCTGCGCCACCGGCAGGCGCGAGACTTCCTGCCGGTTGACGTTGAACGAGGTCTCGGTGGAGTACACGTCGACCCGGTTGATGACCCGTGCGCCCACCACCTGCAGCGCGTCCAGGTTGACCACGCCACCGGCGCTGGCGAGATTGACGGTGGTGGTGCCGCCGACAGTGACGCTGACGCTGACCGGCTCGCCCACGGGCGTACCGTCGCGGCTCAGCTGCAGGGTGTAGTCGCCTACCGGCAGCTGGCCCAGGCGGTAACTGCCATCGCTGCCCGTGGTGGCGGTGCGGGTGAGTCCGGTGCCGCGGTTGACCACGGTAACCAGGTCGCCGGCGGTGGCCCGGCCCGCGACGGCGCCGGACACGTTCTGCGCGGTCGCTACGCTGGGCAGCATGATGCCCACGCACGCGCCGAGGGCAACGGCCAGGGCCGCGCGCTTGATGGTGATTGCCTTCATCCCCTGCTCTCTCCTGCAGAAATTGAACGGTGTAGTTGCCTAGGGTGTCGCGCTGGAGGACCCGCCTGCGGGCCGCACCGTCCACTGGAAACGGTAGTCCCACTGGTCGAAGTACAGGTTGCCGCCGGCCCACTCGGCCTCGCCGCGCTGCGAGTCCACCGTGTCCGAGCGGGCGTGTTGCTTGGCCGGCACGAACGCTGGGCCGACGTCGTCGTTGAAGGCGATCCGGTAGCCATCCAGCCCGCCGAGGTAGAAGTCGCGCAGCGCCGGGTCCGCGCTCTGCAGCCGCCCCGTGGTGACGTCCATCGGCAGCCAGCCATACGGCGCCAGATACACCGCACCCCAGTCGTGGAGGTTGCTGTAGCCGGTGGCGTTGTCGGAGAACACCATGCCCGATTGCCAGCGCGCGGGAATGCCGTTCATGCGCAGCAGGGTGATCAGCAGCAGCGTCTGCTGGCCGCAGTCGGCGTGGCCGGCCTGCAGGGCGTATTCGCTGAGATTGCTGATCGTGGAATATTCACGGGCGCCCGCCCACGGGATGCGGTCGACCGCATCGAACAACAGCCGCGTCATTTCGTACGGGCGCGTCTCGCCCTGCAGGACCCGCTCGGAGAACGCACGCAGCGCCGGCGTGAAGCGGATATGCGGTGGCTGCTCCGCCAGGTACGGTGCCAGCGCGGGATCGTCGGCGGCCGGCTGGACGCGTCGAGGGTCGACGGCGGTGTAACGGGCGTTGACGGTCAGTGCGTAGCGGATCTCGAACCGCGTGGGCTGGCCGGCGACGGCCGTGGCTTCCATGTAGGCGGTACGCTGCAAGGCGTCCTCCGGGGCAACCCGTGCGTCGCCGGGGGTGCTGCCGATCCACTGCAGGTGTTCCTGCTGGCCAGGGATAGGGCGTGGGTACGGGATCCAGGCGCGGAGGGTTTCGCCGGCAGGCACGGCGTCGGGCTTGACCACGAGCGACTGGGTGACCTCCACGCGTTGCGGCAGGACCGCCTCACGCCGCTCGCGCGTTGCTGCGGCGACCACTGCTGCGTGGTAGGGGGTCAGCCGCTCATACGGCCCGTCTGCAGGCAACGGCAGATCGGGCCGACGCCGGGCGCGGGCCTCGGCGCTGAGCCGGAACAGGTTGGACGGTGCGCGGTTGAAGTAGCGGCGCTCACCATCGATGTCCATGTGCTCGAGCAACCCCTGGGCGTCCCAGCGCGCGAACTCGTCATCGCGCAGGTCGGCGATCCAGTGCTGCACCCTGGCTTTCGCCGCGTCCCGGTCCAGGCCGAAATCCATCCGGATGCGGCGCATGCGCTCGCGTTGGAACTGCAGGTCGGCGAGGGCGGTCGATGCGGCGGCGCCGGTCTCGGCCAGGCGCAGTGTGGCCTCCGCACGCGCGAAATGCCCTGCATCGACCATGGCGACGACCTCGTCATACCAAGGGGCTACCGCTGCGCTGCGCGCCGGCCCCGCCGCCAGCCCACAGGCCAGCGCCGCACCCAGGCAGGCGACGGCGAGCGAAGACGGTTTGCGGGCGACGGATTCCACAGCGACACTTCCCCAGCGCAGGTGGTAACCGCTGTGTAACACGCAGGCAGGACCCGGTCAATAATTTATTCTTGCCTTCCCAATCGAAAGGAATAACTATTCCTTCAGCTTTTCATGAGGATGTACGCCGCATGGTCCTGGCTTTCCGTTCGAAACACAGCCTGCCCGGCCTGGCCCTGGCGCTGTGCCTGTTGGGTGGCAGCGTCAGCGCGCGCGGAGCTGATCGCGCAGCGGTGATCAACGCGCCCGACCCCGGCGCTGCCCTGCCCTACATCATCGGCCTGCATGAGGCCTATCTCACGCCGGAGTACTGGGCCGCGCGGCTGCCGGATGCCGATACGCCTATCCTCGACCGCGCGCAGATCCAGGCGCAGAACGCCCGCATGCGCACGCAGGATCCCCACATCCAGGACATCGCGGCACTGCCGGCAGCGCTTTCCGCAGCGCAGCTGCGTGCATCGATCACGGCGCTCTCGCGTTGGCCCGCGCGCACGCTGTACGACGTGAACGGGACGGCCGTCGCCACGGCGCAGCGTGCCGACATCGAAGCCAACCTGGCGCTGGATGCGCTGCCAGCGCAGGTGATCCCGCAGTACGGGCTGGTGGTGCACCGCGCAGCCCTGCGCACGTTCCCGACCCGGCAGCGGGTCTTCAGCAGCCCCGGAAATGCCGATATCGACCGGTTCCAGGAATCGGCCCTGTTCCCCGGGGACAAGGTGGCGGTGGTGCATCGGAGCGCCGACGGTGCGTGGCTGTTCGTGCACAGCGAACGCTACAGTGCGTGGATCGAAGCGCAGCATGTCGCCACCGGGTCGAAGCAGGTGGTGCTGGGCTACGGCGCGCAGGGCCCGTATCGGGTGATCACCGGCGCGGCGGCGCATACCGCCTACACCCCTGAGGAACCCCGTGTGTCGGGCCTGCAGCTGGACATGGGCGTGCGCCTGCCGGTGCTGGCGCAGTGGCCGGCGTCGCAGCCGGTCAATGGCCAGCAGGCGCATGCCAGCTGGGTGGTGCAGCTGCCGGTACGCGAGGCCGACGGTAAATTGGCGCTGGTCCCCGCCCTGCTGCCGCGTTCGCAGGACAGCCAAGCGGACTACCTGCCGCTGACGCCGCGCACTCTGCTCACCCAGGCCTACAAATTCCTCGGCGAGCGCTACGGCTGGGGCCATGATTACGACGCGCGTGACTGCAGTGGCTTCGTCTCCGAGATCTACCGCAGCGCCGGTGTACTGTTGCCCCGCAATACCAGCGCGCAGGGCGTGAGCCCCGCGCTGGACCGCATTGCGTTCGATGACAAGGACGATGCCCTGCAGCGCGACCGTGCCGTGGCAGCGTTGCAGGTAGGCGACCTGGTCTACATCCCCGGCCACGTGATGATGGCCATCGGCCACGTGGACGGCCGTACCTGGGTGATCCATGACACCGCAGGTGGCAGTTGGAAGGATGCGCAGGGCGCGCGGATCCAGGCCCATCTCAACGGGGTTTCGGTGACGCCGCTGGAACCGATGATGGCCAGCGACGACCTGCGTTACATCGACCGCATGACGAACATCCAGCGGCTGCGGCCGCACAGCGCGTCCGGGACCCCCTGATGAAGATCACCGCCATCGAACTGGGCATGCTGCGCGTGCCGTTGAAGACCCCGTTCAAGACCGCCCTGCGCACGGTGGACCGCGTCGAGGACGTCGTGGTGCTGGTGCGTACCGACACCGGCCATACCGGCTACGGCGAAGCGGCCGCCACCGCAGTGATCACCGGCGATACGCATGGATCGATCATCGAAGCGGTGCGCCACTTCATCACCCCGCGCCTGCTCGGACAGGACGTGGTGAACCTCAATCGCCTGTGCGCACTGGTGCAGACGTCGATGGAGCGCAACACCAGCGCCAAGGCTGCAGTGGAGATCGCGCTGTACGACCTGTGGGCGCAGCTGCACGGCGCGCCGCTGTACCAGATGCTGGGCGGCGGCGATCCGGTGATCACCACCGACATCACCATCAGCGTGGACTACATCGACAAGATGGTGGCCGATTCGCTGTCGGCGCTTGAGCGCGGTTTCGAGTCGCTGAAGATCAAGGTCGGCAAGGACATCGGCCTGGACATCGAGCGGGTGAAAGCGATCCATGCCGCCGTGCAGGGCCGTGCGCTGCTGCGGCTGGACGCCAACCAGGGCTGGACCGCGAAGCAGGCAGTGCACGCGATGCGTGCGCTGGAAGACGCCGGGGTGGTGCTGGAGCTGCTGGAGCAGCCGGTCAAGGCCGCCGACATCGCGGGCCTGAAATACGTCACCGACCGGGTCAACACGCCGGTGATGGCCGACGAGAGCGTGTTCAACCCCAGCCAGGTGATCGACCTGATCCAGCAGCGCGCCGCCGACATCGTCAACATCAAGCTGATGAAGACCGGCGGGCTTTCCAATGCCATCCGCATCGCCGACATCGCCGGCATCCATGGCGTGCCGTGCATGATCGGCTGCATGATCGAGTCCAGCATCAGCGTCGCGGCAGCGGTGCACCTGGCCGTGGCCAAGAGCGATGTGATCACCAAGGTCGACCTGGACGGTCCATCGCTGGGCCAGTTCAACCCGGTCACCGGCGGGGTCACGTTCAACGAGTCGGAGATCAGCATCAGCAACGCGCCAGGGCTGGGCATCACCGAAGTCCGCGGCCTGGAGATGTTGGCATGAGGCAGGCGATGCGCGCCGCGATGACCGGCGCCGACCGGGCGCGTTCCACGGACACCGCATGCCCCCGCTGCTGAAGATCCGCGCCGAGCGCGGGCAGATGTCGGCGATCGAACGCCGCATCGCGGATTTCATCCTGGACAACGCCCACCTGCTGCGCGACTACTCGTCGCAACAGTTGGCCAGCGCACTGGGCATCAGCCAGTCCAGCGTGGTCAAGTTTGCCCAGAAACTGGGCTTCAAGGGCTATCCCGACCTGAAGTTCTCCATCGGCCAGGATATCGCGCGCAGCGGCGCTGCACCGGTCGTGGTGCTGCCTGCTGCCGCCGGCGTGGATGGCTATGCGCGCATCGGCCAGGCGCTGCAGGTGAGCAAGGCCGCCGCCGAGGACGAGACCCGCGCGGCCAATCCCCAGGCCGACGTGGAGCGCATCGTCGCACTGGTCGACGCGGCGCCCAAGCTGTTCGTCTACGGACTGGGCGACGATGGGCTGTACGCGCGGGAATTCGCGATGCGGCTGTCGCTGCTGGGCATGCTGGTGGTCCACCATGCCGACCCGGTATTGATGCTGGCCAACCTGTCCGCGGCCCGCCCGGGCGATGTGATGCTGGTCTTTTCCGAGTTCGGCAAGCTGCCACAGTTGTCCCTGCTGTCACGGCAGTTCCAGGACCTGGGCGGCAAGGTGGTGTCGATCACACGCCACACTGCCAACCCCCTGCGCGCGCATGCCGACGCCAGCCTGGCGGTGTGTGCCGAAGACCGCGCGCCGCACATGGCGCCGCTGCTGTACCGTGCCTCCTTGCAGTCCCTGCTGGATTTTGTTTTCGTGCTGCTGTGCGAATCAAACCAGGACCGCAACCGCCAGCTGGCGGTGAACCTGGAACGCATCGAACACCTGCTGGATACCTGACCGGAGCCTCCCGATGAAGTTGCTTTTGCGTTGCGTTGTTGTTGCGGCCGGGCTGCTGGCGGGTCCAGTGGGGGCGTCCACGCCGCTGCAGGGTGCCGGCCAGCTCGTGGTGGTCACCCCCGCCACCTGGGACAGCCCGCAGGGGCGCCTGCAGGCCTTCGAGCGCACCGACGGCGGCGACTGGCAGCCGCACGGGAAGCCGATCGAGGTGGCGCTGGGCCGCAGCGGCAGCGCCTGGGGCATCGGCCTGCATCCTGCCGACGCCGGTGGCGATTCCCGGGCCGGTGCCGTCGTGGGCCCACGCAAGCGCGAGGGAGATGGCCGCAGCCCGGCTGGCGTATTCGCGCTCGGCACCGCGTTCGGCTACGCCGCGCAGGCCGATACCCGCCTGCCCTGGCAACCGATGCGCGAGAGCAGCTACTGCATGGATGTGCCGGATTCGCCGTATTACAACCGCATCGTGGACGCGGAAACGGTCGGCGCCGAAGCGGTGGAAGGCTCCACCGAGCCGATGCGCCTGGACCTGCACAACCAGGGTGATGTCCGCTACCAGCAGGGCTTCGTTATCCAGCACAATCCGCGCAACCTGGCTGGCCAGGGCAGCTGCATCTTCGCCCACCTGTGGCGTCGCCCCGGCGAGGCGACGGCAGGCTGCACGGCGATGACCGCGGCCGACATGCAGAACCTGCTCGGTTGGCTGGATGCCGATCGCAATCCGCTGTTCGTGCTGCTGCCGCGTGCCGATCATGCGCGGCTGCAGGCCGACTGGCAGTTGCCCGCGCTGGACAGCGCGGCAGCCACTGACGGCAGCGCGCGGTGAGCCCGCCGGATACGGCGCCTGCCCCCAGCCTGCAGCGCGCGGTCAGCCGCTGGCAGATCGTCGGACTGTCCATCAACGATGTGATCGGCAGTGGCATCTACCTGCTGCCGGCCGCGACGGTCTTGCTGCTGGGGCCGTTCAGTCTGTGGGGCGTGCTGGCCGCCGGCATCGTGGTGGCCCTGCTGGTGCTGTGCTACGCCCAGGCGGCCAGCTATTTCGACGAGCCGGGCGGCAGCTACCTGTACGCGCGCGAGGCCTTCGGCCGCTTCGCCGGCTTCGAGATCGGCTGGATGATCTGGCTGACCCGTATCAGCTCGGCCGCGGCGCTGAGCAACGCGTTGGCTGATGCCGTGGCGCGGTTCTGGCCACTGGCGGGTACAGGCGCCGGGCGCATCGCGGTGATCGTGCTGTCGCTGGCATTCCTGACCGGCGTCAACATCATCGGCGTACGTTCGGCGGCGCGTACCGGGGTGGTGCTGGTGATCGGCAAGCTGGTGCCGCTGCTGCTGTTCGTGGCGATCGGTGCGTTCTACGTTGATCCGCAGCTGGCGTTCTCCGGGCAGCGTCCCGACCCGAACGACCTGCAGCGGATGGGCGAAGCGGCCCTGTTGCTGCTGTACGCCTACGCGGGCTTCGAGAACATCCCTGCTGCAGCCGGCGAGTACCGCAATCCGCGCCGCGACATCCCGTTCGCGCTGATCACCATGATCATCACCGTGACAGTGATCTATGCGGCGGTGCAGATCGTGGCGCAGGGCACCCTGCCGGGGCTGGCTGGATCGGCGACGCCCTTGGCCGATGCGGCCGCGGGCTTTGGCGGGGAGGCGCTGGCGCTGATCCTGACCGTGGGCGCCACGATCTCCATTCTCGGCACCAACAGCAACACGATGATGATGGGGCCGCGTTTCCTGTACGCGCTGGCTGCCGATGGTTATGGACCGAAGGTACTGGCCCATGTGCATCCACGCTTCCGCACGCCGGCGGCCGCGATCCTGTGCCAGGGTGTGATTTCGCTGATGCTGGCGCTGAGCGGCTCGTTCGTGCAGCTCGCGCTGCTGTCGATGACCACGCGCCTGTTCGCCTATATCGGCACGGCGGCGGCGGTCCTGGTGCTGGCAAGGCGGTTTGCGGACCGGCCGGGCGCGCTCAAGCTGCCGGGCGGCCCGTTGATTCCGGTGCTGGCGCTGCTGCTGTGCCTGGGCCTGTTCGCCAGCGCCAGCTGGGCGAACATCCTCGCAGCGCTTGCGGCATTCGCGGTGGGTGCAGTGATCTACCTGTTCCCGCGCCGCGATCGGTGACCGCGCGCCGGCGCAGTGCCGGCGCCGCGCCAGTCCGCCGGCGGCAGCTGCGCGCGGAGAGCCCGCTGCGAACGCAGCGGAAGGCGCGGCACACGCGGGTCGACACCGCGCTCACGCGCCGGGTCCGGGGTATTAACCGGCCCCCGGGCACGATGAAGGCTCATCCACGGACCCGACGGAGCCTCCCCATGAGCCCCGATTACCAGATTCCCGGCCGCGTGCCGGAAGACGGCATCCAGCGCCAGACCTTCAACGATTACTGGCGCGAGCGCTATCCGCGCGAGCCTTACTACGATGCCAGCACGGATTACGATGAGTTCGAGCCTGCG
This sequence comes from Pseudomonadota bacterium, assembly GCA_037033225.1. Lineage (GTDB taxonomy): Bacteria > Pseudomonadota > Gammaproteobacteria > Xanthomonadales > Xanthomonadaceae > Stenotrophomonas. Next base: position 28,307 of record JAZBLM010000006.1, read on the forward strand.
TATCGCCTGGGCCATCAGTCCCGCGCCCAGGATGTGATCCGTGCCTACGAAGAAGTCGAGCGCGAGCTGGAGACCCGCTGGGCGGCAGAGCGTGGCGAGAGCCGTCTGGAATGGCTGCAGGCGCAGCACGCAGTGAAACGCGGCTGGGAAGATGCACTGCTGGCCGACCCGCGCCTGGACACGGGCAAACACCGCGGCCTCTGACCGACGCAGGCTTCCGTGCCTCGCTGCTTTGCAAATGCGGCGCGGACGCGAGTCCGGTCGCAACAGGGTCGGCTCTCCGCGAGGGGAGCCGGCCCTCTCGATGTCGGCAATGGTATACAGGTGGGGTTAGGCCATCCGCGTCCCCGTCTGGAGATACCCATGACCCGTAAACTGCTCCTCACCCTGGCCATCGGCCTTGCCCCGATGCTTGCCACCACCGCCTGCGGCGCCGCCGCGCCGAACGGCGCCGCGCCCGCTTCCACGCCCACGCCCGCTTCCGCGCCATCGAAGTCGACCTCGTTCGCCGGCTTCAATGCGGCCGAAGTCACGCGCTTCGATGAACCCTGGGCAATGACCTTCCTGCCCGACGGCAGCCTGCTGGTGACAGAAAAAGCAGGACGGCTGCAGCACTTCGATGTCGCCAGCAGGAAGACCCATGCCATCACCGGCGGCCCCAAGGTGGCCTATGCAGGTCAGGGCGGATTCGGTGACGTGGTGCTGCACGCCGACTTCGCCAACAACCAGCAGGTCTACCTGAGCTACGCCGAGGAAGGCAGCAACGATACCCGCGGCGCAGCGGTCGCGCGCGCCCGGTTGGTGCTCGACGCCGACGGCGGCGGAACCCTGCAGGATCTCTCCGTGATCTGGCGGCAGGTGCCCAAGGTCAGCGGCAATGGGCATTTCGGCCACCGGATCGCGTTCGGCCCGGATGGCAAGTTGTGGATCACCTCCAGCGAGCGCCAGAAGTTCGATCCTGCGCAGGACATGGCGAGCAACCTTGGCAAGCTGATCCGCCTCAATGACGACGGGTCGGTGCCGGCCGACAATCCGTTTGCATCCCAGGGGGGCGTGGCGGCGCAGGTGTGGTCGCTGGGCCATCGCAACATGCTGGGCATTGCCTTTGATGCCAACAACAAGCTGTGGGTGCACGAAATGGGCCCGGCCGGTGGCGATGAGTTGAACCTGATCGTGCGCGGCGAGAACTACGGTTACCCGATCGTATCCAACGGCGACCACTACGATGGCCGCCCGATTCCGGACCATTCGACCCGCCCCGAATTCGCCGCACCCAAGGTGACCTGGAACCCCGTGATCTCGCCAGCGGGATTCATCATCTACAGCGGCGACCTGTTCCCGCAGTGGAAGGGCAGCGGCTTCATCGGCGGCCTGTCATCGCAGGCGCTGGTGCGCGTGAGCTTCGATGGTGACAACGCGCGCGAAGCCGAGCGTTTCGACATGGGCGCACGCATCCGCGAAGTGGAACAGGGCCCCGATGGCGCAGTGTGGGTGCTGGAAGATGGCAAGAACGGCAAACTGCTGAAGCTGACGCCGAAGGGCTGAGCAAAAGCGGTCGACCATGGGTCGACCCTACCGGGCAAGGCGACATGGGTAACGTCGATCCATGATCGACGGCTTCAGGCAAAAGCGGTCGACCATGGGTCGACCCTACCGAAGCGTCAGTCCTGCAGCGTGACCACCTTGACGTCGCTGCGGCTGCAGGCCTGGTCCAGGCAGGTGCCATTCAACCAGGCCTGACCGTTTCCAATCATCACCCCCTGCTGGTTGACGAACACGGTATCAAAGGCCTGCGCGCCGATCGCCCGGGTCACCGGCGCCGTCATGATGCGCTCGTATTCCTTCTGGAACGTGGCCGCGTCGGCGATCTCGCGCTGCTTGCCGCCGACGTTCGCCCGCAGCGGATAGCGCATCAGCTTGGCAACGGCGGCACGATCACCGCTGGCCACGCCCTGCTGCAGCGCCTTGAACACCGTTTCGTACTGATCGGCATCACCGAGCACCCGCTCGATCCGCGCATGCGCATCGCCAGCGGGCTGCGCCGCATCGGCGGGCGCGTTCGGACCGGACTCGGCCGGCGCTGCATCCACAGGTGCCGATGGCGGGGTCGGGGTGACCGGCGCATCCGGACCGGCCGCCGCGCCGCGAGATTCCGAGGCGCCGCTCGTGCCGCCGGCCGCCATGGCTGGCGGTGCCGACGGATCGACCTCGCTGCCGTCGGGCGAGGCCTGTTGTGCGCAGGCAGCCAACACGAAAGGCGCGGCCAGCAGCAGCGGGAATTTCAGGTAACGGGACGAATGCATGCACGACTCCGACAGGACGAAGGTGTACAGGCTAGCCCGGCTCGCGTGAGCCGGGCATGCAGTGCGCGGAAGACGTTGTGGCGCAAGGCCCACGTCACCCGCTGCGGCATCCGGCTCGGCCGGATGCGTCAGAAGCAGGCTCACCCCGCGAGCAGCTCGAACGATACCGGCGATCCGCTGATCGCCGACGCGCACACCCACAGGTCGAAGTCGCCCGGCTCGGCACGCAGCACACCGTCACGGCCGGTGAAGGCCAGCTGCGAGCGCTGCAGGGTGAAACGCACTTCGGCCGATTCCCCCGGCTGCAGCATCACCTTGCGGAAATCCTTCAGTTCACGCACCGGCCGCACGCGGCTGGCTACGCGGTCATGGATATACAGCTGCACGACCTCTTCGCCCGCCACGCTGCCGGTATTGGTGAGCGTGGTGGTGATCGTGAGCGTATCGTCCCAGCCCAGCCGGGCGCTGCTCAACTGCGGCACGCCGTAGGCGAAGCTGGTGTAGCTGATGCCATGGCCGAATGCGTACAGCGGTTCGTTCGGGATTTCGCGCCAGCGTGCCTTGAACTCCGACATCGTGGGCAGTTCCGGGCGGCCGGTGCGCGGATGGTTGTAGAAGTACGGCTGCTGTCCGGAGACCTGCGGGAAGCTCACCGGCAGGCGCGCGGAAGGGTTGTAATCGCCGAACAGCACATCGGCCACGGCGTGTCCGGTCTGGGTGCCCAGGTACCAGGTCACCGCAACGGCCTGCGCGTTGCGCACCGCACCCTGCAGCGCCAGGGCACGCCCGTTGCGCAACAGCACCACCATCGGCTTGCCGGCCATGGCGACCGCTTCGGCCAGCGCCTGCTGGGCCGGCGGAAGGGTGATCTCGACGCGGGACTGCGCTTCACCGCTGTAACGCTGCGGTTCGCCCAACGCCAGCACCACCACGTCCGCACGCAGGGCGGCGGCCACCGCGGCTTCGATGCCGCCGGTGATGCCGCTTTCCAGCTCACAGCCGGGCACGACTTCCAACAGCGCTTCATCGGCGATGGCCGCGCGCACGCCGGTCTCCAGGTCCACGTAACGGCTCTTGTCGCCAAACAGCGTCCAGCAGCCTTCGATGTTCTCGCGGTCCTGCACGAACGGGCCGATCAGCGCGATCTTCTGCCCGTCGCGGCGCAGCGGCAGCGCGGACTGTTCGTTCTTCAACAGCACGATCGAACGGCGAGCGGCATCGCGCGACAGCGCGTCGTGCGCGGCGATGTGCGCGTCATCGGCTTCGCGCGCCGGGTCCAGCGAACGGTAGGGATCGTCCAGCAGGCCGATGGTTTCCTTGAGCCACAGAATGCGACGGACACCCTCGTCGAGCACCGACATCGGCACCTCCCCGCTCTCCACCAGGCCTGGCAGGTGTTCGGCATAGAAGCCGCTCTGCATGCTCAGGTCCAGCCCGGCGGTGAATGCCTTGGCCGTCGCATCGCGGTCGTCGGCGGCATAGCCGTGCGCCACCAGTTCCATATCCGCAGTGTAGTCGGAGATCACCACGCCGGGGAAGTTCCACTCGCCGCGCAGGATGTCGGTCAGCAGTTCGGCATTGGCGCTGGCCGGCACGCCGTTGATGTCGTTGAAGGAGGACATCACGGTGACCGCGCCGGCATCGAACGCTGCCTTGAACGGCGGCAGGTGCACGTCACGCAGGGTCTGCGGCGAGATGTCCACCATGTTGTATTCCATGCCGGCCATGACCGCACCGTAGGCGGCGAAGTGCTTGGGCGTGGCCAGCAGCGCATCGTGGGCACGCAGGTCCTCGCCCTGGAAGCCACGCACGCGGGCGGCGGCGAACGCACAGCCCAGCACTACGTCTTCGCCGGCACCTTCGGCACCGCGGCCCCAGCGCTGGTCACGGGCGATGTCCACCGCCGGCGCGTAGGTCCAATGCAGGCCGGCGGCCGTGGCCTCCACGGCGGTGGCGCGTGCGGTGCGACGAGCCAGCTCCGGCTCGAAGCTGGCCGCTTCACCCAGCGGAATCGGGAACACGGTGCGCATGCCGTGGATCACATCTGCGGCGAGGATGACCGGGATGCCCAGGCGGCTTTCTTCCACCGCGACCTGCTGGATGCGTCGGCCGAGTTCGGCACCGACACCATTGAAGAGCGAGCCGACCTTGCCTTCGCGCACCTGCTGCAGCACCTGGTCGGCATTGCTCACGTTGGCTTCCGGATTCACGTCCGGGGCAAAGGGACGAACCATGTCGGCGAACACGCCCAGCTGACCGACCTTTTCTTCCACGGTCATCTGCGCAATGAGGGATTCGATACGTTCGGAAGCCACCGGGTGTCCTTGATGTAAACGTTTTCAGTGCCGGCATTCTAGCGGGGCCGGGCACGGATGTGCGCATCTTCTGCGTTCATGTTCCGCCGCAGGCTGCGGAGCGGGGCGTAAGCGACCAGCTTAAAGCATGCAGCGGCGCGGCTGGCCGGAGGGGCCAGGTGCCGGTCGAAGCCGGCACGACCGGGCCCTGCGATTCAGGGGTGCCGCTGGCGGGCGTCCATCAGCATGGCGTCGCTGGAGGCCTGGAACACGCGCAGGCCGAACGCAGGCAGGATCGCCAGCAGGTGGTCGAACACATCCGACTGCACCCCCTCGTACTCGACCCAGGCCACGCTGCGGGTGAAGCAGTACAGCTCCAGCGGCAGGCCTTCGGTGGTGGGCTGCAGCTGGCGCACCATCAGGGTCATGTCGGTGTTGATGCCAGGGTGGTTGCGCAGGTAATTCTCCACGTACACCCGGAACGTACCCAGGTTGGTCACCCGGCGGCTGTTGATCTCCCCTGCCCCGCTCGCACGCAGCTGCGCGTTCCATTGCGCCAGCTCGTTGTCCTTTTCCTGCAGGTAGTCGGCCAGCAGCGCGAACTGGCCGATCCGGGCGCGCGCTTCCTCGCCCATGAATCCCACGCTGTGCTGGTCCAGGTACAGCGAGCGCTTGATCCGGCGGCCACCGGATTCCTGCATCCCGCGCCAGTTCTTGAAGGACTCGGTGACCAGCTTCTTGGTCGGGATGGTGGTGATGGTCTTGTCCCAGTTCTGCACGGTCACCGTGTGCAGGGCGATGTCGATGACATCGCCGTCAGCGTCCTGGCTGGGCATCTCGATCCAGTCGCCCAGGCGGATACGGCCATCGCCGCTGATCTGTACGCTGGCCACAAGCGACAGGATGGTGTCCTGGAAGATCAGCATCAGCACGGCGGTGGCCGCGCCCAGGCCGGTCACCAGGTAGCGCAGTTCCACGCCGGCCAGGATCGCGACGATCGACAGGCCGGCGACGGCGAAAATGACGATCTTCACTACCTGCAGATAGCCCTTGATCGGCTTGTTGCGTGCGTCGGGACGCCGCTCGTACAGATCATTGACCGCGTCCAGCGCATGCGAGAACGCCAGCGACAGGGTGAGTACGGCCCACACCTGGCACAGGCCCACGATGAAGCCGACCAGGCCCGGCGGCAGGTCCGGGACATAGCGGATGCCGGAGGCGATGACCTGGCTGGGCACCACGTTGGACAGGCGGGTGATCACCCGCATCAGGTGGCTGCCGCGCCCGGCGTCAGCGCCGGGCAGGCGCGCGAACAGGCGGCGCAGGCCGCGCAGCAACACGCGCTTGGTGATCCAGTTGGCGAGGAAGGCGGCCAGTACCAAGGCCGAAAGCGTCAGCGCCAGGTACGCGCCGGGGTACGGGGCCAGGGTGTCCTGCAGGCTGTCCAGCCGCTGCGAGATCACTACTGCATCCACCATGTTTCATTTCTCCTTGCTGGTGTCCGCGGCGCGCGGGAGGGCCGCAACGGACAGGGGTGCGGTGCAGGTGGCCGGCCCCGCCGACCGCCCCGCCACGCGGTACTACGCGCGTTCGCGCTCGATGATCACGCCGACGGCGCGGGCGCCACGCACGGCGCCGGGTTTGCTCAGTTTCAGCCGCAGCCAGTGCACGTCGAATTCGTGCAGCACGATGTCCGCGCAGCGTTCCGCCAGCGTCTCGACCAGGCCGAAATCCGAGGCCCGGACATAGTCTTCAAGGCGCTTGCTGACCGCCTTGTAATTGAGCGTGTGCTCGATGTTGTCGCTGGCGGCCGGCCGGCGGTTGTCGAAGCCCATTTCCAGGTCGAACACCAGTGTCTGGCGGATCCGCCGCTCCCAGTCATAGATACCGATCAGGGCGTCGATCTCAAGCCCCTCGATGAATACCTTGTCCATGCTGTCTGCCCGGCGAAAGAGGCGGCCATGGTAACGGCCCGCGTCGCGGGGTGCAGGGATGCGGGATGAACGGGGGAGGGAAAGCGTATCGCGCTGACGGCCAGCGGCCGTCACGACCGTTACACCGCCGGCAGGGTGGCCATGTCCCAGCGCGGGGTGACGTCCACCCGCGGCGGAGTGTGCTGTCCGGCCTGCAGCCGCAGCGCGCCGGCAAAGGCGATCATCGCGCCGTTGTCGGTGCACAGCGCCGGGCGCGGGAAGCAGGCACGGCCGCCCAGCCGCGCCGCCATTTCCTGCAGACGCACGCGAAGCCGCCTGTTCGCACCTACGCCGCCGGCCACCACGATCACGTTGGTGCCTGCTGCTTCCAGCGCGCGGCCACACTTGATGACCAGCGTTTCCACCACGGCGTCTTCGAAACCACGGGCGATGTCGGCGCGGGTCTGCGCCGTCTGGTCGCTGTCACGCCAGGCCAGCAGCACCTGGGTCTTGAGCCCGGAGAAGCTGAAATCCAGGCCCGGACGGTCGGTCATCGGGCGCGAGAAACGGTAGGCACCCGGCGTGCCCTGTTCAGCCAGCGCCGCCAGCTGCGGCCCCCCCGGGTACGGCAGGCCCATCATCTTGGCGGTCTTGTCGAACGCTTCGCCCGCTGCGTCGTCCAGTGTTTCGCCCAGCAGCCGGTACTGGCCGATCGCGTCAACCGCCACCAGCTGGGTATGCCCACCTGAGACCAGCAGCGCGACGAACGGCGCCTGCGGCGGATCGTCTTCCATCAACGGAGCCAGCAAGTGGCCTTCCATGTGATGCACGCCCACGGCCGGCACGTCCAGCGCCCACGCCAGTGAACGGGCCACGCCTGCCCCTACCAACAGCGCGCCGACCAGGCCGGGGCCCGCGGTATAGGCCACCCCGTCGATGTCGCCAACGGCCATGCCCGCCTCGTCCAGCGTCTGCCGGATCAAGGGCAGCAACTTGCGCACGTGGTCACGGCTGGCCAGCTCCGGCACCACCCCGCCGTACTCGGCGTGCAGGGCGATCTGGCTGTAGACAGCGTGGGCGCGTAGGGCGTCGATGCCGGTGCGGTCGGTGTCATACACCGCCACGCCGGTCTCATCGCATGATGATTCAATACCTAGGACTCGCATGTGGTGTATTATGCGCCCCCTGCGTGCTCCTCAGGGGCGATGCAGGCCCCTGAGATGCAAGAAAACCGGCCCGTATTCAGGCCGGGATGCTTGCAGTTTGTCGAAGCGCCGCTATAATGTGCGGCTCGCCGGGTATAGACCCGGTTCTACACAGTGTCCGGAGATTCCATGCCCAGCGTCAAAGTCCGCGAGAACGAACCTTTCGAGTTTGCTCTTCGCCGCTTCAAGCGCACTTGCGAAAAGGCCGGTGTGCTGGCCGAAACCCGTAAGCGCGAGTTCTACGAAAAGCCGACCCAGGAACGTAAGCGCAAGGCTGCTGCTGCAGTGAAGCGTCAGCTGCGCCGTTCGTCGCGCGACGTCACCAAGCGTCAGCGCCTGTACTGATCGGACGCACTCATGGCGGCAGGCCGAGCCTGTCGCGGTGAGGAAGAAGCCGGCACGCGCGAGCGTCGCCGGCTTTTTGCGTTCCCGGGCCCCCTGCCCGGCACCCTGTTGCCCGACCCCTGACCCACGAGGTGCTCCATGAGCATGAAGCTGAAGCTGACCGACGATATGAAGGCCGCCATGAAGAGCGGCGACAAGCACACCCTGGGCGTGGTCCGGCTGATCAAGGCCGCCATCCAGCAGAAGGAAGTGGACGAGCGCATCGAGCTGGACGACGCCGCCGTGGTGGCGGTGCTGGACAAGATGGTCAAGCAGCGCAAGGACTCCATCAGCCAGTACGAAGCGGCGAACCGCGAGGACCTGGCGCAGGTGGAACGCGAGGAGATGGTGGTGATCGAGCGCTACCTGCCCGAGAAGATGGGTGAGGCCGAGATCGTGGCCGCCATCCAGGCCGCCGTGGCGGAAACCGGCGCAGCCAGCCCGGCCGATATCGGCAAGCTGATGGGCGCGCTGAAACCGAAGGTCGCCGGCAAGGCCGACATGGGCCTGGTGTCCAGGCTGGTGAAGCAGCAGCTCGCAGGCTGACGCGAACACCCACCCCGCGCAACGGCATGCCCTGCGCGGGGACGCTGCCGGAACGCCGCACGGCAAAGCCGCCGGTCCTGGCCCGGCACGACGAGGCACCGCGCTTCACCCTTTCTTTGGACTTCGGCTGTTAAAACAGCCGCATGCCTGATCCGATCCAGCCCCCTGCCCCGACCGCCGCCGGCGCCGATCCGCACCGCGGCGTGCCGCATTCCATGCGCAAGTACGTCGATCGCCTGCAGCGCAGTTTCCCGATGGCGGTGATCAACCGCTTCATCGAAGTGGATGTGCTGAGCCAGGCCGCCGCCGTGTCCTTCTACGCCCTGCTGTCAATGGCGCCGCTGCTGGTACTGCTGCTGTGGCTGACCGCTTCGCTGTATCCGCCGGCCCAGCAGGCCCTGGTGGAGCAGATCGGCACGGCAGCCGGAAGCAGCGTCGCCACGGTTGCCGAAACCGTGCTGCAGAATGCCGACAACCAGCCCAACATCGGCTCGCTGGCGGGGATCTGGAGCACGCTGCTGCTGTTCATCGGCGCCACGGCGGTGTTCGCCCAGCTGCAGGGGGCGCTGAACCTGATTTTCCGCACCAGCGGCGAACGCCTGGAAGGCCTGCCAGCGTGGTTGCGCAAGCGCGTGTTCTCGTTCGGCGTGGTGCTGGCGCTGGGCTTCCTGCTGGTGGTATCGATGACCGCCACCACCATGCTGCAGGTGGCCTTTGCCCAGCTGCCTTCGCTGCTGCCGGCGCTGGGCTACATCAGCACGCTGCTGCTGTACACGGTGGCGTTCGCCTTCATGTACCACTACCTGCCGGACCGCCGCGTGGCCTGGCGCCAGGCCTTCATCGGCGGCGCGATCACATCGGCGCTGTTCGCGCTGGGACGTTACGGCATCGGGGTCTACATCGCGCAGGTCGCGCCGGGCAGCGCCTACGGCTCGATGGGCGCGCTGGTGATCTCGCTGGTGTGGATCTATTACGCGATGGTCGTGTTCTTCATCGGTGCGCTGATGACCTCGGTGATCGACGAACGGCTGCGCGCGCACCACCACCTGGTTGCGGCCGGGATCGCACCGCCACAGCCGGGCGCAACCGCCGCCAAAGGGTAAACTAGGGGCCTGATCTTTCTGCCCCGCGCGGCCTTCGCCCGCGCCCCTGCTGGTGGCCATGGCCCGCATTCCCGACGCTTTCATCGACGACCTGCTGGCCCGCTCCGACATCGTCGAAGTCGTGGGCAGCCGCGTTCCCCTGAAACGCCAGGGCAAGGAATATGCGGCGCGCTGCCCGTTCCATGACGAACGCTCGGCCTCGTTCACCGTATCGCCCACCAAGCAGTTCTATCACTGCTTCGGCTGCGGTGCGCACGGGACGGCGATCAGCTTCCTGATGAACTACGACCGGCTGGAGTTCCTCGACGCGGTCGACGAGCTGGCCAAGCGGGTCGGCATGGAAGTGCCGCGCAGCGAGAATCCGCGCAGTGCCCAGCAGCAGGACGAGGGCCGCGAACTCTATTCGGCGCTGGATGCGGCCGCGCGCTTCTTCCAGAAGAACCTGGAGGAGAGCGAGAAGGCCCGCAGCTACCTGGATGGGCGCGGCGTGGATGAGGCCAATCGCGTGCGCTTCCAGATCGGCTACGCGCCGGACGGCTACAGCGGCCTGCGCGATGCGTTGGGGAAGGACGAGCGGCGCATGAAGCTGCTGGATCGTGCCGGCCTGTTCTCCAAGAACGATCGCGGCCATGTCTACGACAAATTCCGCGACCGCGTGATGTTTCCGATCTTCGACCGCCGCGGACGCGTGATCGCCTTCGGTGGCCGCGTGTTCGAAAAGGACGACGGGCCGAAATACCTCAATTCGCCGGAGACCGCGCTGTTCCACAAGGGCCGCGAACTGTACGGCCTGTGGCAGGTGCGCCAGGCCAACCAGAAGATCGAGCGGCTGATCGTGGTCGAAGGCTACATGGACGTGGTCTCGCTGTTCCAGTTCGGCGTCACCCAGGCGGTGGCGACGCTGGGCACGGCGACCACGCCGGACCATGCCGAGCTGCTGTTCCGCAACGCGCCGGATGTGTTCTTCTGCTTCGATGGCGATGCGGCCGGCCGGCGTGCTGGCTGGAAGGCGCTGGAATCGGTGCTGCCGCGGATGAAGGATGGCCGCCAGGCGTTCTTCCTGTTCCTGCCCGATGGCGAAGATCCGGACACCATCGTGCGCAAGGAAGGCGCCGAGGCGTTCGATGAGAGGCTGAAGCAGGCCACGCCGCTGTCGCAGTTCTTCTTCGATGAACTGACGCGCGAGATCAACCTCGGCACGCTCGATGGCAAGGCGCGGCTGGCCGAGCGCGCCAAGCCGATGCTGGCGCAGATCCCCGACGGTGCCTTTGGTGACCTGATGAAGCAGCAGCTGGGCCAGCTGACCGGCCTGGGTGGCAATGCCGCGCAACGGTCGGCGTCGGCCCGGCCGACCGGTCGGCCGATCACCCCGGTCGCCAAGCGCAGCCTGGTGCGCGCCGCCATCGCGATCCTGCTGCAGCAGCCGTCGCTGGCGATGTCGCTCGGCGGACGCCACCATTTCCATGGCCTGCGCCTGCCCGGCATCGACCTGCTGCTGGAGCTGCTGGCGCTGGTGGAGCAGCGCCCGGACATCAGCACCGGCGCACTGCTGGAACACTTCGACGGCCGCGAGGAACAGGCATCACTGCATACCCTGGCGGCGCAGACGCTGGCCGGGGATGAAGCAAAGTGGACCGAGGAACTGCACGACGCGGTGGGCCAGCTGGAAAAGCAGCTGCTGTTCCAGCGCATCGAAGACCTCACCGCCAAGCAGCGTCAACTGGGTCTGGACGATACTGACAAATACGAACTGCGCGAACTGCTGAAGGCGCGCGCCAGCCTGGGACGGTAGCCCCATCGCCCCAGGCCTCCCCCGCTGCAAGGAGCGTCATCGATGACACGCTGGTGGGCGAAACTGCGCCCGGATACGTTCACCCTGGCCCTGCTGGGCACCGTGCTGCTCGCTTCGCTGGTACCGATGACCGGTGCCGCCGCGCTGGTGCTGGATGATGTGACCAACGTGGCGATCGGCCTGCTGTTCTTCCTGCATGGCGCGCGGCTCCCGCGCGAAGCGGTGATCGGCGGACTGCTGCATTGGCGGCTGCACCTGCTCATCCTGGCCTGCACCTTCGTGCTGTTTCCGCTGCTGGGCCTGCTGTTCCATCCGCTGTCGGGCTGGCTGCTGACCCCGGAGCTGTATCTGGGCGTGCTGTTCCTGTGCACCCTGCCCTCGACCGTGCAGTCGTCGATCGCGTTCACCTCGATGGCGCGCGGCAACGTGCCCGCTGCGGTGTGCAGCGCGTCGCTGTCATCGATCCTGGGCGTGTTCCTGACTCCGCTGCTGCTTACCGCGCTGGCTGGCACCCAGGGCGGCATCCACAACCCGCTGCAGGCCATCGGCGGCATCATGCTGCAGCTGCTGGTGCCGTTCGTGGCCGGACACCTGCTGCGGCCCTGGATCGCCGGCTGGGTGGAGCGGCAGCGCGCGCTGCTGCGCTACACCGACCAAGGCACCATCCTGCTGGTGGTGTACGCGGCCTTCGGCGCGGCGGTGACCGAAGGGCTGTGGTCGAAGACCCCGCTGCTGTCGTTGTTCACCGTGGCGGTGGTGGCCGCGGTGATCCTCGGTATCGCCATGCCCCTGATCACCTTCATCGCGCGGCGGCTGAATTTCAGCCGCGAAGACGAGATCGCCATCGTGTTCTGCGGCTCCAAGAAGAGCCTCGCCACCGGCATCCCGATCGCCAAGGTGTTGTTCGCCGGTGGCAGCCTGGGCGCGATCGTGCTGCCGGTGATGATCTACCACCAGATCCAGCTGATCGTCTGCGGCATCATCGCCCAGCGCTATGCGAAAGAGACGCGGTAGTGACGGCCGCTGGCCGTCAATCACCCACCACGCCACGTAGAGATTGCGGCCACGCGCTATTTGTCCAGGCCCTCTGCAATCTGCATCAGCAGCTCAGCTCCGTTCTCCACTGAAGCACCATCATCGGTCACCAATCTCAGCTGGAAGGACTTTTCAGGAGTGACCCAGGACAGGCTTGCCATTCCCCTTCCATCGACAGAGCGCTCCATGTGGGACATGGCAGGTGTATTACCCACCATCGCGTTCAGTGCTTCATTGAATTGAAGGATTCTTCCTGCGCCCAGGCGATAGCTGTCCTCACTGAACTCGATGAAGCCGATTCCCTCCAGCAGGAAGATTCGGCTGAGGCCGGTAGCGTTGACACCATTGCGGGTTCCCGACCAATCCGTGTTGACGAGCCTGGCCGCGCGTAGCGGCGTTTCATCAATCCCAGCCGGCGGGACGGGTAGCCGTTCGCGAAGCACATCGTCAGACAGCACCCGAACCGGCGTTTGAGCGATCAGGGCAGCGACCGAAGGAATTGTGCCCGTCGCCATAGTCTTTGCGCCTGCATGCTGCGCGATTACCTCATTCTGGAAATGGGTCTTCACTGTCGGAGGCGCGTCCAGGTCCGCGATGGATTTCACAACGTAGTCTCCCTCAGCGATGGGCGCATCCTGCAGCAATGCTTCCTGCTGGCGGGCAACGGCTTCGTTGGTCAGTTGCCGCAGCCACTGGCCGACTGCGTCTACGTTGGACCGTTCTTGCGCAGACACCATCGGGCACGCACCACCAGCCATGAAGGCAAGAATCAAGATTGAACTTTTCATCAGATCACCATTCAACAAGGTTGCAATCGACTGCGGCCGTATTGGATGTCCAGACTCTTCCCGCCGTAACCCACGTGTGGTAGCCGCGTACGAGCATGCGCTCGCTGTCGGATCCGTCACCGGCGTAGAACCTTGCCGACAGAAATCCATTGTTGGGTGCCCCGAAAACGTGCTTCGGTCTGGTGTTTCCTTGTGGGACGTGGATGCTTGCGGACGTGCCCAGGAACGGAACGAAGAACGGACGGTCGTAGGTCACCGACTCGTTGATAAATCCTATGCAGTTGGCGCGGCTCAGCGACTTGATTTCGGCTGACGCTGTGGGCGCCAGGATCAGTAGTACTGGAGAAATTACTGCCCGAACCGCACTCATACGCGTGTGCATGGAGGCGTCCCGCGTCGCACGGACATTCGTGCAGCACCGTTATCCCCTTCCGTCACGCGCTTCAGACCGCGCGTCAGACGAAAAGTACGATGCTCGTCACGCAGATCAGGGCAGGATAATGAACTGTCCGTGTGCCGCCTTCCAATTTTCTGACATGCCGCGAGCGTCCAAAAGGCTTGGAGACGACAGGTGACGGTAGCGCCGAACAACACACCGTGGCTTTCTGCACGGACGCCTGAACCATTCCGACGACCATGGCTCGGCGCCACCCAGCAGGCGCTGCGATATCGGCGACAGTCATGAGGGGCATGACGGCCAGCGGCCGTCACTACCAGGCGTTACAGCCAGGGCAGGATCCAGTGGTCCACCAGCAGGAAGGCGAACAGCGCCATCAGGTAGACCACCGACCAGTTGAACATCTTCATCGAGAACAGTTCGTCCGGTGGATCCTGCATGCGCCAGGCGTACCAGAGGAACACCGCGTTGAGCACGATCGCGCCGCCCAGGTAGAACGGTCCGCTCATGCCCACGACATAGGGCAGCACGCAGATGATCGCCAGGATCACCGAGTACGCCAGGATCTGCCTGCGCGTGTGCACCACGCCATGGGTGACCGGCAGCATCGGGATCTTCGCCTTGGCATAGTCTTCGCGCCGGAAGATCGCCAGTGCCCAGAAATGCGGCGGCGTCCAGATGAAGATGATCAACACCAGCAGCGCCGAGTACCACCAGTCCGACGCAGTGTGCATGCCGGTGATGGCGGCCCAGCCCAGCATCGGCGGCATGGCACCGGCGAGTCCGCCGATGACGATGTTCTGCGACGTGGCGCGCTTGAGGTACACGGTGTAGATCACCGCATAGCCGATCAACGAGGCGAAGGTGAGGATCGCGGTGATGACGTTGACCCATACCACCAGGATCGTCATCGAGAGCACGATCAGCGCACCGGCGAACGCCAGCACCTGCCACGGCTTGACCTTGCCGACCACCAGCGGGCGCCATGAGGTGCGTGCCATCTGCGCATCGATCTTGGCGTCCAGCAGCTGGTTGATCGCCGCAGCGGCAGAAGCGGCCAGCCAGATGCCGAGGAAGCCGAGTGCGCCCAGCCGCAGCTGCTCGCCACTGGGTACGCCGGGAATGGCGAGTACCATGCCGACCAGCGCGGTGAACACGATGAGGGCGACGACCTTGGGCTTGGTCAGGTCCCAGTACTGACGATAATTGGCCATGGCGTCAGTCCGGTGACCGCAGCCGGGCCAGCAGGCTGACCAGCACGAACAGCAGCAGCACCGCGCCACCGTTGTGCAGCACCGCCACTGGCAGCGGCAGTGCCATCTTGACGTTGGCGATGCCCAGGCTCACCTGCGCGACCAGGCCGAGGATCAGCGCGACGGCCCATCCCCGCATGCTTGGGATGCGGAACAGGCGGATGCCGAGCCAGAGCAGGTAGGCGGCGACCACCACCGCGAACATGCGGTGGCCCATCTGGATGGCGATGCGCGAGGCGCCGTCGAGAATGCCGCCCTCGTAATCCACGCCGATGCCACGCCACAGGGTGAAGCCTTCGCTGTAGTTCTGCTGCGGCCACCACTGGTTGGCGCAGCGCGGGAAATTGTCCAGCGACAGGCTGCCGCCGCCGCAGGCGAGCGCGGCATAGTTCGCGCTGACCCAGCCACCGAGCGCAACCTGGGTGGCCAGCACGGCGATGCCGATGCGCAGCAGCCATTTCAGCTTCGGCGCTTCGGCCAGGGTGATCGGCAGGTGCGTGGCGCGCCATGCCATCCACGCCAGCATCGCGAACATCAGCATGCCGCCCAGCAGGTGGCCCATCACCACGATCGGCTTGAGCAGCCAGGTGACCGTCCACATGCCCAGCAGCGCCTGGAAGATCACCACGGCCAGGGTCAGCACCGCCGCCCGCGCGAGATCGCTGTTGCTCCACCGGAACGCGGCGACCAGCAGGATGATTTCGCCGGCCAGTGCCAGCACGCTGGCGGTGGCATGCCAGCCCATCATGTAAAGCGGGATGCCGGCGGCCACCAGGACGCAGGCGGTGATGACCGAGGTGCTGCCGAAGCGCCGGCGGCGCACGGCCAGCAGCGCCAGGGTCAGGATCTCGATGCCCAGTGCACCGGCCAGGAAGCGGTGAACCTGTTCGCGCCAGGCCTTGTGGGTTTCCAGCGGCCGGATATCCGCCGCCGGGTGGCCGACGGTCTCTTCCACGTGCTGCGGCCAGGTGGCCTGGCCGTAGCAGGTCGGCCAATCGGGGCAGCTCAGGCCGGCATCGGACAGCCGCACGAACGCACCGAACAGGATGGTGCTCGCGGTCATGATCATCGCGAACCACGCCAGGCGGTGGAAATTACGCTGCAGCGCCGGACGCGCGGAAAGGCTCATCAAACAGGACTCACTTCAGTTTCAGCAACGTGGACAGGTCCTTGCGCAGGCCACCGAGGTCGGTGCCGGGCGCGTGGCGCATGATCACGAAGCCGTTCGGGTCGACGATGTAGACCGGCACGCCGGCCGGGTCATCGACACCGGGCAATGCAGCGCGCAGTGCCGGCGATGGGGCCAGCGCGCGCAGTGCAGGGGTTCCAGCCAGGGGCGCCGGTGGCGTTCCCAGCCAGAGGATGTCCACATTATCGGCGTTATGCCCGAACAGCTGCCACACCTTGGCCAGTCCCTGCGACAAAGTGACGCACGGTTGTGCGCAGCCCTGTGGCGGCGCGACCAGGATGCGCCAGGTCTTTTCCGCGCTGCGCCACGGGTAGGCTGCACCGGATGCAAGCTGGGGCGGCTGCGCGCGCAGGTCCACGGGCGGCTCCAGCAACTGGCCGACGTTCTTGTGTGCGGCCGGCTGCCAGCCGGAAAAGCGCAGTACGCCGGCCAGCGCCATCGCGCCGAAGAACAGGCCGAACAGCAGCACGAGGGTGCGGCGGCCATTGCCGCGCGCGGTTTCCTGCGGTGAGGAAGCAGCATTCATGGGAGGCATTTTCTCATGTTGGAGGGGCCCGTGCGGATGCAGCCAGCCCGGGAAACGCGGGGTGTGGCCATGGGGGACGACGGCCAGCGGCCGTCACTACCGGCGACGGCGCCACTCCAGCAGCAGGGCGACCACCAGCACCGTCAGCGCCAGTGCGAACCACTGCACCGCGTAGCCGAGGTGGCGCTCCGGCGGCAGCGTATTGGGCAGCAGATCGAGATCGCGCTCATCGCCGAAGGGCAGCGCGGGATCCAGTCGCAGTACGCGCGGGGGCAGCGTGGGCAGGCCGAGCAGCGGTGCCAGCGCATTGGGCTGCAGGCGGCTGGCCAGCCAGCGTTGGGGCCCGGCCGGGGTCGACGCCGGCCCCAGTGCCAGTCCGGGCGCCGGCGGCGGTGCCAGCAGGCCGCGGACGACCACCGGTGACGGCGGCATCGGCACGTCCGGCAGCGTGCGGTCGGCAGGCAGCGCGCGCCAGCCGAGGTCGACGAGCAGTACGGCGCCCTCGTCACTGCGGAACGGACGGTACAGCTTCACCCCCGCGCGGCCGTGGCGCATCTGGTTGTCCAGCAGGACCAGCCCAGGCAGGAAACGGCCGTGGTCGACCACGCGCTGCACGGTGCCGCGGCTGGCCAGCGCCCCGGCCAGCGGCCGTGCCGGCGCGGATTCCGCGGCGGCCTGGGCCTGCAACAGCGCCTGCTTATGCGTCATGCGCTGCAGCTGCCAGTAGCCGAGCAGGCAGAACCCGGCCATCGCCACGAGCGCCAGCAGCCAGCCAAGCACCCGCGTGTGCCGGCGCATCATGACAAACGGCCGCAAACGCGGTCAGATAGAGGCATCCGCCCCGCCATCGAGCCGCGCATGAACGATTCGCTGAAGACCCTGCTGGTGATCGCGTTCCTCATCGTCATCGTCTGGAACCTGGGCGCCGGCCTGTATTACCTGCTGGTGGATCGGGGCCAGACCAAGCGCACGGTCAACGCGCTCACCCGGCGCATCGCCGTATCGGTCGCGTTGATCCTGCTCGTGGTGATCGGCATCTGGGGCGGCTGGATCCAGCCGCATGGCATTGCGCGCTGACGCCGCGGACGCGACAGTCAAAGCACGTAGACGAACAGGAACAGCATCAGCCACACCACGTCGACGAAGTGCCAGTACCACGCCGCCGCTTCGAAACCGAAGTGGTTGTCACGGGTGAAATGCCCCTTGGCCGCGCGCAGCCACATCACCGCCAGCATGATCGTGCCCAGCAGGACGTGGGCACCGTGGAAACCGGTCAGCATGAAGAACGTGGAGCCATAGATGCCTGAGCCCAGGGTCAGGTTGAGCTCGGTATAGGCATGGATGTACTCCTCTGCCTGCAGGGTCAGGAACACAAGCCCCAGCAGCACGGTGATCCCCAGCCAGGTGAGCAGCTGGCGACGATGGCCGGCCTTGAGCGCGTGGTGGGCGATGGTCAGGGTCACGCCGGAGGTGAGCAGGATCAGCGTGTTGATCAGGGGCAGGCCCCAGGCCGGGATGGTCTGGAACGAGCCGCCGATCGCTGCCGGGCCGTTGGTTGGCCATCCGGTCGAATACCCCTGCCACAGCAGCTCGTTGGTCATCACCCCGTCGCCCTCGCCGCCCAGCCACGGCAGGCCCAGCGCGCGGGTATAGAACAGCGCACCGAAGAAGGCGCCGAAGAACATCACTTCGGAGAAGATGAACCACACCATCCCCATCCGGAAGGAGCCATCCACCTGCTGGTTGTAATGGCCGGCCTGCGACTCGCGCACCACGTCGCTGAACCACCAGAACAGGGTCAGCACCAGCATCGCCAGGCCGGTGAAGAAGGTCCACTTGCCCCAGCCGGCATCGTTGAGCCAGCTGGCCACGCCGACCATGGTCACCATCATCGCGATCGAGCCGATGAACGGCCATCGGCTGTGGGTCGGCACGTAATACACGTTGGCGTCGGTGGGAAGCTGGGCCATGGTCGTTGTCCGTATCGAAGGTGCGCTCAGGGCGCGGCGTGCGCGTCGGCCGGCACGGCGGCCGGGGCAAGCCGCGCCGAGAGCGCGTCGTTCTTGTAGAAGGTGTAGGACAGAGTGATGGTGCGGATTTCCGGCGGCAGGTCCGGGTCCACGATGAAACGCACCGGCATGTCACGCTTTTCGCCGGCCTGCAACGTCTGGGCGGTGAAGCAGAAGCATTCGGTCTTGCTGAAATAACCGGATGCACGCGCCGGAGCCACCGATGGCACCGCGCTGCCGACGATGGCGGTCTTGCCGTCATTGCGCGCGAAATACAGCGCTTCGGTGAGCTCG
The DNA here is from genome assembly GCA_037033225.1 of Pseudomonadota bacterium. Lineage (GTDB taxonomy): Bacteria > Pseudomonadota > Gammaproteobacteria > Xanthomonadales > Xanthomonadaceae > Stenotrophomonas. Next base: position 47,338 of record JAZBLM010000006.1, read on the forward strand.
CCCGGTACCACGTCCATGGTCAGCTGTTCGGGATGGAAGGCCCAGGGCAGCTGCGAGTTGACGCCACCATCGAACTCCACGCGCACCGTACGCCGTGTACTCGCGGCACCGGTGCCGGCCTGCGCGCCCGGGCCCCGTTCAAGGCGCACGCCGAACACCTTCTCGCAGGCGATGCGATACAGCGGGACCAGCGAGAACGTCAGCAGGAACACCGCGACGGCCACCGCAACCAGCCGCAGCAGGCCGGCGTGGCGCGACGGGGGGCTGGCGTCGCTGGCGTTCATCGCCCGATCACTCCGCTCAGTATGAAACCGACATACACCAGCAGCGCGACGGCGCCCACCCACAGGGCCGTGCGTCGGGCGCGACGGCGCTGTTCGTCGGGCGTCGGCCGGACAAACGCAGTCGGCGTGCTGCGCGGGCCGGCGGGCGTTGCGCGGGATCCTTCGTCAGCGGCGGTGATCGGGGCTTCGTTGCGCATCACGTACCTCAGTGGCTGATGTCATCGTGGGCCAGGTCACCGGGCCGGATGACCGGCGGCGTGGTGAAGGTATGCGCCGGCGCCGGTGACGGCACCGTCCACTCCAGTCCACGCGCGCCCTCCCAGCTGCGGGCCTCGGCCCTCGCGCCCGAACGCAGCGACGACAGCAGGATCGCGGCCATCAGGAACGGCGTCACGAACATGCCGAAGGCGCCGATCGAGCTGATCAGGTTCCAGTCGGCGAACGCCACGCTGTAATCCGGGATGCGGCGCGGCATGCCTGCCAGGCCAAGGAAATGCTGCGGGAAGAACAACAGGTTGACGAAGATGATCGACCACCAGAAATGCACCTTCGCCCAGGTTTCGTTGTACATGCGCCCGGTCCACTTCGGCCACCAGTAATACACCGCGGCGATGAGCGCGAACACCGCGCCGGTCACCAGGACGTAGTGGAAGTGGGCAACCACGAAATAGGTGTCGTGGTATTGGAAATCGGCTGCGACGATGGCCAGCATCAGTCCGGAGAAGCCGCCGATGGTGAACAGGATGACGAACGCGACCGACCACAGCATGGGGGCTTCGAAGGTCAACGAACCGCGCCACATGGTGCTGACCCAGTTGAACACCTTCACCCCGGTGGGAATGGAGATGAGCATCGTGGCGAACATGAAGTAGATTTCGCCCCCCAGCGGCATGCCCACGGTGAACATGTGGTGGGCCCAGACGATGAACGACAGGAAGGCGATGGCGGCCGTGGCGTAGACCATGGCCTGGTAGCCGAACAGCGGCTTGCGACTGAAGGTGGGAATGATCTCGCTGACCACGCCGAAGGCGGGCAGGATCATGATGTACACCTCCGGATGGCCGAAGAACCAGAAGATGTGCTGGAACATCACCGGGTCACCACCACCGGCCGCATTGAAGAAGCTGGTGCCGAAGAACTTGTCGGTCAGCAGCATCGTCACCGCACCGGCCAGCACCGGCATCACCGCGATCAGCAGGAACGCGGTGATCAGCCAGGCCCAGCAGAAGATCGGCATCTTCAGCAGGTCGATGCCCGGGGCGCGCATGTTCAGCACGGTGGCGATGATGTTGATCGCGCCCATGATCGAACTGATGCCGGCCACGTGGATGGCGAACACGGTGAACGCCACGTTGTAGCCGCCCTGCAGCGACAGCGGCGGGTACAGCGTCCAGCCACCGGCCGGCGCGCCACCAGGCAGGAACAGCGTGAGCAGCAGCATGCCGAACGCCACCGGAAGCAGCCAGAACGACCAGTTGTTCATCCGCGGCAGTGCCATGTCCGGCGCACCGATCTGCAGCGGGATCATCCAGTTGGCCAGCCCGACGAACGCCGGCATGACGCCACCGAAGATCATCACCAGCGCATGCATGGTGGTCATCTGGTTGAAGAATTCCGGCTTGACGAACTGCAGCCCCGGTTGCGCCAGTTCGGTGCGGATGACCACGCTCATCGCCGCGCCGATGATGAACATGACGAAGCTGAAAAGCAGGTAGAGCGTGCCGATGTCCTTGTGGTTGGTACTGAAGAACCAACGCGCGAAGAACCCCTGCGGATGCGCGTGGTGTTCGTCGTGCCCAACTGCCGAGTGCGCCATTGCAAAACACCTCTCAGAATCGATTGTCACGGTGGCCAGGAACGGGCCACGGGCGGTTGGATCACGCGGCCGGGGCGGGTGCCGGGGCCGCCTCGGGCGCAGGTTCCACCGGCTGGCGCGGCGCGCTGCCATCGCCGGGCGGGGTCACGGTGGCAGGCGCCGCCGGCGCCTGTTCGGGCGCAGGTTTCTTCTGCGCCAGCCAGCGCTTGAAGTCTTCCTTGGACACCGCCTCCACCACGATCGGCATGAAGCCATGGTCCTTGCCGCACAGCTCGGCGCACTGGCCCCGGTACACCCCGGGCGTGTCGATGCTGGTCCAGGCTTCGTTGATGAAACCGGGGATCGCATCCTGCTTCCAGCCAAGCGCGGGCACCCACCAGGCGTGGATCACATCGTCGGAGGTGATGACGAATCGCACCTTGGTATCGACCGGCAGTACCAGGCGGTTGTCGACGTCGAGCAGGTAATGCGGATTGCTCTCCCGTGTCGGCACCTTGCCGCTCTGGCGCATCCGGTCGGACTCCCGGTCCAGCCGGCTGGTGAAGTCCACCCCTTCGCCAAGGTATTCATAGCGCCACATCCACTGGTAGCCGGTGACCTTGACGGTCATCTCGGCATCGCGGGTGTCGTACATCTTTATCAGGTTGGCGGTGGCCGGCCAGGCCATCACCACCAGGATCACCACCGGGATGACGGTCCAGATGATCTCGGCCTTGGTGTTGTGGCTGAAGGTGGCGGCGACGGCGCCCTTGGACTTGCGGAACTTGAAGATGGCGTAGAACAGCGCGCCGAAGACGATCACGCCGATCACCGTGACCACGATCAGCGAAAGCATGTTCGATTCCCAGGCCAACCGCGAGGTCTGGGTCACCCCCTTGCCCATGTTCAACTGCCATGGCCGCGGATCGGCGGACTGTGCCCACCCCGCTGCCGGCAACGCCATTCCGGCCGCCATCGTGGCGATCCCGGACACACACCTGCCGCCCCACGCGCTGCATTGCTTCATTGCCTAGACCCTTGACGTCATCGGTGACCGCCATCGCTGGCGGCGAGCAAGCTTCAAGCTGGTTTTCCGGGCTCCAGCGTCCGTGGGGAACGCTCTCACCGCTGCGTATCCAGATCCCCTGCGGCGCATCCGGCGCCCTGATCCTGTCGCAACGGCGTACCTGCCGCGGTTACGACTTGATGGTAGCCCTGCCCTCTCGACACTTACAAGGTCCATTCACGGTAAATCCGATGCTGCAGCACAGCAATGTGCCGTCGACAGTTTTGCCGATTTCGGCACAATCCTGATCGTCTTGGTCAATCAAGCTGAATCCTTTACGGCACGGGGCTATACAGGGACAAGGCCGGGCCACGCGAGGGACTTTCCAATGGCCGGAAAATGATTAAAATCGCCAAGTTTTCCATTGGCCGGACCGGCATGAACGCACCCACTCTTTCGCCCGCTGACCCCGGCTCCGTGCCGCAGGCCGGCGCGCTGCTGTCGCCGGAACTGCCGGCCTCGCCCTCCCCGTTCCGCCAGGCCATCACCGATGCCTGGCTGAAAGACGAAGCCACCCATGTCACCGAGCTGCTGGCGCAGGCCCGCCTGCCCGCTGACGAGCAGGCGCAGGTCCAGGCGCTGGCGGCCGACCTAGTGGCGCGCGTGCGCGTGCGCGCCAAGGACCAGGGGGCGATCGAAGCCTTCATGCGCCAGTACGACCTGGGCAGCGAGGAAGGCGTGCTGCTGATGTGCGTGGCCGAAGCGCTGCTGCGCATTCCCGACCAGGAGACCGCGGACAAGCTGATCCGCGACAAGCTGGCCGACGCCGACTGGAGGAAGCATGTCGGCGGCAGCGATTCGGTGCTGGTCAACGCCTCCACCTGGGGCCTGATGCTGACCGGCAAGCTGGTGCAGATCAACGATGCCACCCGCGCCGACGTACCCGGCGCGTTCAAGCGCCTGATGGGCCGCGTCGGTGAGCCGGTGATCCGCCTGGCCGTGCGCCAGGCGATGAAGATCATGGGTCACCAGTTCGTCATGGGGCGCACCATCGGCGAAGCGCTGGAGCGTTCGCACAAGGGCGACAACGCGAGTTACCGCTACTCCTTCGACATGCTCGGCGAAGGCGCGCTGACCATGAAAGATGCGCTGCGCTACCTGGAAGACTACCGCCGCGCGATCCATGCCATCGGCGGCGATCACAAGGCGCGCGGTGGGCGACCGGACGGCGACGTGAACAACGCGCCGGGCATCTCGATCAAGCTGTCCGCGCTGTACCCGCGCTACGAGCATGCCAAGCGCGCGCGCGTGCTGCGTGACCTGGTGCCGGGCGTGCTGGAGCTGGCACAGCTGGCGAAGGGCTATGGCATCGGCTGCACGGTGGATGCCGAGGAAGCGGACCGGCTCGAGTTGTCGCTGGACATCATCGACGCGGTGTTCTCCGATGCGTCGCTGTCCGGCTGGGATGGCTTCGGCGTGGTGGTGCAGGCGTACCAGAAGCGCACCCCGTACACGATCGATTTCCTGGCCGACATGGCGCGGCGCAACGGTCGCCGCCTGCAGGTCCGCCTGGTCAAGGGCGCGTACTGGGATGCGGAGATCAAGCGCGCGCAGATCGAAGGCTATCCGGGCTACCCGGTCTTCACCCGCAAGCAGAACACCGACGTGTCCTACCTGGCGTGCGCCAAGCGCCTGTTCGGCCATGCCGATGCGATCTATCCGATGTTCGCCACGCACAACGCGCACACCATCGCGGCCATCCGCACCATCGCCAAGGGGGGCGTCTACGAGCACCAGAAGCTGCACGGCATGGGCGATGACCTGTACGCCGAAGTGGTGCCGGCCGATCGCCTGGGGCTGCCGTGCCGCGTGTATGCGCCAGTGGGTTCGCATGAAGACCTGCTGCCCTACCTGGTGCGTCGCCTGCTCGAGAACGGCGCCAACTCCAGCTTCGTCAACCGCATCACCGATGACCGCGTGGCCATCGCCGACCTGGTCCGTGATCCGGTGGAAATGGTCAGCGCCTTCGCTGCCGTTTCGCCGTCGAACATCGCCCATCCCAAGATCCCGCTGCCGGTGAACCTGCTGCGCAGCCAGAACCACGACAGGAACAACTCCATGGGCATCAACCTGGCCAACGACAACGCGCTGCGTGACCTCGCCGCGCAGCTCAACGCGGCGGTGAAGCCGTGGAGCGCCACACCGCTGGTGCCCGGTGCCAATCCCGGCGGGGCCATGCTGCCGGTGACCAATCCGGCCGATACCCGCCAGGTGGTGGGTCACTGGCAGGCTGCGGACTCGGCGACCGTGCAGAAAGCCCTGGCCAATGCCGTGGCCGCACAGCCGGCCTGGAACCGTACGCCGGCCGCCAGCCGCGCCGCGATCCTGGAACATGCCGCCGACCAGCTGGAAGCCCGCATCGCCGAGTTCATGGCGTTGTGCGTCAAGGAGGCGGGCAAGAGCCTCCCCGACGGCGTGGCCGAAGTGCGTGAAGCGGTCGATTTCCTGCGCTACTACGCCAAGCAGGCACGCGAGCAGTTCGGCCATGCCGAGACGCTGCCCAGCCCGACCGGCGAATCCAACGAGTTGCAGCTGCACGGCCGCGGTGTTTTCGTCTGCATCAGCCCGTGGAACTTCCCGCTGGCGATCTTCCTGGGCCAGGTGGCCGCTGCACTGGCCGCGGGCAACAGCGTGATCGCCAAGCCGGCCGAACAGACCAACCTGATCGGCTATTACGCGGTAAAGCTGCTGCTCGATGCCGGCGTGCCGGAAGGTGTAGTGCAGTTCCTGCCGGGCGACGGCGCGACCGTGGGTGCCGCGCTGACCGCCGACCCGCGCGTGGCCGGCGTGGCCTTCACCGGCTCCACCGATACCGCACGTGCGATCAACCGCGCGATGGCTGCACGCGACGCCGCCATCGGTGTGCTGATCGCTGAGACCGGCGGCCAGAATGCCTTCATCGCCGACTCCTCGGCGCTGCCCGAGCAGCTGGTCAAGGATGCGATCGGTTCGGCCTTCACCTCGGCCGGCCAGCGTTGCTCGGCCGCACGCGTGCTGTTCGTGCAGGACGATATCGCCGACAAGGTGATGACCATGCTGGCCGGTGCGATGAAGGAGCTGAAGATCGGCGACCCGGGCGAGCTGTCGACCGACGTCGGCCCGGTGATCGACGCCGACGCGCTGCAGATCCTGCAGGAACATGCCACGCGCATGGACAGCGAAGCCCGCCTGATCGCGGCCGCAACGCTGGGCGAAGACGCGGCACACGGCACGTTCTTCGCACCGCGCGCGTATGAACTGAAGGACCTGGGCCAGCTGCACAGGGAGATCTTCGGGCCGGTACTGCACGTGATCCGCTGGAAGGGTGACCAGCTGCAGACGGTGATCGACCAGATCAACGCAACGGGCTATGGCCTGACCCTGGGCGTGCATTCGCGCATCGACGAGACGGTCGAACGCATCACCAATGGCATCCAGGTCGGCAACGTGTACATCAACCGCAACCAGATCGGTGCGGTGGTCGGCGTGCAGCCGTTCGGTGGCCAGGGTCTGTCGGGCACCGGTCCGAAGGCGGGCGGCCCGCACTACCTGCTGCGCTTTGCCACGGAGAAGACGGTCACGGTCAACACCACCGCAGCCGGCGGCAACGCCTCGCTGCTGACCTTGGGCGATTGATTTTTTTCGCTGTGCCGCGGGGGGGGTTACTGCGGTGGGGTGGGGCGCGGTGGAGTCGTGGGGGACGGCAGAAGCCGCTCCTGCGGGCCTCGT
>JAZBLM010000007.1:0-14320 GCA_037033225.1 Pseudomonadota bacterium
AGAGCTCGCTTGCGCCCTGCCTGATGTACTTCTGCATCGCCACAGCGTCGGGGAAGCCGCCCGCTTTGAGGATCGGGACGGTCACGTCCTCCGGCGGTTCGCCAGCCCGGGCGATCAGCGCACGCATGCCAGTCGAGCGCACAGGACAGCCATTCAACTGGACCAGATACCCCGTGGTGCCACCGGTGCCGGCGAAGGTGCGGAGCCAGTAGCGGTAATGGTATCCGGCTGGGTCTGTGACCATGTAATCCGTACGCCCCTCCAGGCCGGGAATCCGATGGACGAGGACGCGGGAGGACCGTGTGGTGTCGCACTTCAGATAGTCGAGAATCGGAGCCAGTTGCCGCGGTAGCGCCTCGTAGTTCCCTCCATCCCCCGGGCTGCCTGAAGCGCCGGGCAGGGGAGGCAGGCCCGTGTCGTGGAAAGACGCGTTCCTGGCCGGTGCGGGTGGACTGGTGTTCGCCGCAGACGTCGTGCATGCGGTACAGACGGCCACCAAAGTGGCAAGGCCGATGGATCCAAGGTCCGGTGTGCTCATGGTTAGTGACCTCTGGAGGGTAACGGAGGAGGGTGATTGATGACTGGCGCACTCTGATCGCCGGCGCGCAGCACGCCTTCGTCCGCCTGCTGCTGCAGTTGCTGCAGGCTGATGTTCACCGGCGTCTCGGTGACGACCGCCGCCGTCACGCCCAGGCGCAGGGCGGCCGGGTCATCCAGCGCGCCCTGGACAAGAAACAATGTTTCCCCGGCGCTGCGGGTGCCGACGGCATTGCTGGCCACGATCTGGTCGACCGCCGTGAAGCCCTGGGCCTTTGCTGCAAGCAGCAGCTGCAGGCTGTAGTCATCGGCATGTTCTGCATAAGCCGCGCCCATGTCCTGCAGGCGTGCGCTGATCTGCCGCTGCAGGACATGGTCAGGGTGCTGCGCATGACGCGGATCCTGCTCGGGTGCAAGGGGGCGCTGCGGGACGACATCCTGCGTCTGTCCCGGCGCCACCGAGGTCAGCACGTACTGCCATCGGTCCTGCCCCGGCGTCCCTTGGATCGTCTCTATGAAGCCGTCGTACCCATCGTGCCTGATCGTCTGGCAGCCCGCCGAATAGGTGTTCCGAGCGCCGCCGCGATGGAACTTGAAGGTGCGGTTGAGCTGTTGGACGCCGTTGCGATCGTTCGCATCGAACCAGCCGTCGCCGTTGCTGTCCCGTTCCACCCGCCGCGTACCCGCCGCGATCGCCTCCGGCGTGGGACGCAGAGAAAACTCCGGGTCATTTTGCCCGAGTGCATGCGTGGTCTGCAGCAGTTCGGTGGTGCCTTCGGCGAGCCGGCCAAGGTCGCGGATTCCATCCTCGTTGACGTCGTCGCCCTCCGTTTTGACGCGCGTGATCACGTCACCGAAGCCGGGGCTGCGGGGACGGGTCTTGGCGTGGCCATCGTATTGGGCAGAGGGCTCGGTGTTGGCGTATTGGAACGTGCGGGAGTGGCCCCGCCCGTCCGCATCACGCCATACCACCACCATCTGATCATTGAACGCGCCTTTGCCCAGATCTTCCGTCGTCCGATTCTCGTTCCGCAAGCCCAGAATCACCCGATCCTGCGTCAGCAGTGCATCACGCGCGGCGGCCTCACCACGCACGGCAATCACGCTCGCATACACATCGTACTGCTGCGCCTGGCTCAGGCCACGGGTCTCGTCATTTGTCGGCATCCGCGGTGGACGCGACGCCGTGCGCACCCGATCCAGCATCCGGGCCACGGCCGGTCCGTTGGCTTCGTCCTCGCGCACTGCGGCAAGTTCGGCAGGCGCGCGCGCCAGCACATAGCGGTCAAGCGACTCCCGCACGACCTGGCTCTGACCGCTGCGGAGCGCTTCGTAGCGTGCAGCCGCCTGCTGCGCCTGCCGTTGCTGCAACAGTCGAACCACATCGTCCGCTGCTGCGCTGATATCAAGTTCGGGCACGTCGCCGACCTCATCGCCTGATCACGGAATGAGGTTGCCGATGTTGACGCGGGCACGGTTTGACCCGCCTCACGCTCCATGACACCGAGGCCGGGCGCGTCGGCAGCTGGCGATCCGCACCTGCACACTGGCAGCTCCCGGGTAGTGACCGCCGCTGGCCGTCAACGCAGAACACCGGATCTTCCACCTCATGCACAACGGACACCGTCGTTCGCCGAATGCCCCATTCCTGGCAGGCCACCGATCCACGCGACGCTAGGGTGGAGCGTAGCCGCCGCGATCCCTGCGGTGCGCCCTGTCACCCCTGAAAGGAGCACGCCGGTGTACCCATCCCCGAACCTGTCTTCGACCACACCTTCGACCAGCGGCGCCGCGAGGTCCGTCCCGCTTCCGCGCGACAGCCGCACCATCCAGCACGACATCCGCACCCACGCAGGACAGGCCTACGGCACGCTGGATTCGGTGAGTGGTGACATCACCGTCGCGGCGCGGGCGCGGGTGCGCAGCGTTTCCACCATCAGCGGTGACGTCGCCCTCGGTGGCGAGTCGCTGGTGGGGCCGGTGGATACCGTCAGCGGCGACGTGCGCGTGACAGGCCAGGCGATCGCGGCCAGCGTGAAAACGGTAAGTGGCGATATCACCCTGGGCATGCAGTCCAAGGTCGAAGGGAGAGTGAAAAGCACCAGTGGGGACATCACGGCCGAGCACGGATGTTCCATCGGCAGCGACGTAGAGACCGTGAGCGGTCGCATTGCGCTGCACGGCACCACCGTCGACGGTGATATCCACTTCGTGTGCGCCGACGTGACCGTGGACGAGGGCTCGCATGTGCGTGGGAAGCTGCATCTGCATCGTCCGGTGAACGACATGCAGTCGGTGCCGCGCATCGTCATCGGCGCGGATTCACGGATAGAGGGCGAGCTGATCTTCGAAGTGCCGGTTTCCCTGTTCGTGCACGCGAGCGCACAGACCGGACCCATCAGCGGGGCCACACGGACTGTCTTCTGTACGCCCCAGCCGCCCCAGCCGGCCCAGTCGGGATCATTGGTGCGGCACGGCACCTACGTTTCGTCGAGCATGTGCACCATCATCCAGCAGGGCAATCAGGTGACCATCCTGCGTCGATGAAGCGTGCGTGGCCGCAGCAGGGCCGCCTGCGGCCACGGCAACGCTGCGCGGCACCGTGATATACTGTCCCCCAGTATAGTTCCGTGACCAGCGCCCGATGCCTCACTCTCCCGAAGAAAAAAAGAAGGTGCTGGCCCGCGTGCGCCGCATCCGCGGCCAGTGCGATGCGCTGGACCGCGCGCTGGTATCCGGCGCCGAGTGCGGGCCCGTGCTGCAGCAGATCGCGGCCATCCGCGGTGCGGTGAACGGCCTGATGTCCGAGGTCATGGAAGCGCACCTGCGGGAGGAATTCGGCCAACCGGCCGCCTCCGATGCACAACGCGCCGAACGCGTGCGTGACATGACGGCGCTGATCCGCTCCTACCTGAAGTGAAACCGGCCCGTCATGTGCGGGCGACCGTCAACACGCGCGCAACATGCGCCTGCCTACCCTTGTCATTGCCTGTCTCCTGGAGAATCCCATCATGAAGTCCCGCGCCGCCGTTGCCTTTGGTCCTGGCCAGCCGTTGAAGATCGTCGAGATCGACGTCGCTCCGCCGAAGAAGGGCGAAGTGCTGGTCAGGATCACCCATACCGGTGTCTGCCATACCGATGCCTTCACCCTGTCCGGGGATGATCCGGAAGGCCTGTTCCCGGCCGTGCTGGGGCATGAAGGTGCCGGCATCGTGGTGGAAGTGGGCGAGGGCGTGACCAGCGTGCAGCCCGGTGACCACGTGATCCCGCTGTACACCGCCGAATGTGGCGAATGCCTGTTCTGCAAGAGTGGCAAGACCAACCTGTGCGTGGCCGTGCGCGCCACCCAGGGCAAGGGCGTGATGCCCGATGGCACCACCCGTTTCAGCTACAACGGCGAGCCGATCTATCACTACATGGGCTGCTCGACCTTCAGTGAGTACACCGTGGTGGCCGAGGTCTCGCTGGCCAGGATCAACCCGGAAGCCAACCCGGAACACGTCTGCCTGCTGGGCTGCGGCGTCACCACCGGCATCGGCGCGGTGCACAACACCGCCAGGGTGCAGGAAGGTGACAGCGTCGCAGTCTTCGGACTGGGCGGCATCGGCTTGGCGGTGATCCAGGGTGCGCGCCAGGCCAAGGCGGGCCGCATCATCGCCATCGACACCAATCCGTCCAAGTTCGAGCTGGCACGCGAGTTCGGTGCCACCGACTGCATCAATCCCAACGATCATGAAGCCCCGATCCAGCAGGTCGTGGTCGAGATGACCGGTTGGGGCGTGGATCACAGCTTCGAGTGCATCGGCAACGTCAATGTGATGCGTGCCGCGCTGGAATGCGCGCATCGCGGCTGGGGCCAGTCGGTGGTGATCGGCGTCGCAGGCGCCGGGAAGGAAATTTCCACGCGCCCCTTCCAGCTGGTGACCGGCCGGACCTGGAAGGGCAGCGCCTTCGGCGGCGTCAAGGGCCGCAGCCAGCTGCCGGGCATGGTCGAAGATGCGATGAAGGGCGACATCGCGTTGGCGCCGTTCGTCACCCATACCATGTCGCTGGAAGAGATCAACGAGGCGTTCGACCTGATGCACGAAGGCAAGTCGATCCGCTCGGTCGTGCATTTCTGATCCGGAGGAATGACCATGCAACGCATTGAACACCGCGCGTGCTTCGGCGGCTGGCAGGACGTCTACCAGCACACCTCGCAGGTGCTGGGCTGTGAAATGAAGTTCGCCGTGTACCTGCCACCGCAGGCCGCGTCGGGCGCATGCCCGGTGCTGTATTGGCTGAGCGGACTGACCTGCAACGAGCAGAACTTCATCACCAAGGCGGGCGCGCAGCGCTACGCAGCAGAGCACGGCATCATCCTGGTGGCCCCGGACACCAGTCCGCGTGGCGAGGAGGTGGCGGATGCGGAGGGCTATGACCTCGGCAAGGGCGCGGGTTTCTACCTCAATGCCAGCCAGGAGCCGTGGGCGGCACACTACCGCATGCACGATTACATCGTGGAGGAACTGCCGGCCTTGATCGAGGCCCATTTCCCGGCAAGTGGCTCACGTAGCATCAGCGGCCATTCGATGGGCGGCCACGGTGCGCTGGTGCTGGCACTGCGCAACCCCGGGCGTTACCGCAGCGTGTCCGCGTTCTCGCCGATCGTGGCGCCAAGCCAGGTACCTTGGGGCGAGAAGGCCTTCACCGCGTACCTGGGCGAGGACCGGGCATCGTGGGCGCAGTGGGATGCTTCGGCGCTGGTTGCCCACGCATCCGAGCGGCTGCCGCTGCTGGTCGACCAGGGCGATGCCGACGAGTTCCTCGGAGCGCAGCTGCAGCCCCAGCGCCTTCAGGCCGCCTGTGAAGCGGCCGGCCATCCACTGCAGCTGCGCATGCAGCCCGGCTACGACCACAGCTACTACTTTATCGCCAGCTTCATCGGCGACCACATCGCCCACCACGCCCGATCCCTGTAAGCAAAAAAGGGGACGGAGGGGATTAATTCTGCGTAATTAATCCCCTCCGTCCCCTTTTTTCAGTCGTCCTGCTCGGCTGCTTCGCGGCCCTGCTGGCGGATCAGTGCTTCTTCGCGTGCATCGTTGATCGCGTGGCGTACGCCGTCCAGGTCGATGGTGGTCTCGTCGTGCACGAAGGTGCCGGTCAGGGGCGAGTCCGGCAGCAGGTCACCGGCCTCGAACAGCGCCCACATCTCCTCGCCATACCAGGTATCCAGCAGCTCGGGGGCGTAACGACCGAGGTAGGCCGTGAGATTGTTGACGTCGCGCAGGAGCATGGACCGGGCGGCATTGTTGCCGCCGGCGCTGACCACCTGCGGGAAGTCGATCACCACCGGCCCGTCCGGCCCGACCAGCACGTTGTACGGCGACAGGTCGCCGTGGATCAGCCCGCAGCAGAGCATCCGCACGACCTCACGGACCAGGACGCGGTGGTATTCACGAGCCTGGTCGGGCTCCAGCTCCACTTCGCCCAGCCGCGGGGCGGAGAAGCCGTCGGCGTCGGTAACCAGCTCCATCACCAGCACACCGTGGTAGTACCCGTAGGGCTCGGGCACGCGGACCCCTGCATCGCGCAGCTGGTACAGGGCGTCGACTTCGGTATTCTTCCAGGCGGTTTCCTGCTGCTTGCGGCCGTACTTGCTGGCCTTGCCGACGGCACGCGCTTCCCGGCTGCCGCGCACCTTGCGGCCCTCCTGGTACTGCACGCGCTGCTGGAAACTGCGCTGGGCCATGTCCTTGTAGACCTTGGCGCAGCGGATGTCGTCGCCGGCGCGCACCACATATACCGCCGCTTCCTTGCCGCTCTTCAGTGGGCGCATTACTTCGTCGATCACGCCGTCGTCGATCAGCGCCTGCAGGCCTTGGGGGGTCTTCACGTAACCTCGGTGGGGCGGCCCGCGCCAGTGACGGGCCCGAAAGGAGAGGGATTTTCGCACCTTCCCGTGCCCGCGGCCACCTGCCTGTAAAAAAGGGGACGGAGGGGATTAAGTCGCAAGCGGCGAGGCCATCTGCGCCTTAATCCCCTCCGTCCCCTTTTTTGTCAGCGGACGTCGTGCAGGGTCCAGTTGGGGCCGGCGAGCAGGTCCAGCCGCTGTTTGAGGATGTCGCCCTTGAGGGTGGTGCGGGCTTCGAGCTTGATCTGCAGGTCATCCTGGCTGCCGGTGACCACGGCGCTGGGGTCGGTGACGCCCCACTGCTCCGGTACCGCGTCCGGATCGGACTGCTTGGCTTTCCACCTTTCGAACAGCGCCGGACTGGCGAGTGCGGCCTGAAGCTGTTCGGCGAACCCGTCCGCTCCATGCGCGCTGAAGGCCAGGTCGGCATCACTGCCGCGGGCGTTGGACGGGTCGGGCAGGCTGATGTAATACGTGGTCATGCGGGTCTCCATTCAATGATGCAAGCCTTGCAGGCCCAGAGTGCAGAATGTGTGCACAACGCAGCGCGGGCCGCGACACCTGCAGGACGGCTCACTCGAAGCGGTGGGGTCCGTCGGCGAAGCCCACGGTCAGTGCGCCTTTGCCGACGTTCACCATGCCGGTCAGGCTCATCACCGTCTCCATCAACGCCACGCCGTGATCGTCGCAGACCTGGCGAAGTGCAGCGTAGCCCGGCAGCGCACGCAGTTCGTCCAGTTCACCGCCATAGCTCATGCATACCGCCGGGGTCATCAGGCCGGCGCGCACGCGTTGGCCGACCACCTCGAACAGTTTGGCCACCGCCGTGTCGAATCCCTTGATTTTGGCCACCGGTCCGGTCTCGCCGCGATAGCCATGCAGTACCGGCTTGATGTCCAGCGCACTGCCCAGCGCCGCACTGATCAGACCGACGCTGCGGTCGCCCTTGTGCCGGGCACGCGCGCGCATGTAGTACAGGTCGCGGGTGATCATGTAGCCGTGGACGTTGCCTGCCAGTTCCTCCAGCCGCTCGCGGATCTGCTGAACGGTGGCGCCGCTGTCGCGCAGGCGCACGGCTTCCACCGCAGTCACCGCCTGCGCCGCAAACAGGTTCTGGGTGTCGATCACCCGCAGCGCGAAGGGCGAATTGAAGCCTGCCGCCTGCCGCACCGGTTTGTAGTCGTTGAGGATCGCAAAGCTGGCCTGCAGCGCGTTGTCGTGGATCGGGCTGCGGGTCTTGGTGATGGTCATGCAGAACACGTGGTCGTAGTCGATGACCAGCCGCTGCAGGAACAGGTCGCGGATCTGCTGCACGCTGAAGGGAATGGTCTCCGCTTCGGCCCCGTGCTCGGCCACATGCGCATGCAGGAAGCTCAGCGTGGCCTGTTCGTCGCGATGATCGGCCAGCATGGCTTCGCCGATGCGGACCGTGATCGGCAGCAGCACGATATTGTTGCGGGTGATGAAATCCTGCGGCAGGTCACAGGCCGAGTCCACGACGATTCCGATGCGCATTCGCAGGCCCCCTCCAGGCGCGTAGTCCGCTCAATTGCGTGAAATCTATCGCACTTTTGGACATTCCGCGCGTGCCCCCAACAGCCCTTCGTTCAGCGATGAAACCGCGCCGCGGGGCCGTTGGAAGCCGGTGACGGGCCCCCGGTCGCCAGGTCAGGGCGGCGCGGTACGCTGCAGATAACGGTCCCGCAGCTCGGTCTGGCGCGAGCGCATCGGCATCGCGCGCCCGCCCAGCCAGACCTGCTCGGCGTAGTGGGCCACGTCCAGCGGGTCGCCCTCCCAAAGCACCAGGTCGGCCAGCTTGCCCGGTTCGATGCTGCCGATGCGGTCCTCCACCCCCAGCGCCTCGGCGGGAACGCGGGTCAGGCCGGCCAGCCCTTTTTCCCACGGCAGTCCGTGTGCCACGGCATTGCCGGCGAGCTGCCGGACCTTGCGCGCGTTGTGCGAGGCGTCGCCACTCTGGGTGAAGCTGACCGGCACGCCGGCCGCCTGCAGGCGCGCAGCGTTTTCCAGCGTGGCGCCGATCTGGTCGAAGGTGGTGGGCAGATTGCCCAGTGCGTCCACGAATACCG
Organism: Pseudomonadota bacterium; assembly: GCA_037033225.1. Classification (GTDB taxonomy): domain Bacteria; phylum Pseudomonadota; class Gammaproteobacteria; order Xanthomonadales; family Xanthomonadaceae; genus Stenotrophomonas. The sequence goes on from JAZBLM010000007.1 coordinate 8,521, forward strand.
GCACGCGGGCCTGCGCCAGCTCAGGGGCGAGCTGCCACGCTTCGGCGCCGCCGGCGATGGCGACTTTCACCTTCTCGCGTGCCGCCCAGCGCAGGACCTGGCGGATGTCCGACGCACGATCGACTTCGATGATGAGGCGTCCGTTGCCGGCCAGGTAGCTGGCAACGGTGCGACGGCCGGCAGGCGTGAGCAGCGCGTGCGGGGAGTCGACGCCGACGCGTCCGCGCGCCTCGTCCACCACCTGTTGCAGCAGCATCCACTGCGCGGCGCGCGATTTGCCCGTCAACTCGGCGGCGGCCGATCCCAGCCGCAGATACAGCGCGCGAGGGCCGATCGGGTCGGGGCTGCCGTCGAACCGGACCACCCCCCCCTGGCCGGCAATGAAGCCGCCGCCAGCGTGTGCGCCCAGAGCCGTGAAGCCCAGACCCTCCAGCCGGGCCACCGGAACCAGGAGGGACGCCGGGTTGTAGGCCAGGGTGACGTCGAACTCGGGGCGCAGCGGTTGCTCCCCCAGCGTCAACGTGCTGTCCACGGTGCTTTCTTCGCCGGACACCTCTTCGATGCCGATTTCAGTGATGCCGCCGAACAGGGCGGGCGTCAGTGGACGGCCTGCGGCCTCCACCACCGCGACCCCCGCCGGCGCCTGCAGGCCCACGCCCACCGAGGCGATGCGTCCGGCCCGGACCAATACGTCGGCATGCTCCAGGCTGCCGCGCGCGCTGAGCGTGTGCACGGTTGCGTTGCGGATCAGCAGGTCCTGTGCAAGCAGCGGCAGCGATGTGCCCGCAGCCAGCAGCGCCACGAAGGCGGCCACGCCGATCCGACGTGCATTGCCCACCAGGGTCGAACGAACCATCAGCGCACCTCCTGGCCGAGACGGAAATCAGAGACCGGCTTGCTGCGCGGGTCGGTGCGGTCGAAGTAGGAATGGCCGTCGATGAAGACCTGGTCAGCCAGTGCGTAGGAACTGAACGGGTTGCCGTTCCACACCACGACATCGGCATTGCGACCGGGCTGCAGGGTGCCGGTCCGGTCTTCGATGCCCAGCGCCCTGGCGGCGTTGGCGGTCATCCAGGTGATGGCGCGCTCGGGGGTGATGGCCGGCATGTCGGCACGGCGCGCGGCAGCCATGACCTTGGCCGCTTCCTGGTTGAGGCGCTGGATGCCTTCGGGCGAATCGGAATGGACGATGGCGCAGCTGTTGGCGGGACGGTCGACCAGCGCGATGTTCTCCTGGATGCCGTCGAAGGCTTCCATCTTGAAGCCCCACCAGTCCGCCCACAGCGCCGCACAGACACCGTCGCGGGCCAGCCGGTCGGCCAGCTTGTAGGCTTCCACGCCGTGGTGGAAGGCAGCGACCTTGAAGCCGAACTCATCGGCCAGGTCCAGCATGGTGGCCATCTCGTCGGCGCGGTAGCAGTGGATGTGCACGCGGATGTCGCCCTGGATCGCGCCGGCCAATGTGTCCAGCTTGAGGTCGCGCGTGCCGCCGCTGTCGCCGCCGCTGTCTTCCTTGTCACCGCCGAACCAGCGCTTGCGCTTGGCCGGCTTTGCGGTGTTCTTCGCGATGTAGTCGCTGGCGTCGATGAAGGCGGCGCGGTAACCGGCCACGTTGCCCATGCGGGTGCCCGGCGCCGTCCCCTTGCCGCCGTACACGCGCTTGGGGTTTTCGCCGCAGGCCATCTTCAGTCCCCACGGTGCTCCGGGAAACTTCATCGCCTGGTAGGTCGTGGCGGGCACATTCTTGAGCACCACGCCGCGGCCGCCGACCAGGTTCGCCGAACCGGGCAGCACCTGCATGCTGGTCACACCGCCGGCCAGCGCTTCGGCGAAGCCCGGATCCTGCGGCCACACGGAATGCTCTGCCCACACATTGGCGGTCACCGGCGCGGTCATTTCGTTGCCGTCGCTGTGCGCACTGACGCCGGGACTGGGATAGACGCCCAAGTGTGAGTGCACGTCGATCAGGCCCGGGGTGACCCAGCGTCCACGGGCGTCGATGCGGCGCACGTCCGTACCAGCCTGCAGCGCGCGGCCCACCGCCTCGACCTTTCCATCGCGCAGCAGCACGTCGGCATCGTCCAGCCGTTCTCCGGTGCCGGTCAGCACGGTGGCGTTATGGATCAGCACGGCCTCGGCGCCCAGCGACCGGTAGGTACTCGGATACGGATCCTGGATGAAGCGTGAGGCGCCGATGGACGGCGCAGCGGCCAGCGACAGCAGCGCCAGGCCGATGCCGGCGCGCAGCAGGTTGTACATGGAATCCCCGTAAGCATGGTGGTGCAGTGTGCTGACGCTAACGGAGTGGCTGCCTGCTTGCCAAGTGACCTTCGGCCTGGCGCGCTCGCGTGGCCGATGGGACCCTCGCGCGTGGAAAATCTGCGTTACCCTCAGCCAGCGGTAACAGAGTGATGTTACCGGCCGTGTGGGCCGCTGCGCGCCGCAATGGCTGCAGTGCCCAGGATGAACCACGACATCAAGGACATGATCCAACAATGAGCCGCACCCGCTTCTTCCGCAACGCCTCCACGCACCGTCCCCTCCACTCGGTCCTCGCATCGGCCATTGTCGGCTCACTGATGGCGGCCGCGGCAATGCCCGCGCTTGCCCAGTCCCCCGAAACAGGTACGCCCGGTGACCGCGCCAGCTGGCAGACCGACGAATACCAGGTTGACTGGGGGTTGGCCGCGATGAACGCCGATGCCGCCTACGCGCGTGGCCTCAGCGGCAAGGGCGTCCGGCTGGGGGTGTTCGACAGCGGCAGCGGCCTTGCCCACGACGAGTTCGCCGGAAAGAACCACAGCAGCATCCGCATCGCCGACCTGTTGCCGGACGGAACCGCGTGCACCAACGTCAACGCCTTGTGGGGCCCGGACGCCTGCTTTTCCAGCGAAGGCGACGTGGTCGCGCTGGAAGCCATCGGCTTCGATTACTTCCTCAGTGAAGAAGAGATCGCCTACCTCATCAGTGCCGGCGCACCGTATGGCCTGACGTTCAACACCCACGGCACCCACGTATCAGGCACCATCGCCGCCAACCGCGACGGCAGCGGCATGCACGGCGTCGCCTTCGGTGCGGACCTGGCCGCGGCCAAACTGTTCTTCGACAGCTACGTCGAGTGGTACCTGGGCGACGACAACTACTATCGTCAGGGCTCGGTGTTCCCGCAGGTGGGGCCGAGCGAGGCCGCCTTCGCCAGCATGTACACCCAGATGAACGCACAGGGCGTGCGCGCGATCAACCACAGCTGGGGACTCGGCAGCGAGCCGACCACGGTCGAGCAGTTCGACGAGATCTACAACCATGAAGGTGACCGTGCCTACCTGGACATCTTCGCCGAAGGCTCGCGCCAGAAGGGCATGATCCAGGTGTGGGCGGCGGGCAACTCGGCCGACTACAACCCCAGTCCTGAAGAGGCGCCGCTGGCCGGGATCTACGCCACCCTGCCGCGCGCCTTCGCCGAGATCGAGCCGTACTGGCTGGCGGTGGTCAACCTCGACCAGGGCCTGACGCTGAGCGACCTGTCGCACCGCTGCGGCCTGGCCGCAAACTGGTGCCTGGCCGCGCCCGGTACCGACATCATCTCCACCTCGTACGGCTCCGAGGGCCTGGAGGGACAGCTCGCCACCGATGACAACCGCAACGTGCTGCTGGAGGTGCTGTCGCGCGTGCCCAGCTACACCTATGAGCAGATGAGCGGCACCTCGATGGCGGCGCCGCACGTCACCGGGGCACTTGGCCTGCTGTTCGAGCGCTATCCGTACCTGGACAACGCGCAGGTGCGCGATGTCCTGCTGACCACGGCAACCGACCTGGGCGCCCCCGGCGTGGATGATGTCTACGGCTGGGGCCTGGTCAACCTTGAGAAGGCCATCGAAGGCTATGGCCAGTTGCGCGTTGATACCGATGTGGTGATGAACACGGCAGCGGGTGGGCTGAAGGTCTGGGAAGGTGAAGCATGGGACGACTGGACCAACGACATCGGCGGGCCGGGTGCGTTGACCAAGTCGGGTATCGGCTGGCTGCGCTTGAGCGGTGACAACAGCTTCAATGGCGCGTTGCTGCGCGAAGGGGTGCTGGAGCTGGATGGCGCCAACGCCTTGACCGATGCGGTGGTGGTGCAGGGCGGGCAGCTGCGGTTGAACGGTCGCCTGGTCGACACCGACCTGCAGATGCGCGGTGGCATGGCGCGCGTTGCAGCCGGCGCCGTGCTTGACGGTTCGTCGATGTCGATCGAGAACGCGATGGTCTCGTTCAACGGACTGCAGACAGGTGGCAGCACCATGGTCGGCGTCGGTGGGCTGCTGCGGGGCACCGGCACGCTGGGTGATACGCGCGTGGAGGGGATCATCGCGCCGGGCAACTCGATCGGCACGCTGAACGTCGACGGCGATTACGTGCAGACCGCCAGCGGCGTGTACCTCGCCGAACTGGCGCCGGGCGGTGCGAGTGACCTGGTGCGGGTGACCGGCACGGCCACCCTGGATGGCACGCTGAAGGCACTGCCGGAAGCGGGCATCTACTACCTCGGGGAGCAGTTCCAGGTCCTCCAGGCAGATGGCGGCGTGCAGGGTCGTTTCGCTACCGCGGACTTCACCGCGTTCTCGCCCTTCCTGCAGTTCGGCCTGGCGTACGCGGCCAATGGAATCAACGTGGAAGTCACCCGCGGGCAGCTGCTGGCGACAGCGGCCACCACGGCCAACCAGCGCGCCGTCGCCGGCGCGGCCGACACCCTGGCCGTCGGGCAGGGTCTGCCGCAGCCGCTGACGTTGTTGTTCCCACAGCAGGTTGGCGGCGCACTGGATGGCCTCAGCGGCGAACTGCATGCGGCCACGCCGTTGGCCCTGGTCGAAAGCAGCCGCTACGTACGCGATGCGGCGCTGGGTCGCGCGGCAGGGGCGCGTTCGCCGCAGGACAATGCCAGCCAGAATACGGGCGCCTGGGTGCAGGCCATCGGCGGCAGCGGCACGCTCGACGGCGATGCCAACACCGCGCGCACCCGCTCCACCACCAGCGGGCTGCTGGCCGGCATCGACCATGACATCGGCGGTTGGCAGCTCGGCCTGCTGCTGGGCAATGGCCGCACCGACAGCCGGCAGGCACAGGGCCGGGCCGCGAAGGCGCGCATCGACAACACGCACGTGGGCCTGTACGCCGGGCATGCCTGGGGCGCGTTCGCGCTGCGCGGTGGCCTGGGTTACAGCCGCCATGATGTCGACACCACGCGTCAGGTGGCGTTCGCCGGCTATAGCGATGGGCTGACGGCCCACTACGATGCGACGACGCGCCAGGCCTTCATCGAGGCCGGTTACCGCTTCGATGGCACGCAGGGCGGACTGGAGCCGTACCTGCAGGTCGCCCGTGTTGAAGTCGAGGTGGACGACGTGCGCGAGCAGGGCGGTGCCGCCTCACTGACCGGCCGCGTGGCCGACACGGCAACCACGGTGGCCACCGCCGGCGTGCGTTTCGACAAGGGGCTGAAGGCCGCGTTCCAGCAGGACGCATGGCTGCACGTGGTCGGCGGGGTGGGCTACCGCCGCGCCTCGGGCAATCGCGACGGCATGGCGCAGCTGGCCTTTGCCGGTGGCAGCGGCTTCGCGGTCAGCGGCGCGCCGATTGCCGACAGCGCCGTGGTGGCCGAATTGGGCCTGTCTGCCTGGCTCAGCGCGCGCCAGCAACTGGAACTGGGCTACGCCGGCCAGTTCGGCGATGAAAGCCGCGACCACGGCATCAACGCGCGCTGGTCGCTGCGCTTCTGAAACGACGGCAGGCGCCGACCGCGGTCGGCGCCAGACCGTGT
>JAZBLM010000007.1:14330-54178 GCA_037033225.1 Pseudomonadota bacterium
GCAGGTGCGGACGAGGAGGGGGCGACCTGTGGTCGCCTCTACTGTGCCGCGAACCGCGAACCGCGAACCGCGAACCGCGAACGCGAGCGTCACCCTGCCGCGCTTCGCCGGGCGGGACGGCTGGCCGGCCACGCAGCGCGCTCGACGCAGGGGCAAGTCTCTCGCAGAATTGGCGCCTGACGCCTGCAGGACTGCTGTATGAAGAACCAGGACATCGTTGACCCTTGCCGGCCACCACCGGCCGGGGCCGTCGGCCGTGCCCCGCGGGTCGCAGGGTGACGCACAATGGGCCGGGCGCCCCGATGCCGCCCGTGGAGGAGGACATGGAGAAGGCAGCCCAGGTCGTAGCGTTCTGGACCCAGGCAGGACCAGCGAAGTGGTTCGTGCGCGATGACGCGTTCGATGACCACTTCCGCGCGCTGTTCCTGGACGAGCACCATGCCGCTGCGTCACGCGCACGCGAGCACTGGCTGTCCACTGCGGAAGGCGCGCTGGCGCTGATGCTGCTGCTCGACCAGTTCCCGCGCAACTGCTTCCGCGGGACCGCCCATTCCTATGCGACCGATGGGCTGGCCAGGCACTACGCCATGCGCGCGGTGGAGGAGGGGCTGGACCTGCAGCTGCTGCCCAAGCTGCGTGCTTTCATCTACCTGCCGTTCGAACACGCCGAAGACCTGGTGGACCAGGACCGCTCGGTGGCGATGTTCGACGTACTGGGTGACAAGGAGTACCTGCAGTACGCCGAGCTGCACCGGGACATCATCCGCCGCTTCGGGCGTTTCCCGCACCGCAACGCGGTGCTGGGTCGGATGACGACGATGGAAGAGATGGACTTCCTTGCCGAAGGCGGCTTCGCCGGCTGAGGAAATGTCGGGGCTTCCGATTCAATCGCTGACGGCGCAGTGCAGTGGCGATGAAAAAGCTTGATCAAAGCGAAATATCGCGAGGACGTCGCGGTCTGGCAGCGTGTCTGCGCGTTGAATGGAAAGCCCAGTCAACGACCACAGGCCCGCAGATGAGCACCAGAACCGCAGCATCCCGTTTTTCCCGTACAACGCGCCTTGTACTGGGGGCGATCATGCTGGGCATCAGTGCCAGCGCGGCAGCGCTGGCGGCTGCCGATGCGGCGGCGATCGAGGACCCCTGGGTCGAATGCACCGAGGCCAACGGCTTTCCGGGTACGGTCGATTACCACAGCTGTTACCGCTTCCCAGTACGCAGCCTGGCGTCCGGTGACGTCGATTCGTATACCACCAGTTCCATGCAGCTTTCCGCAGAGGAAGCCTTTGGCGCGATCGTGACGGACGAAGGTGGACAGGGGGGAGTATTCGTCGAGGGCCACTCAGTGGATGGTGGATCGCGCTTGCTGGCGCGCCGGGGAGGTTGGCCGCAGGAGGCGGATCAGTGTCCGACCGTCGGCCCTGTCCAGCAGTGCCGTTTCGACGGCAGTGATGCCGGGGAAGGCGACATCCATGTCCTGATGCATGGCGATGACAGCGAGGCCCATCTCGGGACCTATTGGGACGCCGACGCGTGACGTCGGTAACAGAGATGGGGGGCGTCAATGAAGAACGCCGGCGGAAGCCGGCGTTCACTGATGCGACGCGCATCCGGGTGGGCCCGCCTCAGTACTTCGGCACGCCGTTGTCCACCTGCTCGGACCATGCGTCAATGCCGCCGGTGACGTTGTGCACCTTGCTGAAACCCAGTGCACGGAACTGCTCGGCCGCCTGTGCACTGCGCCCGCCGTGATGGCACAGGAAGGCCAGGGCGGTATCTTTCGGCAGCGCTTCCAGCTCGGCACGGCCCTGGCCGTCGAAGACCTTGAACGGAACACCGACCGCCGCGATCGCGCGCTCGTCGGCCGGTCGCACGTCCACCAGCATCACGTTGCCGGCGCGCACCAGGTCATCGGCATCGCGTACTGACAGCTCGGTGATCGGCTTCGGCGCGTTCGGGTTGTCGATCGCCAGGCCCTTGCCACGGATGTCATCCACCCAATCGATGGTGATGCCGTTGGCGCGGCGCGCGCTGGCGAGGTCGAACTGCACACGCAGCCCGTTCGATTCGGCGGCGATGGCGTTGTCGTCGTGCGGTGCCAGCTGGAAGTCCGGCTGGAACCGGGCATCGATGCCCAGTTGCAGGGCGGCCCCAGGCGAATCCGCCAGCGCACCCTTGAGCATTTCCACGGCCGCCGGCGTGACGGTGATCGACGGCGGGGTGCGGTCTGGAGCCGCCAGGCCCAGGACGCTGCTCAGCTCACCGCTGGCGGCCATCTGCAGGATGATGTCGCTGCCGCCGACCAGTTCACCGTCGATGTACAGCTGCGGGATGGTCGGCCAGTCGCCGTACTGCTTGATGCCTTCGCGGATTTCCTGGTCAGCCAGCACGTTGACGTGGCCGAACTCCACGCCGAGGTCCTGCAGCGCGCCCACGGCCTTGGCCGAGAAGCCGCACTGCGGCATGGTGGGCTGGCCCTTCATGAACAGCACGACGCGGTCGTTGGAGAGGAGGGTTTCGATGCGCGAGCGCAGGGCGGGATCGAGGGACATGGGGCGGGGAATCCGGTGTTGGCGAACCGCTGATTCTACCCCTCGTGGCATCATGGGGCATGACCGTCCTGGAAACGCTGCATTGCCCACCCCGCTGGCCCTGGCACGCACTGCTGGCGTTTGCCCTGAGCCAGCTGCTCGCCCTGGCGGTGTGGCTGATCGCCGGGTGGGGCTGGGGTCTGGCCGTGCTGCTGGCCACCCACGCGCTGTTCCTGCTGCCGGTGTTCCTGCCCAACAGCGGCTTCTACACCCCGGTCGTGCGGCGCCTGGCCGATCTGCGGGACACGGTCGATGCGGCGGTCTGGTTGACCATCGACGATGGACCCGGACCCGATACCCCGGCGGTGCTTGACCTGCTTGACCGCTATGGCGCCTCGGCCACCTTCTTCGTGGTGGGCGAACGCGCAGCGGCGCAGCCGGAGCAGGTCCGCGCGCTGCTGCGCCGCGGCCACCAGGTCGGCAACCATAGCTACAGCCATCCGGAGCGTCGCTTCTGGCGGCTGGGGCCCCGTGCGATGGCGCGTGAGATCGGCCTGTGCCAGCAGGCCGTGGAGGCCATCACCGGCCAGGCCCCGCGCTGGTACCGCTCCGTGGTGGGCATGACCAATCCTTTCGTGGGCCCGCTGCTGGCGCCCCTGCGGCTCACCCGCGTGGGGTGGAGCGCCCGCGGATTCGACGGGGTGGATTGCACGCCCGAGCAGGTGCTGGCGCGCCTGCTGCCGGGCCTGCGGCCAGGCGCCGTCGTGCTGCTGCACGAAGGCAGCGGTCACGGCCACAATCTGGCCATCATCGAAGGCGTATTGAAGGGGCTCGAAGAGCGGGGTCTGCGCACGTACCTGCCCCCAGAGCCGCCATTGCCCGCAGGCAACTGAATGCCCGGCACCGGTAGCGCCAAGCCATGCCCGGCGGGAAGCGAAGCAGCTCCCTGATGGTTGGACGGGGCCGCGCCCGGCGCCGCGCTAGCGCTCGGCAACCATCAGCCAGCTGTTGAACGGCGTGCGTCCATGCAGGGGCGTCGGCGCCTGCGCGCGCAACCCGGCGTCCTCCAGCACCGAAACCAGCACGGCGGGCGAGGGGTAATGCCGCGGTCGCGTGTGCATCCACCCCGACAACCAGCCCAGCCGATCGGTGATCCGCGTCGTGCGGTCGCGCCCGTCACCCGTATCGAGCGGCGTACGCAGCAGCAGGCGCGCCCCGCTCGGCACCCGCTGCGCGGCCGCCTGCAGCAGGCGCACCTGTGCGTCGGCGTGGAGATACTGGATCACGTCGAGGATCGTCACGTGGCCAGCGTGGCCGGGCAGGGGCTGCTGCAGGTCCTGCCGCTGGAAATCAACGGCCCCCAGGCCTGCGCGGCGCGCGGCCGCGCTGGCCTGGGTGATCTTGCCGGCATCCATGTCCACCCCCAGGTACGGCGTCGCGCGGCCCTGCTGCCGCATGACGTGGCCGAGCAGGCCGAGGCCACAGCCCAGGTCCAGCACGGGCAGAGCGTCCTCCGGCAATTGCTGCAGCACGCCGTGGTAAAGCGGATCGCTGGCCAGCTTGGCGCGCACGTAATAGTAGCGGCTGCGGTTGCCCCATGGCCGGTCCGGCAGAAATGCACGGGCCATGGCGCGGGATGACGCGGCGTGCGGTGTCGAGGGCGGAACCGGAGGCTGCGCGTCCTGCATCCGCTCAGTCGCCCGGAACGAGCAGGCGCTCGACCAGCGGTGCGGCGCGCTGCGCCCACAGCGCATACATCGCGGCGGAAGGATGCAGGTCGTCGGCGACCAGCATGGCCGGTTCGGCGCCATGCCGGCGGGAGAGGCCGGTGATGTCGACGAACACCACGCCCCGTGCGCGACACAGGGCCTGCGCCGCCGCGTTGTAGGCGTCCAGTTCACGGCTGATCGCGGTTTGATCACGGTCATGTGCGAACGGGGTCACGCCCCAGTCCGGGATCGACAGCACCAGCACGCGGTCCGAGCGACCGTCGGCGAAGGCCACCGCACGCTCCAGCAGGGCGGCGAACTCGGCCCCATAGGTGTCGACCGCACGCCCGCGGTACTGGTTGTTGACGCCGATCAGCAGGCTGACGAAATCAAACAGACCCACCGGCGCGGCAGCGTTGATGCCGGCGTCCAGCTCATCGGTGGTCCAGCCGGTGGTGGCGATGGTCAGCGGATCGTGCAGAGCGATTCCGCGTGCGCGCAACAGCGCGGCCAACTGATGCGGCCAGCGGCCCTCCGCGGGCACGCCTTCACCGATCGTGTAGGAGTCGCCCAACGCCAGCCAGCGCAAGCTCATCGCGGTCAGGCCACGGCCGAGCGACGCGGTTTCAGTGGCACGACCTTCCGGTTGTCCTCTGCACGCCGGGCGAGGGCACGATCGATGCGCACGAAGACATCACGCATCACGGCTGCTTCCGGCAGCAGGGTCACGCGGAAATGATGGCGGTAGGGCACGTTGAAGCTTGAGCCGGGCACCACCAGCACGCCCTCGTTCTCCATCAGGTCCAGCGCGAAGGCGTGATCGTCCATGCCCTTGGCCGCATCGCCGACCACGGCAGGGAAGGCGTACAGCGCGCCTGCCGGCGCGACGAGCGAGAGATGCTCGCTGGCGGCACACGCGTCGATCACCGCGCGGCGGGTCTCGTAAAGGCGCCCGCCCGGACTGCACAGCGGCGAGACCGTGTCCGGGCCGTTCACGGCCGCGTCGATGGCGTACTGGCCCGGCACGTTCGCGCACAGGCGCAGCGCGCTGAGCAGGTCCATGGCCGCACGGAAGTCGCACAGGCGGGCGGCGTCACCGGACAGCATCGCCCAGCCCACGCGCCATCCACAGGCACGGTGGACCTTGCTCAGGCCGCTGAATGTGAGGCACGGCTGGTCGCCGGCCAGCGGTGCGACCGGCTGGAACACCGCATCGTCGTACAGGATCTGATCGTAGATCTCGTCGACCAGCAGCAGCAGGCTGTGCTTGCGCGCAATGGCCACGATCCGCTCCAGCACGTCGCGCGGGTAGCTGGCGCCACTGGGGTTGTTCGGGTTGATCAGCACGATCGCCCGGGTCCGTGAGGACACCAGTGATTCGATCTCGGCCGGGTCCGGCTGGAAGCCGTTGCCGGGCGCGCACTGGTAATACACCGGCCGCCCGTCGTTGAGGATGGTGGCGGCCGACCACAGGGGATAGTCGGGCGAAGGCACCAGGACTTCGTCGCCCGGATTGAGCAGCGCGCGCAGCGACAGGTCGATCAGCTCGCTGACCCCGTTGCCGATGAACACCCGGTCCGAATGCGCGTCGGGTGCACCGCGGCGCGCGTAGGCCGCCGCGATGGCTTCGCGTGCCTCCGGCAGTCCCTGCTGATGCGTGTACGGATCGGTCCGGCCCATGTCGTCCGCGATCGCGCGCTGCAGGTGTTCCGGCGCGCGGAAGCCGAAGTTGCCGGGGTTGCCGATGTTCAACTTGATCAGCGTCCGGCCCTGCGCTTCCAGTTCCCGCGCTCGCCGCGCCAGCTCACCGCGGATCTCGTAGCGCACTTCGGAGAGGCGCTCACGGATGGCCAAGGGCTTGGGCGAGGGGGTGGACATGGCAGGCGGGCCGTCAAAAGGCATGGAAGGCCATACTAGCGGAATTGCTGCAGCGCATGGCAAGCGCACGGAGCCGCCCCGACGCGCGCCTGCGGGGCCGTACGCCGGTAGAATGCGCACGATGACCGATACCCCCGATTACCGTGCGCTGCAGACCATTGGCTGGCCTTGGCCTGGCCCACCCGAGCAGGCCGACCAGCCGGACTGGCACGCCGCGATGGCCACCCACGGGATGGCGCGACCTGCGCGCGTGATCGAGCAGCACCGCACCCATTACGTGGTCGCTGATGGCCCGGACGCGTCAATCAAGGCCGAGTCGTTGCCCGAATGGCAGCGGCCGCGCTTTCCCAGCCACGAGCGGCCGGCCGTGGGCGACTGGGTGTTGTTGGAGGGAATCCGCATCGTCGCCCTGTTGCCGCGTCGTACGTTGATCAAGCGCGGCGCTGCTGGCGAGCATTACCACCAGCAGGTGATCGCGGCCAATGTCGATACGGTGTTCATCGTGTGCGGGCTGGATGCGGATTTCAATCCGCGGCGCATCGAACGCTATCTGCTGCTGGTCGGCGGGGGTGGTGCCGAACCGGTGGTGGTGCTGACCAAGGCCGACCAGACCGAATACAGCGAAGACGCGCTGGCAGTGCTCGACGAACTCAAGATGCAGGGTATCGCGTTGCGCGCGGTGAACGGGTTGGACCCGGTCAGCGTGGCGACCCTGCATCCCTGGCTGGGTGCGGGCCGTACGGTGGTGCTGGTGGGCTCTTCGGGCGCGGGCAAGTCCACGTTGACCAACACGCTGCTCGGCGAGCAGCGCATGAAAACCAATGCCGTGCGCTCGAATGATTCGCGTGGCCGGCACACCACCACGCACCGTGCACTGATGCCATTGCCGATGGGGGCCTGCCTGATCGACACGCCCGGCATGCGTGAGCTCAAGCCGACCGGCGAAGAGACACTGGCCGAAGGCGGATTTGCCGATATCGAAGCACTGGCGGCCCAGTGCCGCTTCCGCAACTGCCTGCATCAGCAGGAACCTGGATGTGCGGTTCGCGCGGCGATCGAAGAGGGCGAGATCGAAGAAACGCGCGTGCTCAACTACTTCAAGCTGAAGGAAGAGGTCGCTGCCGCTGCCGCGAAACTGGCCGTACGCCAGGCCGAAACCGCACAGGAGCGGCGTACGGCCGCGCGGCGCGGCGCCGGCAAGCCGCGCCGCCGGTAGCGCCGGTCGTCGGCCGTCAGCGCCGTGGAGGTTGACGGACAGCGGCCGTCACTGCCGTATAGTCGGCGCCATGGACACGACGAGCACCCTGGATCGTGAAACCGCCCACCATGCTGCGCTTGATGCGCGGCTGGTAGAGGCCGTCGGCGGGATCCGCCTGCTGGGCCTGGCCAGCTGGCCTGCTGCCCTGCAGACGCCCTTCCTGGCCAGCGTGGCCGCCGGCCAGCCGCGGATGCCGCAGGTCGACTACCCCACGCTTGATTTCTGCGAGGAGCGCCGTGCGCTGGCGGCGCTGATCGCCGAGTGCGACCAGAGCCACCCGCTCGGCCGCTACGTGGTGGACTCCGCCCGGAGCTGGGACGTGGCCGCGCAGTTGCTGGAAAACCTGGGCACTGCCAGGGTCGACGCGTGCTCGGTGCAACTGTTCGGCTCGCCCGATCAACCGCTGCCGGGCAACGGACCCAGCACGCGCGATGCGGCACGCCATTTCATCCAGATCGCGACCGAGCTCGACCATGAACTGCTCGCACCGGAAGAGCAGGTGCCGGTGTCCGCCACCGCGCTGCAGCTGCAGTTGCAGAGTGACCTGGATGCGTTCTTCGAATCGCGGATGATCCAGGTGCACCTGGATCCGGAGCTCGTATCCAAGGCGGCCGCCGGTCCTACGCGCATCCGCCTGCGCACCAGCGCCCGCTTCAGTGCGTACGACCGGGCGCAGTTGTTCCATCATGAAGCGCTTGTGCATTCCTTGACCGCGCTCAACGGCCGCGGTCAGCACGTGCTCCCCAGCCTGGCCCTCTCCTCGCCAAGGGTGACGGCCACACAGGAAGGGCTGGCGACGTTTGCCGAGCAGATCACCGGCAGCATCGACATCGAGCGGCTCAAGCGCATCAGCCTGCGCACCGAAGCAATCGCGATGGCGCGCGAAGGCGCTGATTTCATCGAGATCTTCCGCTATTTCTGCGAGGCCGGGCAGAACCCGGAAGAGAGTTTTGCTTCGGCCCAGCGGGTGTTCCGGGGGGTGCCACCGACCGGCGGCATGGCCTTCACCAAGGACACGGTGTACCTGCGCGGGCTGGTGTCGGTGCACACGTTCTTCCGCCACATGTTGGCTGAAGATCGCCTGCAGGTCTGCAGATGGCTGTTCGCCGGCAAGATGACCCTGACGGATGCGATCACCTTCGCGCCGTTGTTCGAGAAGGGCATCCTGGAGCCGCCGCGCTGGCTGCCGCACTGGGTGAGCCGTGCCAATGGACTGGCCGGGATGCTGGCGTTTTCGCTGTTTGCGAACCGGATACGCATGGATCAACTGTCACCGGAGTGACGGGGTCGAGCAACGGGCCTCGCTGCCCGGGCGTGCACGCCGGCCTGATCGCCTGCGGTCGTCGCCCGACGCGCCGCCAGGGCGCGCCTCACCCCATGTGGAGACCACCGTTGACCGGGTAGTCGGCGCCGGTGACATAGGCCGCATCGTCAGACGCAAGCCAGCCACACAGCGCCGCCACTTCCTGTGGCTTGCCCAGGCGTCGTACCGGCACGGAGGCGGCCAGCCGGTCCAGTACGTCCGGTGGAAAGCTGCTGATCGCCTGGCTGGCGATGTAGCCCGGCGAGATGGTGTTGACGGTGACCCCACGCGCGGCCACTTCGGCGGCCAGCGCGCGGCTGAAACCGTGCATCGCCGCCTTGGCGGTGGCGAAGTTCACTTGGCCGATCTGCCCCTTGTGCGCGCTGACCGAACCGATGTTGATGATGCGTCCCCATCCGCGCGTGGTCATGCCGTCAACCACCTGCTTGGTCAGGTTGAACAGGGAGTTGAGGTTGGACGCCATCACCGCGTTCCAGTCGTCCGCGCTCATCTGCCGGAACAGCACGTCGCGGCTTCCACCGGAGTTGTTGACCAGCACATCGACCTCGCCGACATCGGCCCGCACCTTGCTGAACGCGGCGGTGGTGGAGCCCCAGTCCGTGGCGTTGCCTTCCGATGCGACGAAATCGAAGCCGAGCTCACGCTGCTCGCGCAGCCAGCCGGCCTTGCGCGGCGAGTCGGGTGCGCAGCCGGCGACGACGGTGTGGCCGGCGCGGGCCAGGGTCTGGCAGATCGCGGTGCCGACACTGCCCATACCGCTGGTGACATAGGCGATGCGAAGGGTCATTGGAGTTCTCCAGGTACCAGGATGGGACCGCTCAGGCGGCCAGGGGATACAACGCGAACAGCAGGCTGCCGGCCATCAGCAGCAGGGATATGAGCACCGCCCATTTCAGGGTGAACTTCTGGTGGTCGGCGAACTCCACTTTCGCCAGGCCCACCAGCAGGTAAGTCGAGGGCACCAGCGGACTGAGCAGATGCACCGGTTGCCCGGCCAGCGAGGCGCGTGCCATCTCCACCGGCGTGATGCCGTAGTTGCCGGCGGCTTCGGACAGGATCGGCAGCACGCCGAAATAGAACGCGTCGTTGGACATGAAGAAGGTGAAGGGCATCGACGCCAGCGCGGTAATCACCGCCAGGTACGGCCCCCAGCTTTCGGGGATGATGGCCAGGAAGCTGTGCGACATCGCTTCGACCATGCCCGTGTTGTTGAGGATGCCGGTGAAGATGCCCGCGGCGAAGATCAGCGAGACCACCGACAGCACGTTGCCGGCGTGATTCACCACGCGACGGCGCTGCTCGGCCAGGTTCGGGTAGTTGATCACCAGCGCGATCGCGAAGCCCACCATGAACAGAATCGGCATCGGCAGCAGGCCCATGATCAGCGCGGCCATCAGTGCCGTAGTCAACGCGAAGTTCACCCATAGCAGCTTCGGCCGCTTGATGTCTTCTGCGTTTTCCACCGTCGGCAGCGCGTCACCATCGTCGGATACGCTGGAGTCCATCCAGCTGCCCCCCTGAGGCAGGCTCACCACGCCCAGTCGCCGACGTTCCTTCAGGCCCAGGTACCACGCCAGCACCAGGATGCCCGCGCAGGCGATCACCATCGAGGGAATCAGCGGCACGAAAACGTCTGCGGGATCCACGTGCAGTGCGGTGGCGGCGCGCGCAGTCGGACCGCCCCACGGCGTCAGGTTCATCACGCCGCCGGCCAGAATGGTCACACAGGTCATGTTCAGCGCGCTCATGCCCAGCCGCCTGTACAGCGGCAGCATCGCTGACACGGTGATCATGTAGGTGGTCGAGCCGTCGCCATCAAGCGAGATCAGCATCGCCAGTACGGCGGTGCCGACCACGATCTTCAGCGGGTCACCCTTGACCACGTTGAGGATGATCCGCACCAGCGGATCGAACAGGCCTGCGTCGATCATCACGCCGAAGTAGAGGATGGCGAACATCAGCATGACGCCGGTGGGCGCGATCTTCTTGATGCCGTCGAGCATCATCTCGTCGATATCGGCGCCGAAGCCGCCCAGCAGGGCGAAGATGATCGGGATTGTGATCAGGGCGACCAGTGGTGACAGGCGCTTGCTCATGATGAGATACATGAACGTAATGACCATGCCAAAGCCGAGGATGCTGAGCATCATCTGCGGACTCCTTGCGTATCGGTGCGGAAAGGGAAGGGCGGATCAGAAGTCGAACTGCAGACGTCCGGTCACCGCGCGCGTGCGGTCGACGGTGACGTCGGCAAGGCGGTCGCGGTTGCGGCTCTCGATCAGGTTGAGCATGAAACGCAGGTTGTCACGCAGGTACCAGTTGCCGCCCAGCGTCCATGCTTCGGTGCTGCCCTCGCGAAGCGCGGGCAGGCCGACCTGATGCTGGTCGCCGCGCATCTGGTCATAGCGCAGGGCCAGCTCGAAAGCCCCCGCCTTGTGGCGGATGTCCTTGACCCGCGCGAATCGCCCGGTGCGGGCGTCATAGGTGCGCGACTCGCCGGTCACGAACCAGCTCAGCATGCCGTAGCCGGCAACGACCTTGCCGCGTTGCAGGCCGTCATCGAAGTTGGCACCGCTGAACTCGCCCTGCCACGACCACGGACCGCGGACCTGCGCGTACTCGAGCGACCATTTGTCCACGTCGGTATCGCGGCCGGCGGAAAAATCGACCAGGGTCAGCCGGCTCTCATCGGAGAGGTGCCCGGCCGGACGCGGGCGGATGCGCAGGCCCGGCGCGCCGCTGGCGCCGGGGTTGTCATACAGCTCACGCGCAACAGAGACGCCCAGGTGCAGCACGTCGCCGCTGACGGGCGCCGGCGACCACGTCGCGCGCCCACCGGCCGCACGGCCCTTGACCTGCCACGCATCGATGCTCTCCAGGCTGTAGACGCTGGCGGCCCAGGTGAAGTCGCCTGGATTGGCCTGCCACGACGCACCCAGCCGATACAGCGGCGCCAGCGTCGTGCCCACGTTGCCGCGCTCAAGGAAGCTGCCGTAGTTGGATCCGGTACGGTCATCAAGCGAAAAGTACTGCTTGAACTGGCCCACGGTCAGCCGGCCGGCGTCGCCGAAGCCGCGGCTCAGGTACACGTCCTTTGCTTCCACGCGGTCACCGGAGAAATCGGCTTCCATCTTGTAGTCGACCAGGAAGAACTTGCCGGAAACGTCAAGCCATGCGCGACGCACCTCGGTGTCGTCCTTGTTCGGCGTGCCACGCCCGTCATTGTCGAAGCTGGCGAAATCCAGGTGCAGGCGGCCACCGACTTCGGCGGTCACTGCGCGATCATCCTCCGCCGCCCGGGCCAGCGTCGGCGCGGCGCAGAGCGCCCCACACACCACCACCGCACCCGGACCCACAGCCGACCAGCGAACAGCGAAACGTCCCACAAACCCTCCCAGGTGCGCGCGGCGCGCGACAGACAGGCACCCGAAGCAGGTGCGTGCCCGCAGTCTGGTTCCAGCGAGCTGTCATTCACCTGTCAGCGGTTTGTGCGCCGCAGCGAAGCCTGCCGCGCCACCCCACGCCGCCCATCGCCGCACTCACCAGCTGGCGCGCCAGGCGCGGGGCCACCCGTTCGATCCAGCCCACCTGCGTTAGCATTCATCCTCCCCACCGGTCCCGAACGCATGCGCCTGCTGCTGGTAGAAGACAACCCGGACCTGGCCGACGCCATCATCCGCCGCATGCGCCGCAACGGCCACGCGGTGGACTGGCAGGCCGACGGCCTGGCCGCCGCCAGCGTGCTGCGGTACCAGCGTTTCGACCTGGTGGTGCTGGACATCGGCCTGCCCAAGCTGGATGGACTGCGCGTGCTCGCCGGCATGCGCGAACGCGGCGACAGCACGCCGGTACTGATGCTGACCGCGCGTGACGGTATCGAAGACCGGGTGCAGGCGCTGGACGTGGGCGCCGACGATTACCTGGGCAAACCGTTCGATTTCCGCGAGTTCGAAGCGCGTTGCCGGGTGCTGCTGCGGCGCGCGCGCGGCCAGGCGAGCGAAGTGCTGCAGATCGCAGGCTTCCAGTTCGACAACGCGGCCCATCGCGTCAGTCTGGATGGTGAGCCGATCGAGCTGCCCAACCGCGAATTCCGCCTGCTGGAAATCCTCGTCGGTCGCCTCGGCCAGGTCGTGGGCAAGGATGACATCGGCAATGGGCTGTTTGGATTCGACGACGAAGCGGGGCCCAACGCGATCGAGCTCTACGTCGGACGCCTGCGTCGCAAACTGGCAGGCGCGCCTCTGCGCATCGTCACCGTGCGCGGGGCCGGCTACATGCTGGAGCCGGTCCCACCCCACGATGGCGATCCAGATGACGCCGCGTAAGACACAGGCGCCATCGTCGTTGCGACGCACCCTGATGGTGTACCTGGGCGTGCTGCTGTCCGTGTTCGCGGTGGCGCTGCTGTTCGCCGCCCGCGAGTATGGTCAACGCGCCGCCAACCGCTCCTACGATCACTTGCTGGTCTCCTCGGCGCTGTCGATCGCCGATTCGGTGGCACTGGTGGAAGGGCAATGGCAAGTCGACCTGCCCTACGCCGCGCTTGACCTGTTGGCGATGGCGCCCGAGGACCGGGTGTTTTACCGGGTAGCCGACAGCCGCGGCGCGCTCATCACCGGTTACGCCGACCTGCCACGGCCGCCACGGGGAAACGCGGCGCCGCCCGGCGCGCCGCAGTTGTTCGATGCCCCCTACAGCGGTGAGCGGGTGCGGTTCGTGGTGGTCGCGCGCAACCTGTCTTCCTCGTCCGCGCAGGGCGAGGTCCAAGTGCAGGTCGGGCAGACCCGCCGCGCACGCGAAGCCTTGGCGCAGGACATGGTGAACCGGGCGCTGTTGGCCATCAGCGTGTTGTCGCTGCTTTCGCTGGCGCTGGTCGGATGGGGCGTGCACCGGGCCTTCCGTCCACTGGTACGGGTGGAACGCGAGTTGTCGCGCCGCGAGCCTTCCGACCTGCGGCCACTCAGTGCCCACGTTCCCCGCGAGATGGACCAGATGGTCGCCGCGCTCAACCGCTTCATGGGCCGGCTTTCCAGCAGCAACGAGACGCTGCGTTCGTTCATGGCCGAGGCCGCACACCAGATGCGTACGCCGCTGGCCGCGCTGCGCGCGCAGGCGCAGCTGGCGCTGGATGATGAGGACCCCGAAGACATGCGGCGCAGCCTGCAGGCGATCGAGCGCAACGCCAGCCATATGTCCCGGCTGCTCAACCAGCTGCTCAGCGACGCCAGCGTGATCCATCGCTCCACCCTGCAGCGCTATGCGCCGGTGGATCTTGCCGAAACCGTCCACCAGGCGCTGCATGAGGCTGTTCCGCAGGTTGAACCGGTTCCCCGCGTGCAGTTGCTGATGGGGGCCGCACCGGTGTGGGTGCAGGGCGACGCACTGCTGCTGCGCGAAGCGATCAAGAACCTCGTCGACAACGCCATCAAGTACAGTGCGGCCGCGCCCCTGCAGGTGGCCCTGACCACCGACGACCGCAACGCCGTGCTGACCATCGCCGACCGTGGCCCCGGCATCGCTGCGGCCGATGCCGAGCGGGTGTTCGAGCGCTTTGCCCGCGGCGAGGGGGCCGCTGCCGGCGGGGCGGGCCTTGGCCTGGCCATCGTCAAGCGCGTCGTCGACGCCCACGCCGGCCACATCGATCTGTCCAACCGCCCTGGGGGCGGCCTGGTCGCCACCATCGTCCTGCCAAGGAGCCACGCATGATCCGCTTCTTTGTGCTGTCCGTGCTGCTGTTGTGGGCCGGGCTGGCCGGCGCAGCGCCCGGCGATGTCCAGCGTTTCCCGGCGGCCGGGCCGGCAAACGCCCAGCTGCGTATCCACGGCTCGACCGATATCGAGGTCTTCGCGGTCGTGATCGCTGATTACCAGCGGCTGCATCCGGGGACGGAAGTCGTCTACGAAGACATCATCACCCAGGACCTGCACGCCCGGTTCCTGGGCGAACGTGCGACAGACGGTGCAGGCCGCGCGGATCTGCTGATCTCCAGCGGCATGGACCTGCAGGCCAAGCTGGTGAACGATGGGCACGCGCAGGCACATCGCTCGCCACAGACCGAGGCACTGCCTGCATGGGCGCGGTGGCGCAATGAAGCCTTCGGCATCAGCTACGAGCCGGTGGCGATGGTCTACAACACGCGCATGCTGGCGGCCACGCGCGTGCCGCGCACGCGGAGGCAGCTGCTGGACCTGCTGCGCGCAGGCGATGCGCCGCTGCGGGGCCGGGTCGGCACCTATGACATCAACCGCAGCAGCGTCGGTTACCTGCTGGCGACCCAGGACGCGCAGCGCGGCAGCATCGCCGGTGCCCTGCTCGGCGCGCTCGGCAACAATCGTGTCCTGCTGGAGGAACGTACCGGAGTGCTGCTGGACAAGGTCAGCAGTGGCGAGCTGTCGCTGGTCTACAACGTGCTGGGATCCTACGCACAGGCGCGCATCGATCAGGGCGAGCCGCTGGGCATCGTCGAGCCGGAGGACTACACGCTGGTGATGCTGCGCACGGCGGTGATCCCGCGCACTGCACGCAACAGTGCCGAGGCGCGTCGTTTTCTCGATTACCTGCTGTCGCCACGCGGGCAGCAGGTGCTCTCGCGCGAGGCCCGGCTGATGCCGATCGTCGGCAGCGGTACGCCCCGCAATGGCGCGCCCGAACGCAGCCTGCGACCGATCCAGCTGGGTCCCGGGCTGCTGGTCTACCTGGACGCGCTCAAGCGCCGGCAGTTCCTGGACGCGTGGAACAGCAGCATGCGGCCGGCACGTTGATGGGCCGGGCAGGTCGCGCAGCTGACGGCAGCCGCCCTGCGCAGCATGCGGGCAGCGCGGCGTGGACCGCCCTGTGCACGCCGAGCAGCCAACTGGAGTCGGCTCTACAATGCGGTCATGAGCGAACTGAACCTGCTGGTTGCCGATGACCATCCGCTGCTGCGCGCGGCGGTCGTGCACGCGCTGCGGCAAGGGCTGCCGCAGGTCCAGGTACGTGAGGTCGCCAGTGCGGAGGCGCTGGAACAGGCGCTGGACCAGGATGCGGACGTGGATCTGGTGCTGCTGGACCTGACCATGCCCGGTGCGCACGGCTTCTCGGCCCTGCTGCACGTGCGCGGCTCGCATCCCGACGTTCCGGTGGTGATCCTGTCGTCCAACGATCATCCGCGCGTGATACGCCGTGCGCAGCAGTTCGGAGCAGCGGGCTTCATTCCCAAGTCGGTGCCGCCGGAAACGATCGGCGAGGCGGTAGCGGCAGTGCTGGACGGCGGATTATGGTTCCCGGCGATGGCCGCCGAGCGGTCCGACGCGGACGCGCTGCTGGCCAGCCGCCTCGCGCAGCTGACCCCGCAGCAGTTCCGCGTGCTGCTGTGCCTGGCGGACGGGCTGCTGAACAAGCAGATCGCATACACGCTGGGGCTGGCCGAGAATACGGTCAAGGTTCACGTCACCGCCATCCTGAAAAAACTCGACTGTGTCAGCCGCACCCAGGCGGCGGTGCTGGTGAAGGCGCTGGAGCCGGAGGGAGACGCCGGACTGGTGTAGGGCAGGGAGCGGCGCGCCATGCCTGCCGATGCGCTGGACGTGCGCCGGGACGCTGCCCTCGCCGACCATGGGTCGGCGCTACCGGGGCCGAGGCCTGCGGAGACCGTCCGCTGCCGCAGCGGCGATCCGCCGGCCTGCCGGCGTCAGCCGCGATGTCGCACCAACAGCTGGGTCATCAGCGCACGCAGGGCAGGGGGACGCACCGGCTTGGACAGGAAGCCCCAGCCGTTTTCCAGTGCCAGCGCCTTCAAAGCGTCGTCGCGTTCGGCGGTGACCAGTATCACGGGAGGCTGCGCGTGCCAACGCTCGCACAGCGCGGCATACAGCGCCGGACCGTGGTAGTCACCCATGCGTACGTCCAGCAGCACCAGCTCCGGCGCATCTCCTGCACGCGCCGCATCAAGCGCCGGCTGCGGGCCGTCTGACTGCAGCACGTCGCAGCCCCACTTCTCCAGCAGCGCGCGCGTGGCGGCGCTGACATGGGCATCGTCGTCGATCGCCCACACCCGACGCCCACGCAGCGGACTGTCGGCGGTGGTCTCCACCACCACAGGTGCGGGCGGCGGCGCAGCGATGGCGACATCCTCGGCCTGCGCCAGGGGCACCGCTACCTCGAACATCGTGCCGCTGCCCAGCACCGAGCGCAGCCGTATCGGGTGTCCCAGCAGCCTGCCGATGCGCTCCACGATCGCCAGACCCAGCCCGGTGCCGCGCTCCTGGCCGTCATGCAGACGGCGGAACTCTTCGAAGATCTCCCGGTGCAGACTTTCAGGGATGCCCGGGCCCTGGTCATGCACCTGGATCCACAGCCGTCCCGCCTCCCGGCGGCAGCCCAGCAGCACGCGTCCGCGCTGCGTGTAGCGCAGCGCATTGGAAAGGAAGTTCTGCAGGATGCGCCTCAGCAGGGCCTCATCGCTCACCACCACCGCGCGCGTCGGCACCCAGCGCAGTTCCAGTCCGCGCTCCTGCGCGGCCATCCCGAACTCCCGCGCCAGGGTCTCCAGCAGCGCATTCAGCGCGAAGGGACGCACCCGTGTCTGCAGGCTGCCGGATTCCAGCCGGGAGATATCCAGCAGGCTGACCAGGATCGCATCCTGCGCGGACAGTGCCGCCTCGATATGGTCGGCGGTCTGCTGCTGCTCGCCATCGCCCAGCTTGCCGCGCAGCACCGAGACGAACATGCGGGCCGCATTGAGGGGCTGCAGCAGGTCATGGACGGCCGAAGCGACGAAGCGGGTCTTGTAGCGGTTGGCCTGCTCGGCGTCGCGGCGGGCTTCGTCCAGATCGCGCGTACGTTCGGCGACGCGGTGCTCCAGCGCATCGGCCAGCGAACGCAGCTCCCGCGCCGCGTTCTTGTAGCTGGTGATGTCCGCGTAGCTGGTCACGAAGCCGCCGTCGGGCAGGGGATTGCCGCGGATCTCCAACACCGTGCCGTCCTCCTTTTCGCTTTCGCGCATGTGCGGGCGGCCACTGCGCAGGTGGTTCAGGCGCCGCTGGATCGCCTCGTCGACCGGGCCCGGACCGAGCAACCCGCGACGTGCGTTGAAACGGAAGATCTCTTCGATCGGGCGGCCCACCTGGACCAGGCCGGGCGGAAACCGGAACAGCTCCAGATAGCGCGAATTCCACGCCACCAACTGCTGCTGGCCGTCGATGATCACCACGCCCTGTGGCAGGTGCTCCAGGCTGCGGCTGAGCCCGCGATCGGCGTCCTGGGCAGCCTGGAGCAGGCCGTCCTGCGCGCTGCGCAGTTCCTGTGCATGCTGCTTGAGCAGGGTTTCAAGCTCACGCCGGCTGCGCTGGCGATGCGCCGAAAGCCGGTGCCGCTGCTGGACGAACAGTACCAGGAAGCCCAGCGCCAGCCAGGCCGCACCGCCACCGATGGCCGCACTGCGGGCCACGGCGCCGGCGCCGCTGGCATCATGCAGCAGGTGCAGCTGCCAGTCTTCCTCGGGCAGCGCGATGCTCTGCCAGAGCACGGGGCGGGGCAGGGCCGGATCGGCCATGCGCACGATGCGCCCGCCATCTTCCAGCACGCGCTCGGTGCGCGCACGCAGCGGCTGCAGCGAGCGGTCGGCGTACTGGCGGCTGGCCAGCATTTCGTTGCGTTCTTCGCGTCCCAGCGTACGCAGCAGCCGGTAGCGCCACGCATCCTGGCTGGCAAGGAACACGACGTCGTGGTTGTCGCTGGCCAGCACGACGTCCTGGCTGGACACCCATTCCTGTTCCAGCGCCGACAGTTCGATCTTGATCACTACCACGCCCAGCCGTGTACCGTCGGCATCGTCGATGGCGTGCGAAAGGAAATAACCCGGTACCCCGGTGGTCATGCCGATGCCGTAGAAGCGGCCGTGGCCGCTGGACATCGCCTGCAGGTAGTAGGGCCGGTAGCTGTAGTCCTCGCCGACGTTGCTGGACGGCTGGTCCCAGTTGCTGGCGGCCACCGCGACCCCGTCGCGGCCGACCAGGGTCAGGGTCGACGCGCGTGTGACCTGGTTGGCCTGGAACAGCTTCAGGTTCAGCCGCTGGCGCCCGGCCGGTCTTGGGGGCTCACGGAGCGCGGCCAGCAGATCCGGATCCAGCGCCATCACCTGAGGCAGGGTGCCGAAGCGGTCGATCCGCTGCTGCAGGCCCTGCGCATACAGCTGCAGCTGGCGGCGCACCTGCGCGCTTTCGCCAGCCAGCGCGCGCTGGCCGGCGAAATGGCCTGCCGACACCGCACACAACACGGTCCCGCCGATCATCACCAGCAGGGTCGTGGCCAGCTTGCGGTAGCGGCCCAGCCGGTACATGGCATCAGTCTACCCGCGCCATGTCATCCCGGTAGAGTCGACCCATGGTCGACTGCGCTGCACCAGCCGCAGCCGGGTAGAGTCGACCCATGGTCGACTGCTTCGCGACCACGGGCCGTCATCCACCGATCAGAAATGCATCTGCGCGCGGACTTCGAAGATCTCCGGCGTGGTGTGCACGCCGCGGCGGCTCGCATCGGCTTTCACGTAGTTGGCCTGGAACTTGAAGTGGCTGGTCAGGTACCAGTTGGCGCCGATCGTCCAGTTGTGTTCACGTCCGCCGAGCACGTCGGCGTCGTCCAGGTCCAGCCGGCTGTAGCGCGCCACCAGTTCCACTGCGCCGTAATCGCGCGCCGGCTTGACGTTGGCCACGCTGCCGCCACTGTAAGCGCGCGATTCGCCGGTCAGCACCCAGCTGGCCATCGCGTACTGGCCATTGCCGGTGTAGTCAGGCTTGCCTTCGCGGGTGATGGTGGCCTGCAGCGCTTCGGCCTGCACGGAGAACGGGCCACGGATCCAGATGCCTTCCAGGCCGGCACGGTTGATCTTGTCAGCGGTCACCAGCGCACCGGAATCGACCAGGCGCAGATCGGTCAGGCCGGCTTCCGGACGCGCGCGGAAACGCGCGGTGGCCTCATGGTGCACGTCGCGGCCATCGCGCCAGCCGCGCGGGTTTTCCTGCGACAGCGCCAGGCCCAGGTGCAGTACGTTGGCCTCGGCCTTCACCGGCGTCCACACCGCGCGCAGCGCCTGCATGGTGCCCGGGTTGTCACCCTGCAGGTCCTTGCCACCGTACGCGCCGGCCTGCAGCAGGTAGGCCGGGCGCTCCAGCACCCAGTCCACACCGGTGCGGCGGCCCGCGTAGAAGGCCTGCACGGGCATGGCGTATTCCATGAAGCTGCCGGCGCGGGAGCTGGTCACCGCATCCAGGCCGACCGGCGTCTTGATGTAGCCGAAGCGGAACTTGCCGACGTCCTGGCCGAACATGGCCTTGCTCTCGACGCGGAAGAACACGTCCAGCCAGGTGTCGGACTGGAAGTCGTAGTACACCATCGCGTCGAACACGCCCTTCTTCTTCAGCGTGGCGCCGAACTCCTTGCGGCGCACCGCGTCGGCGTTCTCGATGTCGCCGGAGAAGTTGTTCCAGTCATAGGCGATGTTGCCGGTGGCGGCCAGCTCGGTGCCGTCAGCAAACGCGACTTTGGTCGGCCAGTCGTCAAAACCAGCGGCGTTGGCCAGCAGCGGGCTGGCGGCCAGGGACAGGGCAAGCAGGGTCGGGGTCATTCGCATGGGACGGCAGATCTCAATTCGGGAAAGGTGGAAACGCCTGGACGCGCGGGTGCGGGCCATTGGCGACCGGCGCAGTTTAGGCGCATAAGGGCCGCCAGGTCTGGCTGAACCGGGGGGGTAGTACCAATAGGTTATCTGCTGGACCCTCGGCGCGGCGTACAA
Organism: Pseudomonadota bacterium; assembly: GCA_037033225.1. Classification (GTDB taxonomy): domain Bacteria; phylum Pseudomonadota; class Gammaproteobacteria; order Xanthomonadales; family Xanthomonadaceae; genus Stenotrophomonas. Next base: position 34,801 of record JAZBLM010000007.1, read on the forward strand.
AGGGCGCCATCGGATGCCGCGTCACGACGAATTCGTGCCGTTGCCGTCAAAAACCCCTTCCGGAGCCCGCCATGCACGTCCCCGCCGCTTCCCCGGTGCCGACCAAGCCGTTGCCGTTCTACCGCCAGCTGTATTTCCAGGTGGTGGTCGCCATCGTGCTGGGCGCCGTCCTGGGCCACTACGAGCCGCTGGTCGGCGAAAAGATGAAGCCCTTGGGCGACGCCTTCATCAACCTGGTGAAGATGATCATCGCCCCGGTCATCTTCCTGACCATCGTCACCGGCATCGCCGGAATGACCCACCTTCGCACCGTCGGCCGGGTCTTCGCCAAGGCGATGGCCTACTTCATGTTCTTCTCCACGCTGGCCCTGGTGGTGGGCATGGTCGTGGCGCACGTGGTGCAGCCGGGCGCAGGGATGAACATCAACCCGGCCGACCTGGACCAGACCGCCGTCAACAGCTACGTGGAAAAGTCGCATGAGCTGACCCTGGTCGGCTTTGCGATGGACATCATTCCGAAAACGCTGGTCAGTGCTTTCGTGGATGGCAACATCTTGCAGGTGCTGTTCGTGGCGGTGCTGTTCGGCATCGCCCTGGCGCTGGTGGGCGAGAAGGGGAAGCCGGTATTGAGCTTCCTCGAGGCGCTGGTCGCCCCGGTCTTCAAGCTGGTGCATATCCTGATGCGCGCAGCGCCGATCGGTGCGTTCGGTGCGATCGCCTTCACCATCGGCAAGTACGGCGTCGGCTCACTGATCAACCTGGCCTGGCTGGTCGGGTCGTTCTACCTGACCGCATTCCTGTTCGTGGCGGTGATCCTGGGTCTGGTCGCCCGCCTGTGCGGCTTCTCGGTGTTCAAACTCGCCCGGTACCTCAAAGCGGAACTGCTGCTGGTGCTGGGAACGTCCTCTTCGGAGTCCGCGCTGCCTTCGCTGATGGAGAAGATGGAGCGCGCCGGCTGCAGCAAATCGGTGGTGGGCCTGGTGGTTCCCACCGGCTATTCCTTCAATCTCGACGGCACCAACATCTACATGACCCTGGCCGCGTTGTTCATCGCCCAGGCCACCAACACCGAGTTGACCCTGGGTCACCAGATCGCGCTGCTGCTGGTCGCGATGCTGAGTTCGAAGGGCGCGGCAGGCGTGACCGGCGCCGGCTTCATCACGCTGGCGGCCACGTTGGCGGTGGTGCCGGAAGTGCCGGTGGCCGGCATGGCACTGATTCTGGGCGTGGACCGGTTCATGAGCGAGTGCCGCTCGCTGACCAACTTCATCGGCAACGCGGTCGCGACCGTGGTGGTCTCGCGCTGGGAAGGCGCGCTGGATCGCGACCGTCTCAAGCTGGCGCTGGATGGCCGCGAGAACGAGTTGCCGCCACCGGTCGATGCAGCCCTGCCTCTCGCTTCCGCCAAGATCTGACCCTTCCACGTCGGATGCGGGGCCCGTCAGCGATGACGGGGCCCCGCCTTTTTTTTCCCGGCACCTCCGCTCTGCTGCCGGTGCGTCCGTGGCGCCTGACCTGGCGACGCGGGCATGCTTCCGGTCCATGTTGGATGCTGCGTCGCAGCAGCGCCGCGACAGCCCCGCGACAGGTCCACACGGTTCAACGGGGGTATGATCCCCTGTCCCCCTTGCCCATTCATGTGCCCAACGTCGATGTCCAAAGAAGATTTCAAACAGGCCGCCCTCGATTACCACCGCATGTCGCCGCCGGGGAAGATCCGCGTCGCTGCGACCAAGCCGATGCTGACCCAGCGTGATCTGTCCTTGGCCTATTCGCCGGGCGTGGCCTATGCATGCGAAGCGATCATGGCTGATCCGCAACAGGCCAGTGAGCTGACCGCGCGCGGCAACCTGGTGGCGGTGATCTCCAACGGCACCGCCGTGCTGGGCCTGGGCAACATCGGGCCGCTGGCGGGCAAGCCGGTCATGGAGGGCAAGGGCGTGCTGTTCCAGAAGTTCGCCGGCATCGATGTATTCGACATCGAGGTCGATGAGCTGGATCCGGACAAGCTGGTGGACATCATCGCCTCGCTTGAGCCCACCTTCGGGGGCATCAACCTGGAAGACATCAAGGCACCGGAATGCTTCATCGTGGAGCGCAAGCTGCGCGAGCGGATGAAGATTCCGGTGTTCCATGACGATCAGCACGGCACGGCGATCATTGTCGGTGCCGCAGTGCTGAACGCCATGGCCATCACCGGCAAGAAGATCGAAGAAGTGAAGCTGGCGACCACGGGCATGGGCGCGGCCGGTATTTCCTGCGTCAACATGCTGGTCCAGCTGGGGCTGAAGCCGGAGAACATCCTGGCCTTCGACCGCGACGGCGTGATCCATACCGGCCGCACCGACCTGGACCCGGAAAAGGCGCGCTACGCACGGGATACCGACAAGCGCACGCTGGCTGAGATCGTCGACGGGGCGGACATCTTCCTCGGTCTTTCAGCGCCGGGCATCCTCACCCCGGACATGGTCAGGACCATGGCCCCGGACCCGGTGATCTTCGCGCTGGCCAATCCAACCCCGGAGATCATGCCCGAGGACGTACGCGCCGTGCGCGCCGACGCGATCATCGGCACCGGTCGTTCGGACTACCCGAACCAGGTCAACAACGTCCTGTGCTTCCCCTACCTGTTCCGCGGTGCGCTGGATGTCGGTGCCACGGCAATCAACGAAGAAATGAAGATCGCCTGCGTGCGCGCGATCGCCGCGCTGGCACGCCGGGCCGCCACCGACATGGGATCGGCCTATGGCGGCGAAACGCCGAGCTTCGGCCGGGAGTACCTGATCCCGCGTCCGTTCGATCGTCGCCTGCTGGTCGAGCTGTCGGCTGCAGTCGCGCAGGCGGCGATGGAATCCGGCGTGGCCACGCGGCCGATCGCCGACATGGCGGCTTACCGCCAGAAGCTGTCCGAGTTCGTCTACCGCACCAGCCTGATGATGAAGCCGGTCTACGATCGCGCGCGCACCGACAAGCAGCGCGTGGTGTATGCCGAGGGCGAGGAAGAAGTCGTGCTGCAGGCGGTGCAGAACGTGGTCGATGAGAACCTGGCGCATCCGATCCTGATCGGCCGCCCGGATGTCATCGAGGCGCGCATCGAACGCCTGGGCCTGCGGCTGAAGATCGGCGAGAACGTCGAAGTCACCAATATCAACGACGATCCGCGATTCAATGAGTACTGGCAGTACTACCATGCACTGACCGGTCGCCGCGGGGTGACCGTTGCCGCTGCCAAGAACCTGATGCGCTCGCGGCCGACGCTGATCGCCGCCGTGATGGTGGCCCGTGGCGAAGCCGATGCGTTGTTGACCGGCATCGTCGGGCGTTTCCACAAGAAGCTGGGCTACGTACGCAGCGTGCTGCCGCTGGAGTCGAAGGTCACCTCGACGTCGGCGATGACCGGTGTGATCAACCAGCAGGGCGTGTTCTTCTTCGTCGATACGCACGTGCAGGAGGATCCAACGGCCGAACAGCTGACCGAAGCCACGCTGCAGGCTGCCTACCGCATGAAGCTGTTCGGCATCGAGCCGAACGTGGCGCTGTTGTCGCACTCGAACTTCGGCAGCCACGACTCGCGTGATGCGCTGAAGATGCGGCAGGTCCGCGAGATGCTGCTCAAGCGCAACCCGCGCTTGAACGTCGATGGCGAAATGCAGGGCGATACCGCGTGGGACGAAGCGCTGCGGCAGAAGCTGCTGCCGGGTTCCACGCTGACCGGCCGGGCCAATCTGTTCGTGCTGCCCAACCTGGAAGCCGCCAACATCGCGTACAACCTGGTGCGCGTGTTCACCGACGGCGTGGCGATCGGCCCGATCCTGATGGGTGTGGCCAAGCCGGCACATATTTTGACCAGCAGTGCGACGTCGCGCCGGATACTGAACATGACCGCGATCGCCGCAGTGGATGCGCAGATCCGCAAGCAGCTGGAGGCTGAAAAGAAGGCGTAAGCCTTCTTTTCAGCCTCCAGCGGTAGCGCCGACCCAGGGTCGGCGCCACCCGTCACCGATGGCGGTGGCCGGTCCGGGTCATATCAACGCGGTGCGGCCCGTTCTTCTGCGTAGCTGTTCCACAGCGCAGGGAGGGTCTGGCCGGTGTGCTGCTGCCAACGTGCAGGCGTATAGCGGCCACTGCGCAGCGCGCCATCGAGCATCTTGACCAGGCCGGGATGTGCCGCCTCGCTCCATTTCAGGAAGGCGCCCGTGACCCGGTAGCCCGTATCGAAATGTTGACCCTGTTTCACGGCGATCGGCAGTGCCCAGCCCGCCGCTGCGTTGTCGCTGCCATAGCGGTCCCGCGCATAGTCGGCGATGCCCTCCACCAGCCAGCCGGGCACGCGTTCATTGGCGTATTCCGGGTAGCCCTGCACGATGTGCATCGCTTCGTGGGTGACCAGATCGGTGTCACCGGGATGCGTGTGCAGCCAGCCCGGATTGATGGTGATCGTGGCGGCCTTGTCCTTTTCGCCGACGAACGCAATGCCGTCGTACGCCGGATCGATGCGGATGGCGGTCTGGCTCGGCGCCTGGGAGTGGAAGTCGCGTCGCTGCGGCAGGTAGGCGCTGAAGAACGTGGCAATGATGCGCTCACGCATGGCTTCAGGCAGCGCCTCTCTGGCATCGGAGTAATGCAGCGTCACCCCGTCCTGCTTGCGCGTGACCTCGATGGCCTGCACGTTTCCCGTGCCGCCGCAGGCCAGTGCCGCCAGCAGCAGGGCCGCGCGAGGCGATATCGCCCGGTTCATGGGACGTCTCCTTCAGCCAGGAGCTCGATCTCAGCCAGCTGCATGCGTCCCGGTGCGGCGATCCGCAGCCGATACTCGGCATAGCGACCTGGCCTGCTGATGGCGAAGGGACGCGTCTGCCGCGCCCAGCTGAAGTCTTCACCGCGACGACGATCCAGCATCGTCCAGCTGCCACCCGGTGCACGTGCCTCCAGCGTCCACTCACCGCCCCGCACCGTCCCGTCGCCGCTGGTCAGTGTGTACATGGAGGGCACGCCGTCGCTGAGGCCGCTCAGCACCACGCTGGCCTTGGCGCCGAGCGGCACTACGCTGCCGGCATCGTCATCCACCAGCGCGGCAAGCGGGCGACCGTCTTCCAGGCGCGCCTGCGCCCCCGATGCGAGCAGGTCCTGCAGCAGGGCGGGACGCTTGCCCGGCGCGGTCAGCGATCGCGGCACGTCGCCCTCCCCGGTACCCCAACGTGACGGCTCGGGTCCCATCTCGAAGTCCAGCGTGGCACCGGCGGCCACCACCTCATGCGGCAGCCAGGTTCGGGTCCATGGCTTGCCGTTGACCTTCAGTGACTGCACGTAGACGTTCCGTGCGGAATTGGACGGGGCGTTGACGGTGAGCACCGCCCCGTCCTGCAGCGTGACGCGGGCGTGGCGGAACAACGGTGAGCCGATCGCGTATTCCGGCGCACCCATGCGCAGCGGATACAGCCCGAGCGCGGCGAACACATACCAGGCCGAGGTCTCGCCGTTGTCCTCGTCGCCGGGATACCCCTGGCCGATCTCGCTGCCCACGTAGAGCCGTGCGAGGATTTCGCGGACATGCTTCTGGGTCTTCCAGGGCTGGCCGGCATAGAGGTACATCCACGGGATGTGGTGCGAGGGCTGGTTGCTGTGCGCATACATGCCCATGCGCACATCGCGGGCCTCGGTCATCTCGTGGATCAATCCGCCATAGGAGCCGACGAAGGCCGGGTCGGCGGTCTCCGGCGTGGCGAAAAACGTGTCGAGCTTGGCTGCCAGTGCGTCGCGTCCGCCGTACAGCGCGGCCAGCCCCTCGCCATCGTGCGCGGCAGTGAAAGCGAAGGTCCACCCATTGGATTCGGTGTAATCGTGGCCCCATACGCGGGCGTCGTAGTCCTTCGCGTCTACGCGCCAGCTGCCGTCCTCGTGGCGGCCCTGGAAGAAGCCGGCCTTGGCGTCGAACACCGTGGCATAGGCGGCCGCACGATGGCGGAAGTAGGCCGATTCAGTGGAATAGCGCTCACGCAGCTGTGGCGTGGGCGCCGTGGAGGCCAGCTGGCCTGCCATGTTGGCGATGCCGAAATCGTTCAATGCGCCTTCCATGGTCCAGGACATGCCTTCGTGGACATCGGCGCTGGCAAAGCCGGTGAACGTCGAGCGCTCCATGCCTTTGCGCCCCACATGGCGATCAGGGGGGACCACGGTCGCATTCCGCAACGCGGCGTCGTAGGCCGTATCCACCTCGAAGCCGCGTACGCCCTTCAACCAGGCATCGGCAAAGGCCACATCCGAGCTGGTGCCGACCATCAGGTCGGCGTAGCCCGGCGAGGACCACCGCGCGACCCATCCACCGGCCTTGTACTGCTCCAGGAAGCCCTGCACCAGTGCGCCGGCATCCTCCGCGCGGAACAGCGCATAGGCAGGCCATGTGGTGCGGAAGGTATCCCAGAAGCCATTGTTGACGTAGACCCTGCCGTCGCGCACTGGCGCGAAACTGCGCGTCGCGCTGCCGTCGGTGTTGTCGTCGGCCGCACTGGCCTGGCTGGCATAGCGCCAATCGGGCGCCTGCGCGGTGCCGACGTTTTCGTGGCCCGAGTTGGGGAACAGGTAGAGACGGTACAGGCTGGAATACAGCGTGGTTTTCTGGTCGGCGCTGGCATCGCCGATATCGAAGGCGCCGAGCCGCGCGTCCCATGCGTCCTGCGCGCGTGCGGCCACACGCTCGATGTCATCGTCGGCAGCCAGTTCCAGTGCCAGGTTGTGGCGGGCCTGTTCCACCGAGATCAGCGAGGTGGCGATGCGCATGTGCACGCGGCGCTCGCTGCCCGGGTCGAACTTGATGTAGCCCGTGGGGCGTCCAGTGCTGATCATGCCGCTGCTGCGCCAGGGGCGGTCAAAGCCTGCGACCACATACATGCGCGTGGCACCGTTGGAGAGGCCGCTGCGCACGTCGGTGTAGCCGGACAGCGTCTGGGTGGCGGCATCGAGGGTGAGACCCCCGCGCGCGTCGACGTTGTCGAACAGCAGGTTGGCGTCCGCGTCGGCAGGGAACTCGAAACGGAACAGGGCGGCGTGGTCGGTCGGCGCAATGGAGGCGGCAATGCCGTTGTCGAAGCGCACGTCGTAGCGGTGCGGCCGCGCGTTCTCCTGGTCATGCGAAAACGCCAGCGCACGTTTTCCGCGGTCCGCCTCGGGCACGCCACGTGCCCCGGAAGGCATCACCTGGAAAGTCTGGCGATCACCCATCCACGGGCTCGGCTGGTGGCTGAGCGAGAGGGCCTGCAGGCGCGGGCGGTTGTCGGCGTCGTTGTGCTCGTTCCAGCGGTAAAGCCAGTTGAGCACGCCCGCATCGGTCACGGGCGTCCAGAAATTGAACCCGTGCGGGACCGCCGTGGCGGGATAGTTGTTGCCCCGCGAAAAGCGCCCGTTGGACTGGGTCCCGCGCGTGGTCAGCACCCAGTCCGAAGGGCGCTGTGGCGCTGACCGGGGCATGGACTGCAGCTGCACGTCATCAATCCAGCCGGACACGGGCGCGCCGTCTGCACTGGCCAGTTCCAGCTCCACTGCAACCACGCGGCGTCCGCGCAGCGCCGGGACATCCCCCAGCCGCACGCGCTTGTGCGCCCATTGCTGTGGGTAGAGGGTTTTCGACCCGCCCTGCGCATTGGCGCCCACGGCGACGCCGTGCTGGTCGCGGGCGTCGCTGGCCGACAGCCGCTGGCCGTCGTCCAGTACCAGGTCAAGCGAGACGTAGGTAGAAGCGGACGTATCGCCATTGACGATCTCCGGCAGGACCATCCAGCTCAGCGTGGTGTCCGGCTCGATCAGCTGGTCGGCGTCCAGCAGCACCCGGCGGGCGCTGCCGCCGTCGCCGCTGAAGTGCAGCGCATGCCGCCCGGTGTAGCCGGCCCTGGCTTTGGCCGCATAGGGATCATCGGGACCGGGGCCGACCTGCAGGCGGATCGGGCCTGTGCGGTCGCTCCGCACCGTTGGCTGGCCCGGCTCGAACGAAGTCGCCAGCGGGGTGGCCTGAGCTGCAGGGATCATGGCCAGGGCCAGCGCGAGATAGAGCGGCGCGGGACGCGCACGGTCTGAGGCAGTACGGGGCATTGCGGTCTCCTCCCAGAGCAACGCGGACCATCCTGCAACACGCAAGTTGGCGCTGACAAGTGCATTTGGTTCGATCTAAATCAGCAGGATCCGCCGCGCGGGTTTTGCTGCGCCGCCACATCCGGAACGTTACCGGGTACGCGTGAAGCGTCCTGTCATGCGTGAAAGGGCCGGGCGGCGGGCCGCGGGATCGGGCGAGGGACCGCAAACGCCGCATCCAGCGTGCCAAGCGTCGCCGCCCATGGCGCCCCGACGCCCCAAGCGAACCGGTAGGGTCGATCCATGATCGACCGCAACCACCATGACCCCATCGGGTGGTTGCGGTCCCCGAATCACGGGCGGCGCCGACAGGCGTGGGGTGTGGGTGGTGGTGGGACGGCAAGCTTTCTGACGGCCAGCGGCCGTCACTACCGATGGCGAGCGCTGCGGCTACAGGCGGCGAGCGATGCGGCTGCTCCGTGCGCGGATGCTAGAATCGCAGGCCTCGCACTCCCACCACGATGCCGCCATGAGCCATACCGCCACTGCTCCCGCCAACGCCGAAACGCGTTACACCGTGCACCGCAGCGATCTGCCGCTGAGCTGCCCGACCCCGGAGATGGCGCTGTGGAACTCGCACCCGCGCGTTTACCTGCCGATTGAAGACGAGCCCCACGGCGAAGCCAAGTGCGCCTACTGCGGCGCGGTCTTCGTGCTCGCCGACTGATCGGGCTCCGACCCTGATGCGCCGATTGACCGTGGTGCAGTTGCTGCCGGCACTGCACTCCGGCGGTGTCGAGCGCTCGACGCTGGAAGTGGCCGCCGCGCTGGTCGCCGCCGGCCATCGTGCGCTGGTGGTCTCGGCGGGGGGGCGGCTGGTGCAACCGCTTCTGGACAGTGGTGCCGAGCACCTCACGCTGGACATCGGGCGCAAGTCGCTGCTTACGCTGCGCCACTTGCCCACGCTGCGGCGGTTGTTCACCGAGGTCGGCGCAGACATCGTCCACGCGCGTTCGCGCCTGCCGGCCTGGCTGGGCCTGCATGCGGTGCGTGGCTTGCCGCCTTCGCGCCGCCCGCACTGGATGACCACCGTGCACGGGCTGAACTCTCCCGGCCGCTACAGCTCGGTCATGACCACCGGCGAACGGGTGGTATGCGTATCGGAAACGGTGCGCCGCTTCGTCCAGGCGCATTACCCCGCGGTCCCCGCCGAGCGTCTGCATGTCATCCCGCGGGGCGTGGACATCGCCCACTTTCCGCGCATCGGGCGGTCAGACACGCGGCCCCGACGCGCGCTGGCGGCCGAGTATCCCTGGCTGGCCGACGTGGATGGGCCACTGCTGCTGCTGCCCGGCCGCGGAACCCGGTTGAAGGGCCACGCGCATGCCCTTCAGCTGCTGGCGCGGCTTCATGCGTCCGGGGTCGCGGCCCACGCCTGGATGCTGGGCACCGAGGAGCCGGGGCGCGAAGCGTACGTCGAGGATCTGCGGCGTCAGGCGGCCGCATTGGGTGTACAGGCCGCCCTGCATATCAGTCCGCCGACCTCGAAGATCGCCGAAGCCTACGCGGCCTGCGATCTGGTACTGCAGCTGTCGGACAAGCCGGAAGCCTTTGGTCGCACTGTGCTGGAAGCCTTGTCGGTCGGGCGGCCGGTCCTGGGTTGGGACCACGGCGGCGTTGGCGAACTGCTCGGCGCCCTGCAGCCCAGCGGAGCGGTATCGCCGGGCGATCTGCATGCATTGAGTGAACGCGCGCTGGCCCTGCTTGCGCAGCCGCCGACCCTGCCGGCACGCATCCCTTTTACCCTGCAGGCCATGCAACGTGACACGCTCCGTCTGTATGACGACCTTGCCGGTTGATGCCCCCCCGCTCCGGTTCGACGATCGACCCGGTCGGTGGGCGCCGTGGGTCGTGTTGGGCTTCGTTGCGCTGTGGCCGCTGCCCGGGATCGCCGAGGGCGTACTGGCACTGGGCGCGATCTATGCCGCCGTGCGCATGGTTGCCCGCCGGATGCAGGGCCAGCCGCGTCTGCTCAGCCCTGCTGCATGGGCGCTGACCAGCATACTGTTTCTGGGCTACTGGCTGCCGCAGGCCTTCTCGGCGCTGGATGCGGTGGATCCGACGGCGGCCTGGACCAAGACGGCCGCCGGGCTGCGCTATCTGCCCTTCATGTGGCTGGTGGCGATCGCCGTGGCCAGTCCAGCGCGGCGGGCGCTTACCCTGGGTGGCTTGGCGGTGATCAGCGCGGCCTGGACGCTGGATGCGCTGGTGCAGGCCGTGGCGGGCAGCAGTCCGTGGTTCTGGTCGCTGGATCAGCTGAAGCAGCTGGTCAGTCATCGGCCGCTCTGCAGCGCTGAAGAAAGCGCACTCGCCGATCGGCTCAGCGGCGCGCTGGGTCCGTGCAATCTCAAGTTCGGCCAGGTCCTGGCCAGCCTGTCCGCGTTCCTGCTGCTGCCCGTCGCAGCGCGCTTCGGACGCATCGGGTGGCTGCTGGTGACACTGGCGATGGGCGTTGTGCTGCTGCTGGCCGGTTCACGCGCCTCGTGGATCACTTTCGCGCTGGTCGTGCTGTACAGCGGCTGGCGCGTGCTGGGCGGTCGGCAGCTGATGCTGCTGCTGGCCCTGGGGACGGTGCTGGCTGCCGGCCTGGCCTACAGCGTGCCGCAGCTGCGCGAACGCGTGGCGCGCACCGCACAGGCCTGGGAAGGCGACGACGACGGAGTCGATCAGGCGCTTTCCGGCCGCGCACGCATCTGGTCGGCGGCCGCTTGCATGATCCAGTCGCATCCGATCAACGGGGTCGGCGCGCGCGGCTTCCGCGATGCGTATCCCGGTTGTGATCCTGCCGCCGGCAGCGAGGGCGTGTGGGGGGCAGGACCGGCGCTGCACGCGCACCAGCTGGTACTGGAGATTCTCGCCGAAACGGGCGTGCTCGGATTGCTGCTGTGGCTGGCGGCTGCGGCGCAGGCGTGGCGCGCCTGGCGCTTCGCACCCCCCGAGGCCCGCGACCGCGCACGGCCGGCAATGCTGGCGTTGGCCGTCACGGTGTTCCCGTTCAACACGCATCTGGCCGTGCATTCCACGTTCTGGGGCGGACTGACCGTCCTGTTGGCCGCACTTTACGCCGGCAGCCTGCTGGCCCGTGATGACCCTCCGCCTGCGTCCGCCGCGTCCACGCGCTGAGCGGCCAGGCGACCGTCCGCGCGCGGCACAGCACCGGTAGCGCCGGGCCCTGCCGGGCGGAGAGTTTGATGGACGGCGGTCGACAGCCGCCGACCCTGGGCTGGCGCTACCGGGCCGCCATCACGGCCGACCGCAGGCGGCGGTGCGCGTGCTTCAGCGGTAGTAGTTGCTGCGACCGCCAGGCTGCCGCTTGAATCGTCGGTGGATCCACAGGTACTGGTCCGGTGCCTCGCGCACCATCTGTTCGATGGCCTGGTTGACGCGTGCGGTATCCGCTTCCACGTCCTGGGTCGGGAAATCCTGCAGCGGCTCGCCGACTTTCAGGTAGTAGTCGCCCCCCTCGCGCCGGTGGAAATACGGCACCACGGCGCAGCCGGTCATGCGTGCCAATTGATGCGTGGCGGTGATGGTGGCGGCGGTGTGTCCGAAGAACGGCACGAATACCGTGTCCTTGCCGCGCATGTCCTGGTCGGGCGCATACCAGAGGAATCCGCCCTTCTTCAGATGGCGCACGCTGGCCCGGATGTCTTCATTGGCGAACATCGCACTGGCATACCGCAGCCGCCCGAACTTCACTGCCCATTCGTAGACCGGATTGCGATGCCGGCGGTACATGCCGGCCAGCTCCACGTGGTCGCACAGCAGGCGGCCACACATCTCCAGCGTCATGAAATGGCCTGAGACCAGCAGGACGCCGCGGCCTTCGGCCTTCAGCCGGTGCAGGTGCTCCACGCCCTCCACATGCACCCGTGGGCGGATCGCATCGATGCTGCCCCACCACGCACGCGCGAACTCGAAGATGCCCACGCCCAATGCATCGAAACTGTCGCGCAGCAGGCGCCGGCGCCAGGCCTCGTCCTTCTCCGGAAAGCACAGCGCCAGATTGACCTCGGCCGCGCGTCGGCGACTCCCGGCCAGTCGCCATGTCACCCAGCCTACGCCGCGGCCGAGCGCCCGCTGCAGCATCCACGGCAATCGCGCGATCGCGAAGGCGCCGAGCATGGCAGCGAACATGGGCCAGTTGCGCGGATCGCGCAGCGACGGACGGGGGGCGGTGGTGGCATCGGACATGCCGGCATTCTACCAAGGCACCGCGGGCACGCTGCGTGTCTTTCACCGGGGCCTCCCGTATCCTTCCGGCATGCGCAAAGACCCCGTCGAATGGATCCTGCGCGGCCTGTACTCGGCCGTGCTCTACCTGCTGTTGCCCATCACGGTGTACCACCTGGTCTGGCGCGGCTTCCGGGTCCGTGAGTACTTCCAGCGCTGGGACGAGCGCTACGCCTCCTATCCCGATACCAGCTGCCAGCCCCGGGTCTGGCTGCATGCGGTGTCGGTGGGCGAAGTCAACGCGGCAGCGCCGCTGGTCAATGCACTCCGCGTGCTGCGCCCGGACATCCGGTGGGTCATCACCACCATCACCCCGACCGGTTCAGAGCGGGTGCGTGCAATCTGGGGTACCGCCGTTGACCACGTTTACCTGCCCTACGACGTGCCAGGCAGCGTCAGCCGGTTCCTCAACCACTTCCAGCCCAGCCTCGCGCTGATCCTGGAAACGGAACTGTGGCCGAACATGCTGTTCGGTTGCCGCAGCCGTGGCATCCCGGTCTACATCCTCAATGCGCGGTTGTCGGCCCGTTCACTGCGCGGCTACCGCGTGCTGGCGGCGCTGATCCGGCGCGCACTGCGCACGGTGACCTGCGTGGCAGCGCAGTCGCAGAGCGATGCCGAGCGGTTCATCCAGCTCGGGGCTGCGCCGGACCAGGTACAGGCGCTGGGCAATCTGAAATTCGATATCGCCGCCCCCGACGTGCAGTCATTCGTGCAGCAGTTCCAGGCCAACGTGCCGCCCGCGCGACCGGTATGGATCGCGGCGAGCACGCACGAAGGCGAAGAGCAGGCAGTGATCGAGCTGCACCGGCGCCTGCGCGTGCAGCATCCGGGACTGCTGCTGCTGTGGGCACCGCGGCATCCCGAGCGGTTCGCGCGCGTCGAGGCGCTCGCGCGTGACCAGGGCTGGCAGGTGGCGACGCGTCGCGCGCAGCAGTGGCCTCTGGCCGGGAGCGACGTGTTCGTGATCGATACGCTGGGTGAGCTGATGTCCTTCTATGCCTGTGCCCGGGTCGCCTTCGTCGGTGGCAGCCTGCAGCCGATCGGGGGTCATAACCTGCTGGAGCCGGCCGCGATGGGTACCCCCGCGGTGACCGGTCCACACCTGCACAATTTCGCTGAAATCTCCCGACGCATGCTGGAAGCAAAGGCGCTGCTGGTGGGCGACGATGCGTCGGCCGTGGGCAACCATCTGCAGGCGCTGCTATCCAGCGCGCAGCGGCGCGAGGCCATGGCGGAGGCCGGATGTGCGCTGGTCAGCAATGGGCGCGGTGCACTGCGGCGCACGATCGCGTTGGTTGAACCGCATCTGCCGCCTCCGCTGAGCGGCCCTGGCGTGGACTGCTGAGCGCGCCGCAGTGTCCCGTCCGACGCGGGCCCGCGCACGGCAAGGGCAGGGCGCCGGGCTTTTTCAGATCAGACCGATTTTTCCCTCGATCGCGGCTCGATAGCGTCCACGTACAGGCATTGGCCTGCTGTCCGTGGAGAGCCTCATGGGGTCGTGTTGTGACCGGATCCGCCATCGCTGCGCAGCGCAGCTGGCATTCGGCGTGTTGTTGTCGATGTCCGCTGCGGCGCAGGCCGATGGGTTGAGCGGTGGGCCGCATTTCATTGGTCCGTTGGCGTCGCCTGCGCCTCCCTTGGCGAAGGGAGGGTTCAATATCGAGCCGTACCTGATGACCGGTGTATCGACGGCGGCCTTCGGCGCCAATGGTGATCGGCATCGAAGCGATGCGCCCGCGCACTGGGCGACGTCGATACCCATCCAGTACGGGCTGACGGACCGGGTAAGCGTCGGCATGACGTTGCGCGGGCAGTATGACCGCTGGCCGGACGGCAGTCGCTCGCCGCGCATGGGCGATACCACGCTGTCGACATCGCTGGCCCTGCATGACTTCCAGGGGCCGCAGCGCGCGCGACTGGCGCTGACGCTTCGCCGTGGCATCGCTACCGGTCGGCATGACCGGCTGGAACATGCCCGCGCGCCTGGCAGCGGCAGCGGGGCTTCTTCCACCTCGCTGGTGCTGCACGGCCAGGCCTATTTCCTGGAGGGCCTGCTGCGGACACGTGCCAGCGCCAACTGGACGCTGCCAGGCGCACGCGCAGGCATCCGCGGTCGCAGCGTGTACGGCACCGAAGCGGGTTTCCTCGGCAGTGCGCGGCTGGGTCATGCGGCCGGTGGCACGCTGTCGGCCGAGTACAGCATCGCGCCGCGCTGGACCCTGGTGGGCGAGGCGCTGTACGACCAGTCCGGCGCTACGCAGGTGCAGGGCAGGGCGGCCGATGGCAACCCGGTCTGGCAGCGATCGCCCTCGTCGTGGAGCGTTTCGGTGCTGCCCGCGGTGCAGTACCACTTCAGCGATCAGGTGGGCTTGATCGCTGGCGTGCAACTGCCGCTGACTGGCAGGAACACGTCAGCGACAGTCGTTCCGCAGGTCGCACTGAACGTCGGCTTCTGACCGGCCTGGTACGCGCGCGTGCCCGCCGCCGTGCGGGCGGGCCATCACTCGCTGGTGCTCGGACTCCAGAACGCCTGCTGCACTCCGGGCAGCCGCTGTAGTTCCCGGACTACCGCATCCAGGGCGTCGGCATCGACGTGGGTCGTGGTCAGTGCAGCTTCGACCACCACTGCGTCATCGCCGAATGCGTTGACCCGCAGGTCGTTGACGGGGTAGGCACGGCGTTCCAGTGCGGCTTCCAGCGCGACCAGCAGGCCGCGCTGGCCGCTTCGGTCCACGATCACGTGGACGGTGTTGGTCACCTCGACGGACGCGCTGTCCAGCGGCTGTCGGTTGATGGCGTGCACGATGGGGCGCAGCAGGGTGTTTGCCGCCAGCACGAAGATCGTGCCAAGCACGGCTTCGACCAGGTTGCCACTGCCTGCGGCGACGCCGACCGCCGCCGAGCCCCACAGCGTGGCGGCGGTGTTGATGCCACGGATGTTTCCCTCTTCGCGCATGATCACGCCTGCACCGAGAAAGCCGACGCCGGACACCACGTAGGCCATCACCTGCAGGGCATTGGGCGTGCCTCCATACCGCGCATGGAAGTGCAGGGCGATATCCACGAACAACGCCGCGCCCACCGCCACCAGCACATTGGTGCGGAGGCCGGCCGTGCGTTGCCGGAACTGGCGTTCCAGTCCGATCAGGCCGCCCAGCAGGAATGCCAGGAGCAGGCTGGCAAGAGTGTCCAGGCTGGTGGTCAGGTCAATGTTCTGCAGCAGTCGCATGGCCGGTCTCCTCTCGTCAGGCGACGCCGAGCTGGTCGCCCAGCAGCGTCCAGGCGAAGCCGAAATAGACGAACACCCCCACCAGATCCATCACCGAGGTGATGAGGGGCGAGGACAGCGTTGCCGGATCGGTGCCCAGGCGACGTGCCAGGAAGGGCAGCAGTGCACCGATGACGCCGCCCAGTGCCGTGCACACCAGCATGCTCAGGCCCACCACCAGCAGCACGTCCAGGCCGACGCCCTTGCTGAACCAGGCGAGCACGGCTTCAAGCAGCGCGATGGTGATGCCGAGCATCGCCGCGACCGGCAGTTCGCGACGGATGACGAATCCGACGTGACGCCAGGTGAGGCCGAGTTCGCCCAGCGCCATGCTGCGGATGACCAGTGTTGCCGACTGGCTGCCCGTATTGCCGCCCATGTCCACGATGGGTGCGATGAAGGCAGCCAGCACGATCGCCTGGCTGAGCAGTTCTTCCTGCGCGGCCACGAAGGTGCTGGTGATGATGCCGAACCCGGTCAGCACCGCCAGCCAGAACACGCGGACGCTGTACATGCGCCGCGCCGGGGTGCTGACGATGTCCAGGTCGCTGCCGCCGGCGACCGCCGTGCCACCAAAGCGCGCAAGCTGGTTGGCGTCCTGCTGCTTGTCGATGTCCATGGCATCGTCAACGGTAATGATGCCGAGCATCCGGTTGTCATTGTCCAGCACGGGCACGGCCAACAGGTCGTAGCGCCGGATCAACTCTGCAGCCTGCAGGCGGGGCCAGCCGGCGCGGACGTGGACCGGGTCCGCCCGCATCAGGCTGGCGACGCGGGCATCGAGCGGCGCGGTCACCAGTTCATGCAGTGACACCGTTCCCTGCAGCCGGCCGTCGTCATCGAGTACGTAAAGGACATAGAGCGTTTCACTCTGCGGCGCGGTGGTTCGGATATGCAGCATGGCCTCGTTCACCCGCATCGCCGCACTGATCGATGCGAAGTCGGACGTCATCGCCGAACCTGCTGCTTCTTCTGGGTAGGCCGACAGGGACAGGATGTCTTCGCGCTCCAGCATGTCGATGCCAGCGAGCAGTGCGTCCCGCTTGCCGGGATCCTGGCGCTTGTAGAGATCGGCGCGATCGTCAGCAGGCAGGTGTTGGAGCAATGCCAACACCGCGTCGCCGGGCAGCAACCCGATCAGCGCATCCTGCCGTGTGGGATGCAGATGGGCGAAGACGGCGGCACGTGCGGGTGGCGGCAGTTGCAGCAGCAATGCACAGGCAGGTTGTGCTGCGATGGATTGCAGCGCATCGGCAAGATCGGACGGATGGCTTGCCTGGGCAAGGGCGGCAAAGCCCTCACGCTGCGGCGAGAGCGAGAAATCGAGGATGGCGTGCATCAGGGCATCGCGGTTCATGAGGTATTTCCTGTGGTCCGGAATCAACCGGGGTCAAGCAAGCGCCGCGCGGAGCACGGCCACGGAGAGGTTCAGCGCGTAAGCGGGAGGTTCACGCCGAGCGTGAGCCAACGCTCGCTGGCATCGGCCTGGAGTCGGCCGGCAAGAAGGTCGATCGACACGTCGTTGCGGAGCTGGCGGCGGACCCCGAGCTGGCTGCCGCGCTGGCGGTCGGCGTCGCGCCACGTTTCGGCAAGCACGGACCAGTCCGGTGAAATGCGCAGCTCAGTGCCCAGCCCCAGCATCGCCGCGCGTGTGGAACGTGTGTGCGTCCAGCCGGTCGTGACATGGGCCAGGGCGTGCCCATGCGCGTCGAGCACGATGCTCAGCGGCAGGCCGATGGTCCAGCCGCGCGCGCCGCCGCGCCGGATATCACCTCCCAGGTCGGCAGCCACCGCAAGCTGTGCGCGTGGGCCGAACGGGTCTGGCAGCACGCGTTTGGCGCCGACTGCCCACGGCGAGGCGCCCGCCCCGCGCAGATGGCCCAACGCCAGCGACCATTCGGTTCCGGCCACGGTGCATGCCGGCACCAGGGTCAGTTCCTGGTGGCGCCGATGCGCACGGCTCCAGCTTTCCAGCTGGCAGGTGCCGTCCGCAGCGATGCCAGCATCGTCGACAGAGAGGCTGGCGGCCGCATGAAGCGGTGGGACGACGGTAAGGGATGCCCACAGCGGGGCAGTGCGGAGGAATGTGAAGCGCATGGCCGATCTCCAGAAACGGATACGCCAGCGGCTCCCACCTGGGCCGACGGTAAACGGTGCGATGTTCGAAGTTCAGGCCGTCCCGCAGGGGGCGGCGCAGGGCCTCGTCCTGGCGGACGCGACCTGCCGGGCAGTGTCGGGGTCCGCTCAGTTAAAGCAGGATCTACTGTGACTGTCCAAGCAGGGGCCCCCGGGGCGAAGAAGTGGCCGAATGGTGTTGGGCAGGCCGGCGGAGGTCAAGCGCGTGCCGTGGCAACACGGTGTTTTTGTGCGCGTCAGCACGCCTGGAGCCTGTCGAGCCCGGAATTTACCAAGCCGAACGTGCCATTGGCGACATCCGGATCATTGCGTGAGGTCGGCTGACGCCGCGTGCCCTGGGCATCCGGCCGGCCGCGTTGCGAACAGGATGGCGCACTTCCAGTTTTCCCCATAGGCGAGATGTGGACATCGTCCTAGCTTGCACGAGGCAGGCAGGTGCCTGTGCCCTGGAGAACCGCCATGCCCGATCATGTCGATGCGCGCCGCTGCGCCGCGCGTTGCGCGCCTGTCCTGATCCTCGCCACGCTTGCCAGCCACGTCGCCGCTGCCGCGGAAGGGCCGCGCTTTGCCGGGCCGCTGTTGAGTCCCGCGCCGCCGCTGCCCGTGGGCGCGATCAACATCGAGCCCTACCTGATATACAGCCAGCCGCGCGGCGTCTACGACGCGGGCGGCGACCGCCACGCGGACCGCGGACGCGATGGCTGGTCGCTCGCCCTGCCGGTGCAGTACGGCCTGCACGAACGCCTCACCGTGGCTGCCAGCTTCAACGCGTCATACAACGCTGACGTCGGGCAGTCCCGTGCCTTCGATATCGGTGACACGTCGCTGTCTGCGCTGGTGGGACTCTACAAGGGCGACGGGCCGAGGCGTCCAACGCTCACGCTGGCGATCCGCCAGACAATCGCCACCGGTCACCATGACCGCCTGGAGGCGCGATCGATCTCGCTGGCTTCAGGCAACGGTGTCGCCGCGACCCGTGTCGGTCTGCATGGGCAGGCCTATTTCCTGGATGGCCATCTTCGGATGCGAGCCAGCAGTCTGTGGCGGCTCCCCGGGGCCAACGCCGGCGTGCGCGGACAAAGCGCTTACGGCACGCCGGTCGGCTTTGACGGCCGCGTGCGCCTCGGCGGGGCAATGACATCGCTGCTGGCGGCCGAGTACAGCCTGTCGCCCACGTGGGTGCTGGCGACCGAGCTGCTGCACGAGCGTGAGGGGACGGGCAGCGTGCATGGCCGGGTGGTAACCGGGAGCGCGCTCGACAGACTGGATCGCCGCGATCCGTCGAGCTGGCGCTTCTCCGTGGTGCCGGCGGTCCAGTATCACTGGAATGATCACGTGGCCTTGGTCGCCGGGGCGCAGGTCTCACTGGCGGGACGCAACAGCCGCGATGTGTTCGTTCCCCAGCTGGCGGTCAACATGGGCTGGTGATGCCGCGGTGCAGGGAAGCGCTGGGAACGAACCAGGATCGCCCTGCTCGGCGGCTGCTGGCATGGGGTCCCGGTAGCGCCGACCCAAGGTCGGCGTCTTTCAACTACGGTGTCGGAAGATTTCCGCCGGGCAGGGCCCGGCGCTACCGATTGCATGAGGCCGAAGACGTCTGCCGGGCAGCGCCCGGCG
>JAZBLM010000008.1:0-52384 GCA_037033225.1 Pseudomonadota bacterium
TGGCGGTGCTGGCCTGGGCCGACCTGAGCAACCGCTACGTGTGGCTGGTGCTGGCCGTGATGATCTGCTTCGGCGCCATCGGCTGGTACGACGACTGGATCAAGATCGTGCGGCGCGACCCCAACGGGCTCAAGTCCCGCTACAAATACCTGCTGCAGTCGATCTTCGGCCTGGCCGCAGGCCTGTTCCTGTACTTCACCGCCGACGTGCCCTCCGCGCTCACCTTCTACATCCCGATGTTCAAGTCCGTGGCGCTGCCGCTGGCCGGGATCAGCTTCGTGGCCATTGCGTACTTCTGGATCGTCGGATTCTCCAACGCGGTGAACCTGACCGACGGGCTGGATGGGCTGGCCATCATGCCGACCGTGCTGGTCGCGTGTGCCCTGGGCGTGTTCGCCTACGCGTCGGGCAACGTGGTGTTCTCCAACTACCTGCAGATTCCGCAGATCCCCGGCGCGGGCGAACTGGTGATCATCTGCGCGGCGATCGCCGGCGCCGGCCTCGGCTTCCTGTGGTTCAACACCTACCCGGCCATGGTGTTCATGGGCGACATCGGTGCGCTGGCGCTGGGGGCCGTGCTGGGCACCATCGCGGTCATCGTGCGCCAGGAACTGGTGCTGGTGATCATGGGCGGCGTGTTCGTCATCGAGACCCTGTCGGTGATGATCCAGGTCGCATCGTTCAAGCTCACCGGCAAGCGCGTGTTCCGCATGGCGCCCATCCACCACCACTTCGAACTGAAGGGCTGGCCCGAGCCGCGCGTGATCGTGCGCTTCTGGATCATCTCGGTGGTGCTGGTGCTGGTCGGCCTGGCGACGTTGAAGGTGCGCTGATGAACGACCTGTCCCGCCAGGCGACCCGCCTTGAAGCCATCGGAGGCCGCTTCGACAAGTGGCTGCTGGGCGCGATCATCGCGCTCACCGGGCTGGGCGTGGTGATGGTGGCGTCCAGCTCGATCGCGCTGATGAGCAGTCCGTTCTACTACCTCAACCGCCACCTGATCTTCCTGGCGGTGGGCATCGTCCTCGCCGGGCTGGCCATGCGCACCGAGCTGCGGACGATCGAGCAGTACAACCAGCTGCTGCTGCTGGGCTGCTTCGCGCTCCTGGTCGTGGTGTTCATTCCGGGCCTGGGCAGCAGCGTGAATGGCGCGCGCCGCTGGATCAACCTGGGGGTCTCCAAGTTCCAGACCGTGGAAGCGGTGAAGGTGCTCTACATCGTCTGGCTGTCCAGCTACCTGGTGCGGTTCCGCGACGAGGTCAACGCAACCTGGCCGGCGATGCTCAAGCCGCTGGGCGTGGCCGGCGCGCTGGTGGTGCTGATGCTGCTGCAGCCCGACTTCGGTTCGTCGACCCTGCTGCTGGCGATCACGGCCGGCATGCTGGTGCTGGGCGGGGTCAACATGCCGCGCATGTCCATGCCGATCATCTTCGGCATGATCGGCATGACAGCGCTGGCGATCTTCGAGCCGTACCGCATGCGGCGCATCACCTCGTTCCTGGATCCGTGGGCCGACCAGCAGGGCGACGGCTACCAGCTGTCCAATGCCCTCATGGCCGTGGGACGTGGCGAATGGACCGGGGTGGGCCTGGGCAACTCGGTACAGAAGCTCTACTACCTGCCCGAAGCGCACACCGACTTCATTTTCTCCGTCACCGCCGAAGAGCTCGGCTTCATTGGCACCTGCCTGATCGTGGCGCTGTACGCGCTGCTGGTAGGCCGCACGATGTGGCTGGGGATGCGCTGCGTGGAGATGAAGCGTCATTTCTCCGGCTACATCGCCTTTGGCATCGGCCTGTGGATCAGCATGCAGAGCTTCGTCTCGATCGGGGTCAACCTGGGCATCCTGCCGACCAAGGGACTGACGTTGCCGCTCATCTCCTCCGGCGGTTCCAGCGTCCTGATGACCTGCGTGGCGATGGGGCTGCTGCTGCGTGTCTCCTATGAACTGGACCGCGCCGAGCGGCGCCACGCCGTGCGCATGGGCGGTGGCGAGGACGGCGCGCTGGACAGCGTGCGCCCAGCGGGCCCGGCAACCACGGCCGCATCCTCCGACGTGGCCAACGTGGTGCCGGTGACGAGCACGCCCGCCGCCCCGACGGTTCGCGGAACCAGCCGGCTTCAGACGCGTGTCGAGCCGACCTTCGGGAGGCTGTCATGAGCGTCCGGCATTCCGTCGCAGCGAGCGCGGACGGCCGTCCGGTGATGATCCTGGCCGGCGGCACGGGCGGACATATCTTCCCGGGCCTCGCCGTTGCCCGCGTGCTGCGCGCGCGCGGCATTCCGGTGACCTGGCTGGGTGCGGCGGGACAGATGGAAACCCGACTGGTTCCGCAGCACGACGTGCCGATCGATACCCTGGACATCGGCGGACTGCGTGGCAAGGGCAAGCTGGCACTGCTGGGTGCGCCGTGGCGGCTGCTGCGGGCGGTGCGCCAGGCAGGCTTTCTCCTGCGCGACCGCCAGCCGCGCGCGGTCATTGCGTTCGGCGGCTATGCGTCCGGACCAGGCGGTCTGGCCGCGCGCCTGCATGGCCTGCCGTTGCTGGTGCACGAGCAGAACCGCGCACCCGGCATGACCAATCGATTGCTGGCGCGCTTCGCGCAGCGCGTGCTGACCGGCTTCCCCGGCAGCTTCGCCGCCCGCGAAGAGGCCGTGGGCAATCCGGTCCGTGCCGAAATCGCAGCGGTGGCGCCGCCAGGGCAGCGCTTCGATGGCCGCACTGGCCCGCTGCGCCTGCTCGTGGTCGGCGGAAGCCAGGGTGCGCGCGCACTCAACGCGGCGGTACCGCAGGCGATCGCGGCGCTGGGCGCTGCGCATCCGGTAACAGTGCGGCACCAGAGCGGCGAAAAGATGCATGCCGAAGCGCTGGCTGCGTATGCGAGCGCAGGCGTGCAGGCCGAGGTCACACCGTTCATCGCTGACATGGCCGAGGCCTTCGCCTGGGCCGATCTGGTCGTCTGCCGTTCCGGCGCCTCCACCCTGGCCGAGCTGTGCGCGGTCGGTGTGGGCAGCGTGCTGGTCCCGTTCCCGGCCGCGGTCGACGATCACCAGACCCGCAATGCCGACTACCTGGTCGAGCGCGGTGCCGCCGTACTGCTCAAGCAGGGCGATGATCTTGCGGTGGGCATCACGTCGCTGTTGCGTGAACTATCAGAGAATCCAGCCCGCCGCATGCAGATGGCACAAGCCGCACGCGCGCTGGCCAAGGTCGATGCCGCAGAGCGCATCGCCGATATCATCCTCGAGGAAGCTGTATGACCAACGTGCCGCGCCATCGCGCCGACACTGCGCGGAGTTGCGCATGATCCGCCGCCTGCATGACACCAACGACCTGGTGCGCGCATTCCCGCGCGTGCATTTCGTCGGCATCGGCGGCACCGGCATGAGCGGAATCGCCGAAGTGATGCTGACCCTCGGCTACGAAGTGTCCGGCTCCGACAACGCCGACAACACCGCGACCCGCCGCCTCGGCGGCCTGGGCGCGCGGATCATGCGGGGGCATTCGGCGGCCAACGTGCTTGGCACGGACTGCGTCGTGGTCTCCAGCGCGATCCGCGACGACAATCCGGAACTGATGGAAGCGCGAAGCCAACGCATTCCGATCATGCCGCGCGCGGCCATGCTGGCCGAACTGATGCGCTTCCGCCGCGGTATCGCCGTTGCCGGCACGCATGGCAAGACCACCACCACCAGCCTGACCGCTGCGGTGCTGAGCGAAGGCGGCCTGGATCCGACCTTCGTCATCGGCGGCCAACTGCTGGCCGCCGGCGCCAACGCCAAACTGGGCGGCGGCCAATGGCTGGTGGCCGAGGCTGACGAGAGCGATGGCAGCTTCCTGCGCCTGAATCCGCTGATGTCGGTGATCACCAACATCGATGCCGACCACCTGGAGAATTACGGCAACGACTTTGCGCGGGTGCAGGCGGCGTTCGCCGAATTCCTGCAGCGCCTGCCGTTCTATGGACTGGCGGTGCTGTGCATCGACGATCCGGAAGTGGCCGCGCTGGCAGCAAAGACCCCGCGCCACGTGATGAGTTACGGCCTGAGCGACCATGCGGACGTGCGCGCCGAGAACGTGGTGCAGGAAGGTTCGCGCATGCGCTTTACGCTGCGCCTGCCGCAGGGCACCAGCCAGGAAGTGGTGCTGGCGCTGCCGGGCAGGCACAACGTGTTGAATGCACTCGCCGCTGCGGCCGTGGGCTGGCAGCTCGGGGTGGCGCCCGACGCCATCGCGCGCGCACTTGCCGGTTTTGCCGGCGTGGGCCGCCGCTTCAATGACCTCGGCGAAGTCACTACCGCCAGCGGTGCACGCGTGCGCATCATCGACGACTACGGCCATCACCCCAGCGAGCTGGAGGCGGTCTTCGCCGCGGCACGCGGCGGATGGAACGATCGTCGCCTGGTGGTGGCGTTCCAGCCGCACCGCTACAGCCGTACCCGCGACCAGTTCGACAAGTTCGCCGCTGTGCTGTCGAGCGTGGATGCGCTGGTGCTGAGCGAGGTCTATCCCGCCGGTGAGGATCCGATCGCCGGTGCCGATTCCGAAGCGCTGGCCCGCGCCATCCGCGCACGCGGGAGGGGCGAGCCGGTCGTCGTCGGCAAGGCTGCCGAGCTGGCGCGCGTGCTGCCTGACGTGCTCCAGGACGGCGACCTGCTGCTGATGATGGGGGCCGGCGACATCGGTGCCGTGGCCCAGCAGATCGTCACCGAAGGTTTCCTCGTGGAGGATCCGGCATGACCGGGTTCGATTTCCCGGCGCTGCGCAGCACCGATCCCGCTGTGTTCGGACGGGTCGGCGTGCTGCTGGGCGGCACCTCCAGCGAGCGCGAGGTATCGCTGGATTCCGGCCGCAACGTGCTGGAGGCCTTGCAGGCCCGCGGCGTCCACGCCGTTGCCATCGACGGCATTCCGGCGCTGGCCAAGGCCTTGGCGGCCGCCCAGGTCGACCGTGTATTCAACATCCTGCATGGCCACAACGGCGGCGGCGAAGACGGCATCGTGCAGGGACTGCTGGAAGCCTTCGGTGTCCCCTATACCGGATCGGACGTGCTGGGCTCGGCACTGAGCATGGACAAGATCCGCACCAAGCAGGTGTGGCTGTCGGTCGGCCTGCCCACCCCGCAGTACAGGAAGGTCGACGCCTCCACCGTGCATGCGCTGGCCGCTGAAATCGGTCTGCCGGTGGTGGTGAAGCCTGCCAACGAGGGTTCCAGTGTCGGCATCAGCCGAGTGTTCGATGCTGCCGGCCTGGACGAGGCGGTGGCACTGGCGAACCGCTATGACGGCCAGCTGCTCATGGAGCAGATGGTGGTCGGCGATGAGCTGACCGTGGGCATCCTCGGCGACGTGGCACTGCCTTCGATCCGGATCGTGCCCAAGGGGGAGTGGTACGACTACGAAGCCAAGTACAAGGCCGACGACACCGAATATCTCTGCCCGGGGCTGGACGGAGACGACGAAGCGGAAATCCGCCGCATCGCCCTGGCTGCGTTCCGTGCCGCAGGCTGCAGGGGATGGGGCCGTGTCGACGTGATGCGCGACCGCGCCAGTGGCCGCCTGTTCCTGCTTGAAGTGAATACCGCGCCGGGCATGACCAGCCATTCGCTGGTGCCCAAGGCTGCAGGCCAGGCCGGCATCGGGTTCGAAGAGCTGGTGTGGCGCGTGCTGGAACAGACCCTGGAGGCACCGCACGCATGAACGCGCTGCTGCGCATCTTCGTCTGGCTGTTGGCACTGTCGGTGGTGGCATTGCCGGTCGTGGCCGTGCTCAACGGCTGGGTCGGCGCCGAGCGCTGGCCGTTGGCCAAGCTGCGCGTGCATGGCGAATTCAAGCGAGTGCCCGCCGAACAGTTGCAGAAGGTGCTGCTGCCCTATGCGCAGGCCGGGTTCTTCGCCGTGAAGCTGCAGGACGCCCAGGACCGCATCGAGCGCTTGCCGTGGGTGGAGAGCGCGCGCGTGCGCAAGCAGTGGCCGGACGTGCTCGAGGTGACGCTGGTCGAACACAAGCCGTTCGCGCGCTGGGGCAATGACCGGCTGCTTTCGGAACAGGGCAAGCTGTTCCCGACCCCCAAGAAACTGGCCGACCTGCAACTGCCGCAGCTGGATGGACCGGACAGCCAGACCGAAGAAGTAGTGACGCTCTACAACGAAGCGCGCGCGATGTTCGCGCCATCCGGCCTGGATGTGACCCGCCTGAGCATGGATGCGCGTGGCAGCTGGTCGCTCCTGCTCAGCAACGGCACCGAAGTGATTGTCGGCCGCGATGACGCGCGTTCACGGCTGCAGCGCTACGTGCGGGTACTGCCGCAGCTGGCCAGCCAGGCTGCGCCGATCGAGCGCGCCGACCTCCGATACACCAATGGATTCACCCTCAGCTGGGGTGAGCCGCCGGCCGCAGCGCCGAAGCAGACGCAGGACAGGACATGAATCGCAAGGGTGACAAATCACTGATCGTCGGTCTGGACATTGGAACGTCCAAGGTCGTAGCCCTGGTGGGCGAATACTCGCCAGGCAACCCGATTGAAGTAATCGGCATCGGCTCGCACGAATCGCGTGGCCTCAAGCGCGGCGTGGTGGTGGACATCGAATCGACGGTGCAGTCGATCCAGCGCGCGGTCGAAGAAGCCGAGCTGATGGCCGGCTGCGAAATCCGCTCGGTGTATGCCTCGATCTCCGGCAACCACGTGCAGTGCAAGAACTCGCCCGGCATCGTGCCGATCCGCGACGGCGAGGTCACCTGGGGTGACCTGGACCGCGTGCTGGACGCTGCCAAGGCCGTCGCGATTCCTGCGGACCAGAAAATCCTGCACGCGATCCCCCGTGAGTACGTGCTGGATGATTCGCAGGAGGGCATCCGCAATCCGGTCGGCATGACCGGTGTGCGCCTGGAAGTACATGCCCACCTGGTCGTCTGCGCGCAGTCGGCCGCCGCCAACATCAGCAAATGCGTGCAGCGTTGCGGCCTGCAGGTCGACGACCTGGTGCTGTCCTCGCTGGCTTCAAGCGTGGCGGTGCTCACTGCGGACGAGCGCGAGCTCGGCGTGGTGCTGGTCGACATGGGCGCCGGCACCACCGATATCGCGGTGTTCGTCCAGGGCGCGATCTGCCACACCGCGTCGCTGCCGATCGCTGGCGACCACGTGACCAATGACATTGCCCACATGCTGCGCACGCCGACCCCGGAAGCGGAGCAGATCAAGGTGCGCTATGCCTGCGCACTGGCCCAGTTGGCCACTGCGGAGGAAAGCATCCAGGTGCCCAGCGTCGGCGACCGTCCGCCGCGCCGCATGCCGCGGCATGCGCTGGCGCAGGCGGTGCAGGGACGCTACGAGGAAATCTTTGAAATGGTGCAGGCGGAACTTCGCCGGTCCGGGTTCGAAGAGCTGGTCCGCGCAGGCATGGTGCTGACCGGCGGTGCCTCGAAGATGGAGGGCGTGGTCGAACTGGCCGAAGAGATGCTGCAGATGCCGGTACGCGTGGGCATCCCGCAGCATGTCACTGGCCTGGGCGAGGTGGTGGGCAACCCGGTGCATGCCACCGGCGTCGGTCTGCTGCTGATGGGCAGCCAGATCGAACACCCGCGTCGTCCATCGCTGCCGGCAGGGCGGGCGGGCAGCATGTTCAAGAAACTGAAAACCTGGTTCCGCGGCGAGTTCTGACCGCGACAGGGCCGACTCCCGTCGGCCCTTGAATGCATCACGGCATTACGGCAACACGGCAACATCGAGCAACATCAACCACTACAGCCGCAACGGCGGCATGCAGCACAGGGCAGGACGCCCTCCGTGCCACATGCCAAGGGAAGCGGATACAACCGAGGACACGGACATGGCGCATTTTGAACTGATCGAAAAGATGGCACCCAACGCAGTGATCAAGGTCGTTGGCGTGGGCGGCGGCGGCGGCAACGCCGTGGCGCACATGGTCAACTCAGCGGTGGACGGGGTGGAGTTCATCACCGCCAACACCGACTCGCAGGCCATCAAGAATTGTGGCGCCAAGCTGCAGCTGCAGCTGGGCACCAATGTCACCAAGGGCCTGGGTGCAGGCGCGAACCCTGAAGTGGGCCGCCAGGCCGCACTGGAAGATCGCGAACGCATCATGGACGCGCTGCAGGGCGCGGACATGGTCTTCATCACCGCCGGCATGGGCGGTGGCACGGGTACCGGCGCTGCGCCGGTCGTGGCCCAGCTGGCCAAGGAGATGGGCATCCTGACGGTGGCCGTGGTCACCAAGCCGTTCCCGTTCGAAGGCCGTCGCCGCATGCAGGTCGCGCTGAAGGGCATCGAAGAACTGAGCCAGCATTGCGACTCGCTCATCACCATTCCCAATGAAAAGCTGATCACCGTGCTGGGTCGCAATGCGACCATGATCCAGGCCTTCCGTGCCGCCAACGACGTGCTGCAGGGCGCCGTGCAGGGCATCGCCGACCTGATCGTGCGTCCGGGCCTGATCAACGTCGACTTCGCCGACGTACGCACCGTCATGTCCGAAATGGGCCTGGCGATGATGGGTACCGGCACCGCTCGCGGCGATGATCGCGCGCAGGCCGCAGCCGAATCGGCGATCCAGAACCCGCTGCTTGACGATGTGAACCTGGCTGGCGCCAATGGCATCCTGGTCAACATCACCGCCGGTGCCGACTTCACCATGGCCGAGTTCGACGAGATCGGCCGCACCATCGATGGCTTCGCTTCGGAGGATGCGACTGTCGTGGTCGGCACCGTGCTGGATCCGGACATGCAGGACGAAGTCCGTGTGACCGTGGTGGCCACCGGCCTCAACCGGGTGGCTGCCGGCAAGACCCAGCGGCCGGGCGAGCGTGCGCCGATCAAGCTGGTGCGCAACGCGACCACCGGCCAGCCGGAGTTCTCCGACTTCGACAACGGCGGCGACGCGGTGTCCAAGGCAGTGGGCGGCGTCGGCCTCGGGCTGCGACGCGCCAGCAGTGACAGCGCATCGGGCTCCACGGCATCGTCGTCGACGTCCAGCTCGGCCTCGGCGCCGACCCAGACCGCCGAGCTGCCCAACGATTACCTGGATATCCCGGCGTTCCTGCGCCGACAGGCGGACTGATCGCGGCGCCGGGGTTGTCCTCCCCGGCCGAACGCACCATGTCCTGGAATACAGGCGCCGGGCCAGGATGGGCCCGGCTGCCCTGCAGTGCTTCACCTGCATCCCCGCTGCGCCGCAACCGGCCTGCTTCAGGCAGGGTAGGGTCGAGCGCGTGGTAATCTGTTTCACCCCCTGGGCAGGCCATTGCGGTCCGCCGCGTGCTTCCGGTCACACCCCATGATTCCGCAACGTACCCTCAAGAACACGATCCGCGCCACCGGTGTCGGCCTGCACAGTGGTGACAAGGTCTACATGACCCTGCGTCCTGCGCCGGTCAACCATGGCATCGTGTTCCGTCGCGTGGATCTGGACCCGGTGGTCGACGTGCCGGCCAGGGCCGAGCTCGTCACCGAAGTGACGCTGTGCACCGGCCTGACCTGCAACGAGGCCAAGATCCAGACCGTCGAACACCTCATGTCAGCGCTCGCCGGCCTGGGTGTGGACAACATCATTGTCGAGCTGTCTTCGGCGGAGCTGCCGATCATGGATGGATCGTCCGGTCCGTTCGTGTTCCTGCTGCAGTCCGCCGGCATCATCGAGCAGGATGCCGCCAAGCGTTTCATCCGCGTGCTCAAGACGGTGGAAGTCACCGACGGCGACAAGGTTGCGCGCTTCGAGCCGTACGAAGGCTACAAGCTGGGCTTCACCATTGCATTCGACCACCCGATGATCCCGGCACGCCAGTCCCGCCAGGAGATCGAATTCTCCACCACGGCGTATACGCGCGAAATCTCGCGCGCACGCACCTTCGGCTTCATGCGTGACCTGGAATACATGCGGGAGCGCAACCTGGGCCTTGGAGGCTCGATGGACAACGCCATCGTGCTCGACGAGTTCCGCGTGCTCAACGAAGACGGCCTGCGCTATGCCGACGAGTTCGTCCGCCACAAGATCCTCGACGCCATCGGCGATCTGTACCTTGCCGGCGGCCAGGTGCTGGGCGCGTATGAGGGCTTCAAGTCCGGTCACGCCCTGAACAACAAACTGGTCCGCGCGCTGATGGCTGACGCCACGGCGTGGGAGTGGGTCAGCTACGATACGCCTGCCGCAACGGAACCTGTCGTTTACGGCGCCCCTGCCTACGCGTGAAATAGCGTTTCCGATCAATGACCTGACGCCGCCTCCGGGCGGCGTTTGCGTTCCGGGCAGAGGCAGCAAGTGACGCTGCGGGTCCAAGCTGCATCGCGCTCACAGTTTGTGAACCCGCGCGTGCAGAAGACTGAACTTAACGATTAAATAACAAAACTCTAACGACTGCACCGCCGTCGACCGTTAGGATGCCCCACGGTCCTCGCAAATGCTTCACGTCGTTTCCACGGCGCGTTGGCACGGCGGGGAGGCGGATCCCCCAGGTTCCGCCGTCGTCAGGAACGCGGAGGTTTCGGGTCCTGGAGACATGCCAAGGCGTCGCGCAGCCCTTTGTGCGTGGCGGCTGAAACTGCGTGGGGTCCGTTCCGGTTGTCGATCGCTGGGGAGCGTGGTGGAGCAGGGGACGCAGTCTTGATGGTCACTTTGGTGGCTTTCAGCCCGATGGACCGGGCCGCGTCGATCAACTGGGCTTCGGCAAGCCGCATACGGGCATGCCAGACAGGGGATTCGACGAGAAAAACGAGGTGTTCGCCGTTCACGTTGGCCAGCCGGCATTGGCTGCGCAGGCCGGACGGCAAGTGGGGACGCAATTGACGGTCCAGCGCATCGAGCCACAAGGCCCGACGCAGCGGGTTCCCGGCTTTGTCACCCATGACTGCATCCAGCGCCGGTTTCGGCGCGGACGCGGGACGGGCACTGGAAGTCGGCTCAGACATGAAAACTCACTGATGGCATTCAAAAAGATCGTAATCAAAACGCGTGACGGAAAGGCAAAAACGCCACTCGCGCGTCTTCGCTTCTACTTCGAGGATCGTCCCCGCGCCCTGCTGGGCAGCGTGCTGGGCATGGGCTGCATTATCGGCTTCGCCGGCGGAATGGGAGCCAACGTGCTGGGCGACTCCCGCCTGCAGGCCAAGGTCGACCGCCAGGAGCGCGAATTGGCCCAGGTCCGCCTGCAGTCGCAGACCGAGGTCAACGCGCTCGCTGCGCGACTGGGCGAACTGCAGGCCCAGGCCACGCGGCTCAATGCACTGGGTGAGCGGCTGACCCAGATGGGCAAGCTGGAAGACGGCGAATTCGACTTCCAGGAGACACCCGGTCTGGGTGACGGTGACGCGGGTGGGCCGACCGTCGACATTCCGGTCAAGGATGTGAACGCCGACTTACAGGTGCTGGAGCAGCGGTTCGCTGCTTCAGGCCGCCAGTTGTCGGTGATGGAGTCGCTGATGTTCGACCACCAGCTCCAGCAGAACGCCGTGCCTTCGCGCATGCCGATCCGCAACAGCTACGTGACCTCGGGCTTCGGTACCCGCGCTGATCCGTTCGGTCGCGGTGCCGGCAACCACAAGGGCATCGATTTCCACGCCAAGGTGGGCGATCCGGTGATGTCGGTCGCCGATGGCGTGGTCAGCTTCTCCGGTGTGAAGGGCGGCTACGGCAACGTCGTCGACGTCGACCATGGCAACGGCTACGTGACGCGGTACGCGCACAACTCGCGACTGGTGGTGAAGGTGGGTGACCTGGTCCGTGCAGGCCAGGAAGTGGCCAAGGCCGGTTCCACCGGGCGCTCGACCGGCGCGCACGTCCATTTCGAAGTCTGGGAGAGCGGCCGGGTGGTGAACCCCCGCAAGTTCCTCGGCGACGGCGGCAATACGCCGGTGGGTCGCGTTTCCCGCGGCTGACCGCGTTCCGTTGCGTCAAGCGCTGGCGCCGGGCCATGCCCGGCGGAAACCCCGGGGTGCTGCAGCAATGCGTTGCCGTGCCTGGCCTGGCGCAACCGCAGCCTGGGGCCGCGAAGCGGAAGGGTCTGGATGGCTGGCCCGGTTGAAACCCCCGGCCGCCGTCCCAAGTTACAATGGGTGATGCCATCGACGGGGCGCTGGGCGCCTCGTTTTGTTTGCGGCGGGCGGAATCCACAAGGAGCCGTGCCGGCGTTCACCTGACAACCGGTTCCCTCAATGATCAACAGCCTGCTTACCCGCGTCTTCGGCAGTCGTAACGAACGACAGCTGCGCCAGCTCAATCGCATCGTCGCCAAAGTCAATGCGCTGGAGCCGGAAATGGAGAAGCTCAGCGATGAGCAGCTCCAGGCCAAGACGCCGGAACTGAAGCAGCGCGTCGCCGGCGGCGAGACGCTGGACAAGGTCCTGCCGGAAGCCTTCGCGGTCTGCCGTGAAGCCAGCCGCCGCGTGCTGGGCATGCGTCATTACGACGTCCAGCTCATCGGCGGCATGGTGCTGCACCTGGGCAAGATCGCCGAGATGCGCACGGGTGAAGGCAAGACCCTCGTCGCCACCCTGCCGGTGTACCTCAACGCGCTGGAAGGCAAGGGCGTGCACGTGGTCACGGTGAACGACTACCTGGCCCGCCGTGACTCGGCGCAGATGGGCAAGCTGTACAACTGGCTGGGCCTGAGCGTGGGCGTGGTGTATCCGGGCATGCCGCACAGCGACAAGCGCGAAGCCTATGGCAGCGACATCACCTACGGCACCAACAACGAATTCGGTTTCGACTACCTGCGCGACAACATGGCGTTGTCCAAGGCTGACCGCTACCAGCGCGGCCTGCATTACGCCATCGTCGATGAGGTCGATTCCATCCTGATCGACGAAGCACGCACCCCGCTGATCATTTCCGGCCCGGCCGATGATTCGCCGGAGCTGTACATCCGCGTCAACCGTATCGTGCCCAGCCTGATCAAGCAGGAGAGCGAAGAGGCCGAGGGTGACTTCTGGGTCGACGAGAAGGGCAAGCAGGTCCACCTTTCCGAAGCGGGCATGGAACATGCCGAGCGGCTGCTGGTGGAAGCCGGGATCCTGGATGCGGAGACCGAGGGCCTGTACGCGGCGCAGAATCTGACCGTCGTGCATCACCTCAACGCGGCACTGCGCGCACATGCGATCTACCAGCGCGATGTGGACTACATCGTCCGCGATGGCGAGGTGGTCATCGTCGACGAGTTCACCGGCCGCACCCTGGCGGGCCGCCGCTGGTCCGATGGCCTGCACCAGGCCGTGGAAGCGAAGGAAGGCGTTCCGGTCCAGCGTGAGAACCAGACGCTGGCGAGCATCACCTTCCAGAACCTGTTCCGCATGTACAACAAGCTGTCCGGCATGACCGGTACGGCCGACACCGAAGCGTTCGAGTTCCAGAGCATCTACAACCTGGAAGTGGTGGTCATCCCGACCAACCGCCCGACCATCCGCAAGGATTCGCCGGACCAGGTGTTCCTCAACCGCCAGGGCAAGTTCAACGCGGTGCTGGCGGACATCCAGGAATGCAACAAGCGCGGGCAGCCCGTGCTGGTGGGTACCACCTCCATCGAAACCTCTGAAATGCTGTCCGAGCACCTGCGCAAGGCGGGCGTGCACCATGAAGTGCTGAACGCAAAGCAGCATGACCGCGAAGCAACGATCGTGGCCAACGCGGGCCAGCCCGGCGCGGTGACCATCGCCACCAACATGGCCGGTCGCGGTACCGACATCGTGCTTGGCGGCTCGCTGGAAGCAGAGCTTCACGAGCTGGGCGAAGAGGCGACCGACGCGCAGCGCGCAGCCGCCAAGGCGGCCTGGCAGGTGCGGCATGACGCGGTGAAAGCGGCCGGCGGCCTGCATATCGTCGGCACCGAGCGCCACGAATCGCGTCGCATCGACAACCAGCTGCGCGGCCGCTCGGGCCGCCAGGGCGATCCGGGTTCGTCCCGCTTCTACCTGTCGCTGGAAGACAACCTGATGCGCATCTTCGCGTCCGACTGGGTGCAGAAGGCCATGCGCATGATGGGCATGAAGGAAGACGACGTCATCGAGGACCGTCTTGTCAGCCGCCAGATCGAAAAGGCGCAGCGCAAGGTGGAAGCGCACAACTTCGACATCCGCAAGAACCTGCTCGACTTCGACGACGTCAACAACGACCAGCGCAAGGTGATCTACGCCCAGCGCGATGAACTGCTGGACGCCGAGTCGGTGAAGGACAATGTCGACGGCATCCGCGACGACGTGATCTTCGATACGGTCGCCCGCTTCGTGCCACCGAACTCGATCGACGAACAGTGGGATCTGGCCGGTCTGGAAGCGGTGCTGCTGTCCGAGTTCGGCCTGGAGATGTCGGTCACCGATCTGGTCCGTCGTCATGAGGAACTCGATGCCGAAGGCATCGCGCAGAAGGTCCAGGAGCGCGTCAACCAGCACTTCGAGGCGAAGGAGACCGGCGTTGGCGCCGACACCATGCGCGCGCTGGAGAAGCACGTCATGTTGACCGTGCTCGATCAGAGCTGGAAAGAGCACCTGGCCCGCATGGATTACCTGCGCCAGGGCATCTACCTGCGGGGTTACGCGCAGAAGCAGCCCAAGCAGGAATACAAGAAGGAGGCCTTCGAGCTGTTCTCCAACATGCTCGACGACGTCAAGCGCGAAGTGGTCACGATGCTGTCGCGCGTGCGCATCCGCAGCGACGAAGAGGTCGCTGCACTGGAAGCAGCCGAGCGCCAGCAGGCACAGGCACGCCTGAGCCAGTCGCAGTTCCAGCACCAGAACGCGGGCGGCTATGGCGCGGACGAAGAGGCCGCACAGGTCGAGGCGGCGCAGCAGGGAGGCTTCGCGCAGGAAAGCGAGCCGAAGATCGGACGCAATGATCCATGCCCCTGCGGCAGTGGCAAGAAGTACAAGCATTGCCACGGCCAGCTCAGCTGAGCTCGGCTCACGTGATTGAAGAAAAAACCCCGCGCATGCGGGGTTTTTTTTGCGCTGCCTGGACAGAGCTTAAAACCCAGTGCGCGTGCGCTTCCACATTCGCGTCACACGCCATCTGCCTCGCGTGATGAATGTCTCCAATCTGAAACGATCGGAAAAGTCTTACCCGTGAGTACGTTGAATGCTTACGCGTACGTAGGGGCAATGCCATCGGAGCGATCACCACACAACCGTATGGTCACCGGTCCCTGCGCGTGATCCGGCGCGCGGGGATCCCTATGCGCAGCCGCTGCGCGCGACGCCGCCTCTGCTGCGTCGTGACTGTCCCCCAAGGAGTTTCATGAACAGGATTTACCGTCTGGTCTTCAACCGCGCGACCGGCGTGATGCAGGTCGCCTCCGAACTCACGTCCAGGGTGTCGTCGCCTTCGGGCACGCGTCGCGCGGCACGTCGCCGTACGCCGCTGGGTGCCGCGGTCATGACCGCACTGGCACTCAGCGCCGCTGCCGTGCCGGTCGCATTCGCCGCGCCGTACGATTTCACCCAGGACGAAACGATCGGGGACACGCGTGGCTACGCCGATGGCTTCTTCATCGGCAACACCGGCACGGTCGCCATCGACCTGGTGGGGAGTGGCACGCTGACCTCCAACGGCCTGGTTTCGCTGGGCACCACGACCGGTGCCAGCGGTACGCTGCGCATTGCCGGCGCCACCGCGCAGCTGCGCATCAACAGTGCCGCGTTGCGCGTAGGTGAGGCCGGCACCGGCAGCCTGCAGCTGAGCGAGGGCGGCACGGTCAGCTCTACCGGCGTGGTGTCGCTGGGTTTCGGTGCGGGCAGCCAGGGTAATGCGACCATCAGTGGCAGCGGCTCCAACCTTGTTGCACGCCAACTGCTGGTGGGCCGTGACGGCGAGGGTGTGCTGGACATCGATGGCGGCCGCGTGGAAAGCACGCAGGCCTACTCAGTCGTGAACAACGTCGGCATCAGCATCGGTGCGCAGCTCACGGGCGTGGGCGCGGTCACCGTGCGCAACGGCGGTGAACTGGTCGCCGCCGACAACAACCTGCTGGTTGGGCAGACCGGACAAGGCACCCTGCGGATCGACGGTGGCAGCGTGCGCGCCGACCGCGGCGTCCATGTGGGTGCCGGTACCCAGTCAGGCGCCGCCCGGGGGGGCAGCGGTGAGGTCACGGTGCTCAACGGTGGGCGGCTGGCCGCGCAGGAGATCGTGCTGGGCACTTCGAACAACGCCAGCGGCGTGCTGACCGTCTCCGGCCCGGGTTCGCAGGCCAGCGCGACTACGCTGAAAGTGGGTTCCAACGGCGATGGCACCCTGCGCGTCGACAACGGCGGCCTGGTCACGGCCGATGAGGTCAATGCCGAGAAATACGACGCGCTGGGCAGTGGCGACTTCGGCCAGACCGGCACGATCACCGTGACCGGCGCCGGGTCGGTCATCCGCGCGGCACGGGTGGACGCCACCCACCATCTGCTGCTTGAAGCCGGTGGCCGTATCGAGTCCGACCGCGCGGCGGTCAAGAACAGCTTCGGGCCCACTGCCGCCACTGCCCAGGTAACCGGCGCAGGCACCGCCTGGATCAATACCGGTGCGATGAATGTGACCACCAATCTGGACGTGCTCGACGGCGCCGTGGTCCGCAGCGACACGGTCAGCGTCAACGGCGGCATCAACGAGGCCAGCATGGCGCCGGTCGTGCAGAACGAGCAGATCCGCGTCAGCGGTGCCGGCTCGGCCATCGAAGCCGCCAACGGCCTGACCATCGGCAGCATACTGGCACGCGGGCCGTACGGCATCCTCAGCGTCAGCGACGGCGGCCGCGTGTCGGGTGGGACAGGCATCCGGCTGGACGCGAACGGTTACCTCGTCCTCGGCGGCGGCATGGAGCAGTGGTCCGTGGCCGATGGCGGCCCACAGTGGCGCGCGGCAGAGGCGGCAGGGAACATCGGCACCGCGCCGGTCACCATGGTGGGCGGGGCCGGTGGCCTGGTCTTCAACCACACAGGTGAGGTCACCCTGTCCAACCTGATCCGCACCGAGCCCAACGGCGGCAGCAGCGGGCAGCTGACCGGCGGCGCGCTCACCCAGATGGCCGGAACCACTGCGTTGTCAGGCGATCTGACCGCCTTCGGCGGCGATGTCATCGTCCGCGGCGGCAGCCTGGCAATCAATTCGGACATGTACGCCGGGCAGGGCTATGCCGGCCCCAGCCAGGCGGCCCCGCAGCAAGTGGTTGTCTCCGGCGGCACGCTGGTGCTGAACGGCGCCGCCGGCTTCCAGCAGACCATCGAGTTCGGCGCCGGACTGGGCAGCGAAGTGCGGCGCAGTTCGCTGGCCGACGTATCGGGCAGCGGCGTGCTGGCCGGCAACGGCACCGTGGGCACCACCTATGTGCACAACGGCGGCACGCTGTCGCCGGGCCACGCAGGCGTGGGAACCTTCACCATCGATGGCGACCTCTACCTCAATGCCAACGGCGCGGTTCCGGAGCAGGTGGCCGGCAAGGCCTTCCTGGACGTCGACGTGCTGGGCAACGGCCAGGCCGACAAGGTGGTGGTCAGCCGGAAGGCCTATATCGGTCGTGGCGCGAACGTGGGCTACATGGGCGACACCGGCGTGCGGGTGACCGCGCTGGATCCGGCTGCCAGCTATCAGAATGGCCAGGCTTACACCATTCTCAGCGCGGCTGATGGCGTGACCGGTACGTTCGACGACGCGGTATCGCGTTCGGCCTTCCTCGACACTTCGCTGAGCTATACCGCAAACGACGTCGTGCTGAACATCGCGGTGAAGGACACCGGTCCGGTCGATCCCCCCGTGGTGCCGCCGGTGACCCCGCCGGTGACCCCGCCGGTCACGCCGCCTGTCGTGCCGCCCGTGATTCCGCCGGTCGATCCGGTTGCTCCGCCGCAGGTGTTCGTGGCGGTCGCCGCCTCGTCCAACCAGCGGGCCACGGCAGCGGCACTGGATACCTTGCAGCAGTCCGGCGACTCCCTGGCGCTGTACAACCGCCTGCTGATGCTGGATGCAGACACGGCACGCGAGGCCTTCGACGATCTTTCCGGCGACGTCCATGCCAGCGCGCGTGGCCTGTTGCTGGAAGACCGCTTCCTGCGTGAAGGGGTCAGCCAGCGCCTGCGCAACACGTCCGCTGATGCAGTGGATGGGCCGTCGGCCTGGATCGGGGGCAGCGGTGTCTCCGGCCAGCGCGATGGAAACGGTGTGGCGGCCCGCGTGCGTGACCACCGCGAAGGCCTGATGGCCGGTGCCGATTGGCGCCTGGGCGATGCGTGGACACTGGGTGTGGCCGCTGGCTCTGAATCGCTACGGCAACAGGTCAACGACCGCGGGGCGGAGACCGACGTCGATGCCGTGCACGGCGGCCTGTACGCACGCTTCCAGTCCGGCGCGGCGTGGATCAATGCCGGTGCCAGCTACGCCGATTATGATCTGGACAGCCGCCGGACCGTCGGTGCGGGCCAGGCGTGGGGCCAGTCGCTGGGCCTGCAGCGTGATGCCCATGCGGTGACGGGCTTCGCTGAAGCTGGCTGGGACATCGAGCGCGACGCGCTGACACTTACCCCGTTCGTGGCACTGGCCTATACCCGCCTGTCCACCGACGCCGGCGTCGAGTCGGGCGGGAACGCGGCCCTCGTCGTTGCAGAGAGCAAGGACGAGGTGTGGACCACCACGGCGGGGCTGCGCGCTGCATGGGACATCAGTGGGGGCCGCCAGGACGGGGCACGGCTGGACGCGGCGCTTGGCTGGCAGAACGCCGCAGGCGAACTGCGCGCGGATTCGCGGCACGCCTTCGCGGCGGGCAGCAGCGGTTTCGTTGTGCAGGGCCTGCCACTGGCCCGCAACGTCGGCATCGCCGAGCTCGGGGTTTCGGTCAACACCTCCGAACGCAGCCGCCTGAGCTTCGCTGCTCAGGGGCGATCCGGTGACGGCCAGCGCGAAGTGGGTGCGCAGCTGAACTGGAACCTGGCGTTCTGATCCATCAGTGAGCAGCAGGACAGCAACGGGCTCCTCCGGGGGCCCGTTGCCGTTCGGCCGCTCGGGTAGTGACGGCCGCTGGCCGTCTTGCTGTTGCTCCGGTAGTGACGGCCGCTGGCCGTCAGTCAGCTGCTCCGGCCCTTCCGTGCAACTTGCGTCATCTCCGCAGTTTTCGGCATGCTGCCTCCATGTCCTCCCCCAAACGATCGATCCACGTGGTGGCTGGCGTCATCACCGACGCCCGTGGCCGCGTGCTGCTCAACCGTCGCACTGAACACAGCGATCTGGCCGGCCTGTGGGAGTTCCCAGGCGGCAAGCGCGAACCCGGCGAAACCTCCGAACAGGCGCTGAGCCGCGAACTGCACGAAGAACTCGGCATCGAAGCGGACGTCGGCGACTGGTTGATGGACGTGCCGCAGTGTTACCCGGACAAGGATCTGGTGCTGGAGGTGCGGCATATCCGCAGCTGGAAGGGCACCCCGCGCGGCCGTGAAGGCCAGGCGATCACCTGGGTGGCGCCGGAGAAGCTCGAGCGTTACTCCATGCCGCCGGCCGACCAGCCGGTGGTGGCGGCGCTGCGCCAGCCAGACCGCTATCTGATCACGCCCGCGCCGGGCGACGACGAAGCCGACCTGCAGCGCTGGAGCGAGCAGCTGCGGCAGGCGGTCGCTGCGGGACATGCGCGCATCCAGCTGCGCCTGCCGATGCAGCACCCGCGGCGGCAGGCGCTTTGCGAAGCCGTCGTCCACAGGCATCGGCAGCCTGGGCGCTGGCTGCTCAACCGCGACATAGAGCTGGCCCGCTCGCTGGGCGTGGGCGTCCACCTTGGTGCCGAACAACTGGATGCGCTGCAACAGCGGCCGCTGCCCGCCGGGCAGTTGGTGGCAGCATCGTGCCATGACCTGTCGCAACTGCAGGCCGCGCAGCGGCTGGGCTGTGATTTCGTGGTGCTGGGGCCTGTGCAGGCGACGTCCAGCCATCCGGGTGCGGATCCGATGGGCTGGGAGCGCTTCGCCGAGCTGCGCGCGCAGGTCGCCTTGCCCATCTACGCGCTCGGTGGGCTGGGCATGGACGACATCACGACGGCACGCCGGCACGGCGCGCAGGGCATTGCGGCGATCCGTGGCCTGTGGCCGGCCTGAGGTCGAGTCACGACTGCGCGCCCCCTCATAGCGTTATCCAGAAGCACCCGTACTGCCGGCGCAGCGCCAACACACTGCGCGCCGGCGTTGCGGTTCCCGGCAGCACCTGTTCCAGCCGCAGCGCGACCGGGTTGGGACGCTCGACGTTCACCTGTGCTGCCTCGCCCTCCATGGTCACCGGAGCGGGTTCCTGAAGCTGCGGATACACCGGCACGATGTCGACCAGCGGCCGACGCGCGATCGATTC
The DNA here is from genome assembly GCA_037033225.1 of Pseudomonadota bacterium. Lineage (GTDB taxonomy): Bacteria > Pseudomonadota > Gammaproteobacteria > Xanthomonadales > Xanthomonadaceae > Stenotrophomonas. Next base: position 20,301 of record JAZBLM010000008.1, read on the forward strand.
CAGCTGCCCCAGGATGCGCTGCGCCCCGGCATCGGATACCGCGCCCCATAAATACAACGAAGACAGGCGATTGACGTCCTGTGCGGCGGTGGCGCTGCGCAGGGCGCCGACCAGCTCGCTCAGCCGGCGCGGGCAGCGAGCACCGAGGGTGTCACGGTCCTGCGGGGTGCCGGCCGCCACGGCCGGGGCCGGCATGCGCGAGCGCGCGCCCAGGCTTTCGCAGGGCCGGTCGGTGTAGACGCTCTGGCCGCCCGCATCGGTGCACCGGTTCAGCCGCGGCTGGGCCTGCGCGTTGGCAGGCGGCGGCAAGGGAAGCAGCAGGACGGCCAGGAGCAGCCAGGCTATGGGAGATCTCATCGTCGACAGAGTAGCGTTCCTGCAGGCTCCAGAGCCATGGGCGAGGGCGCGCAACGCGATGCGCCGTGTCTGAAAGTGCCACGTTGACCGCAAGCGATAGGCTCTCCCCAGCGGAGCAAGCAGACAAGGAGGGAACCGTGTTGCCACGGTGCAGTACGGCAGGCCCACTCAATGTGATGGAGGCGGTGCACCGGTTGCTGCCGGTCAACGCGATCAGCGGCCTGCGCCGGGTCTGCAACGATGCCCCGGCCGCTCCGCCGCCCACGTCAACCCAGCCGCGTGATGCCCTCGCAGGCGTGCGTGCGGGTGTGCTGGACTGGGCAGTGCACATCGCCCTGGGGCATGCGGTGCGCGTGGCTGCGTCCGGCGTCCCAGGCATCGCGACGCTGCACGGGCTGTATCAATTGGCCCACTCAGTTTCGGCACTGCAGCGCGGTAACCTGCTTCACGCGCTGCAGCAGCTTCCGGTGGGCGAGGTATTGCCGTTCCCGCTGCAGCGCGTCCTCGGCGAGCAGCTGCGGCTGCTTCTGCCGGATGCGATTTCAGACCTCCCCGAGCACGATCCGGTGGTGCTGCTGCTGGCGGCGGTGCTGCTGGCGGCGGAGCCGCACGGCGCCGTCGGCGCTGATGCACGAACGCCTGCGCCGGCCTGGCTGGCGGTGCTGCGCGCCTCGCTGGAGGGGCTCCGCTTCGTTCGCGGCCTGCGCTCCGTGGCCGCGGCGGCAACCCATGTCCGCCCTACCATTGCAGGCCCGCAGGCGGCAACCGATGCCGGGCCGATCAGCGACGGCGCCGGGGCGGTGGCGCTCACGGCGCCGACCGGCATCGAATGGGCACTGCGCCATGCAGCTCCCGCAAGCGGGTCGGGTCCCGGAAGCATGCTTTTCAGCTTCGGCGCCGAGGCGGCGACGGCCGGGCGCAAGGTGGCGACGCGCCCGCACGTTCCGCGTCCGAAGGTCGAGGCCACGCCGGTCCGCGGCAAACCAAGCCAACCGCGCCGTCCAGGAACGCTGCGACGTTCGGGCACCCGTGACCGGCTGGCAGGAGAAGAGACGGCGGTGCAGGTCCGCGGCAATCCCGCCTCGCGCAATCCTGCCAGCATGGTCGGCCATGCCGACGGCGCCAAGGAGTCGCTGCAGAGCCCGCTCAAGCATCCGCTGGGCAAGAACGCAGGCGACAGCATGGGACAGGAGCGCGAGGAGCTCCCGCGGTCCGCACACCGGGGTATCGCCATGGGGGCGCACGCCACGGTCTGGCAGCGGGGTGGTCCGAGTGGGAGGGTGTCCGTTCCGATCCAGCCGGTCGTGCCGGATGCAGTGGACCCTTCCGAACCTTCCTGTCTTGTGGTCGACGACGCACATGTGGCGTACCTGCTCGTCAGGCAGGAGCGCTACGCGCCGGGGCTGGTGCGCTTCTGCGTTCCATCCGGCGACGTGGGCTGGTTCGAGGAGCTGTTCCGGGTGCCGGCTGCCAGCAGGCGGGGCCTGGGCCGCTGGATGGTCAGTGAGACGATCCAGGAACGCCCCTTGGCGAACCTGACGCATGCGCTGATGCGGCGCTATGACGGTGAGCTCGATCTGCAGTCCCCCGCGCACGAGCCTGCGCTGCATCCGCTGGAGGGCATGCGCATCTTCGCGCTGCAGACGATGTCGCTGCTGGATGCGCCGCTGCAGCGGGAGGGGGGCGCAGCGCCGCTGCAGTACATGCCGCGCAACGCGTTCCGGTTGCTTCGGCATCGGGGACAGGGCGCAGCAGACCAGCTGCAGCTGGCCTATTTCCTGTACCGCGATACCGGAGTGTGCGGTGGCGTAAAAGGTGGATTTCTGGAAATCAAGCTGGATGGGGCGGGACATTTCCGCGTCGACGACGTTGTGCACGGCACGGCGATCACCGCGCCCACGCTGGGGGCATTGGCCGCGAGCTTCTCCAAGCTCACCGGGCTGCGCAATGCGGACGCGGACAGCGGCGCAGCACCAGGACGCGCCGAGGCGGCCTGCAATCTGTTCGTCGACGAGCGCGCGACGTTGTCCACGCGGTCCCCGGGCCTCCACCTGCCTTACGAGGAGGGACTTGACCCGTTTCTGCCCCTTTGGGTGGAGGCGGAAGGATACGACATGCCCGTCGGGCTCTACTTCAACAGCTTCGTCCAGCTCGGCGACCAGATCCTCTACGCTGACGAAAATGGAACCACCGGGATCCTGGCGTTTGCCCGGCACATCGTGGGCGGGAATGCACGGCAACTGCGTTGCCCTGCTGAAAGTGGCTGCGCCTTTGCTGCGTCACTGGGCCTGCAGCGGGGTGCCTTCTACAGTCCAGAGCATGTCATGACGTTGCTGGAGCAGAGCGGCCTGGTGTGGATGATGGGGCCGCCTGCGTCCGGACAGGCGGCAGCGGGGGCGACGTCTGCGTGCGGCCGCGGGCCGGCTGAGGAAACGCAGCCGCCGGCGGGCCCCGTCGCGCTGCGCGCCTCGGAATTCCATTTCGACGACGGCGATCTGTATTACGTGGATCACGATGGTCGCCCTGGGCTGCTGGTCTTCGACGAACACGTAGGCGCCCACGGTTCCCGCTTCCAGCTGGTCGATCCGGGACGTTCACAGGGCGGTGTCTTCGCGGCGCGGCACCACCTGCAGACTGGCGTGCGCTATGCGGAAGAGGAGGTCATCTGGCGGCTGCACAGCCAGGGCTTCAACCGCGTGCCTGCTGCGGCGGATTAAGCCTGCAGCAGCTTCAGCACCGAGGTGGTGGGCTTGGCCAGGTTCAGCGTATAGAAGTGCAAGCCTGGTGCGCCGCCCTCCAGCAGACGCCGGCACAGCGTCGCGACGACCTCCGCACCGAAGGCGCGGATCGATTCACTGTCGTCGCCATAGGCCTGCATCCTGCGACTGATCCAGCGCGGAATTTCCGCGCCGCACTGCTCGGAGAAGCGGCGCAGCTGGCTGAAGTTGGAGATCGGCATGATCCCTGGGGTGATCGGTACGTCCACACCCAGCGCGCGCACGGCGTCAACGAAGTGGAAGTACGCATCGGCGTTGTAGAAGTACTGGGTGATCGCGGCATCCGCGCCGGCGTCCACCTTGGCCTTGAAATGCTTCAGGTCGACCAGCGCGTCGCTGGCCTGCGGATGCGTTTCCGGATATGCACCGACCTCGATGTGGAACGCAGTGCCGTGCTCGGCGCGGATGAATTCGATCAATTCGGCCGCGTAGCGCAGGTCGCCGGGATGGCCCATGCCCGAGGGCAGGTCGCCGCGCAGCGCAACGATGCGGGTACAGCCGATGGCGCGGTACAGCTTGAGCAGTTCGCGGATCTCCTGGCGGCTGCCGCCCACGCAGGAAAGATGAGGCGCTGCATCGAAGCGATGATGCTGCTTCAGGTGGCGGACCGTTTCCGACGTATAACTGAGCGTCGACCCCCCCGCGCCGAAGGTGCACGACACGTATTCCGGTGCGAAGCCGCGCAGGCGGACCGCAGTCCGATCCAACTGGCTGCGCTGGTCGTCGGTCTTGGGCGGATAGAACTCGAAACTGATGGCGGTCATGGCGTGGGAGGCGATGGGCTCCCGGCCAGTATATCGCTCCATCGCGATGGATGTGCAAAAGATGGGCGCGGCAGTGGCGTGTAATGCCCGTGATGCGACTTTACCGACAGGCCCGCACCGGGCCGTCGCAGCCTGTACGCTCTGGGGCTGTCCGATCACCCCATGACCATGTCCATCGTCCTGACCGAATTCGCCCGTCCCCGCCTGTTTCCACGCAAGCCACGCGGCAACACCATCCAGGACTGTTCGGCAGAGCAGTTCGTGCAGCATCTCAACACGCACGCGCCGCTGAAAGTGCTGGAGGGCTACGCGCCGTTCTGCAAGCTGCACGTGTACGAGAACTGGACCAGCACGCGGTGCCTGACCGTGCCGATCACGGCGGCCAACCAGCACCAGCTGCGCAGCGCCTATGAGGCCCGCAACCGCGAGGAGTTGCCGGTGTTGGTGCGCTGGTTCGAAGGCGTCGAGTCGCCGGTGGCCAATTTCCTGGTGGTGATCCTGTACAGCGCCGAACAGCTGGCGAAGGAGGGCACGCGCATCGTAGGCGACTGGGGCATCGTCGGCTGCATCTACACCGCCGAACCGGAAGAGGTACCGATGGCGCCGATCACCATGATGCGCAACGCGCTGGGCGTGGAAGAGGGCGGATCCGGCGTGCCGCTGGATCGCGACGCCTACGCCCGGTCAGTGGCGTTCTGGCAAGCCAACGCCAACTGGCGCCCATGAAAAAAAAAGGGGACGGAGGGAATTAACTGGAGTTAATTCCCTCCGTCCCCTTTTTTGCGATGTCGCTGAAGGCTGCGGCGGTCAGGCGCGCCAGATCGGCGGGGGCCAGTTCCACTTCCAGGCCGCGGCGACCGGCGCTTACGTGCACGGTCGACCGGGCGCGGGCGCTGGCGTCGATGAAGGTGCGCAGCTGCTTCTTCTGCCCCAGCGGGCTGATGCCACCCACCAGATAGCCGGTCGCGCGCTGCGCCGCATCCACCGGCGCCATTACGCATTTCCTGCAGCCGGCCGCATCGGCCAGCGACTTCAGGTCGAGCTGGCCGGCCACTGGCACGACGGCAACCAGCAGCTCATGCGTTTCCGTGCTGGCGAGAAGGGTCTTGAATACCACATCGGCTGTCAGCCCCAGTTTGCGTACCGCCTCGCCGCCATATGAACCGGCATGCGCCTCGTGCTGGTAGCTGCGCACTGTATGGGCGATCTTTTCGCGCTTGAGCAGGTTGATGGCCGGGGTCATGCGCGCATCTTAGCGCCGTCGCCACGGGCGCGGCCCCACCCGACGGTGGGGGGCGCATCCAAAGCGTGCCGGCCAGCGACCGGTACTGCCGGGTACGCAAAAAAAACGGGCGCCAGAAGGCGCCCGTCCATGGTCCCGCGGCGCGCCGTGGGATCAGTAGCGGTAGTGATCCGGCTTGAACGGGCCTTCCACCGGCACGCCGATGTAGTCGGCCTGTTCCTGGCTCAGGGTCGTCAGCTTCACGCCGATCTTCTCCAGGTGCAGACGGGCCACTTCCTCGTCCAGCTTCTTCGGCAGCAGGTAGACCTTTTTCTCGTAGCTGTCCTTGTTGGCCCACAGGTCGATCTGGGCCAGGGTCTGGTTGGCGAACGAGTTGGACATGACGAAGCTCGGGTGGCCGGTGGCGCAGCCCAGGTTCACCAGACGACCATCAGCAAGCAGGAAGATCGCATTGCCGTTGTCGAAGACGTACTTGTCCACCTGCGGCTTGATGTTGATCTTCTGCACGCCGGCGAAGGCGTTCAGCGCATCGACCTGGATTTCATTGTCGAAGTGGCCGATGTTGCAGACGATGGCCTGGTCCTTCATCTTGCTCAGGTGCTCGATGCGGATGATGTCCTTGTTGCCGGTGGTGGTGACGTAGATGTCGGCCTGGCCCAGGCTGTCTTCGACGGTATTGACCTCGAAGCCTTCCATCGCCGCCTGCAGCGCGCAGATCGGGTCGATCTCGGTAACGATGACGCGGGCGCCGTAGGCGCGCAGGCTGTGCGCCGAACCCTTGCCGACATCGCCGTAGCCGCAGACCACCGCGACCTTGCCGGCCAGCATCACGTCCATCGCGCGCTTGAGGCCGTCGGCCAGCGACTCGCGGCAGCCGTACAGGTTGTCGAACTTGCTCTTGGTCACCGAGTCGTTGACGTTGATCGACGGCACCAGCAGGGTGCCGGCCTCGGCCAGCTGGTACAGGCGGTGCACGCCGGTGGTGGTTTCCTCGGACACGCCCTTCCAGTCCTTGACCACGCGGGTCCAGTAGCCGGGGCGCTCGACCGCCACGCGCTTGAGCAGGTCCTTGATCACCTGCTCTTCGTGCGAGGCCGCGGGTTCGTCCACCCACTTTGAGCCGTTTTCCAGTTCGTAGCCCTTGTGGATCAGCAGGGTGACGTCGCCGCCGTCGTCCACCACCAGCTCCGGGCCGGTCTGGGTGCCGTCGGGCAGGGTGAAGGTCAGCGCGTGCAGGGTGCAGTCCCAGTATTCCTCCAGGCTCTCGCCCTTCCAGGCGAACACGGGGGTGCCGGTGACGGCGATCGCCGCGGCGGCGTGGTCCTGCGTGGAGAAGATGTTGCACGAGGCCCAGCGCACGTCGGCGCCGATGTCCTTCAGCGTTTCGATCAGTACCGCGGTCTGGATGGTCATGTGCAGCGAACCGGTCACGCGCACGCCCTTCAGCGGCAGGGTGGCGGCGTGCTTGCGGCGGATCGACATCAGGCCCGGCATCTCGTGCTCGGCGATGTCCAGTTCCTTGCGGCCCCAGTCGGCCAGCGAGATATCGGCAATCTTGTAATCACCTTCGGTGGAGAAGGTCTTGGCAACAGCGTTCATTCAATGCTCCGGTGGTGGGCGAGCGGGTGCTCGCAGCTGGCCGGGCGCCGTTTTACATTGCCACCCTCCGAGCCTGGCCGGGATCACCGGTCGCAGCGCCCCTCGGAGGGGAAGGGGCCATTATATCGTGGCGCCGCCGCCCAACCATCGGCAGGGGGTGAAAGTGGCCCGGGCTGTTAAGGTCGGTCGTTCACCAGCAGCGAAGGGATGGTCATGAGCAAGCGCGCGCGCCGCATCGGGCGTTGGAACGGGATGGTCCTGTCGATGGCCCTGTTGGCGGTGGTGCCCACCGTGGGGGCTGCGGGGACCGCCGCGGCGCCCGCCACGGCCAGCGCCGCAGCGACCGGCTACGAACTGCCGTCAGCGGCCCTGCAGGCCGTGGTCGACCAGCCTCGTGCGCCGAGCCTGTCGCTGTCGCCCCAGCGCGATCTGGCCGCCATGCTGCAGATGCCGCCGCTGCCGTCGATCGAGGTGGTGGCGCAGCCCGAGCTGAAGCTGGCAGGCGAGCGCATCAATCCGCGCACGTTCTCCGACAGTCGCTTCAGCTATGGCGCGAAGCTGTGGCTGCTGGGCATCGCCGACGGCAAGGAGCGCCAGATCAGCGGACTGCCCCCCCGACTGTCGGTGGCCGGCCTGGCATGGTCGCCGGACCAGAACTGGCTGGCGTTCAACCATGTCGACCCGGCCAGCGGCGCCAACGAACTCTGGCTGGTGGATGTCGCTGCGGCCAGCGCACGTCGCCTGCGCGGCGATCTGAACACCGTGCTGGGCACAGGCTACCAGTGGCTGCCCGACAGCCGCGGGCTGCTGGTGATGAGCCGTATTGCCGACGCGGGCAGCCCGCCCTCGCGCGATGTCGCGCCGACCGGTCCAGCGATCCAGCAGACCAGCGAAGGTGGCGGCGTGATCTCCATCCGGACGTACCAGGACCTGCTGAAGAACGAGGCCGACGCGCGCCTGTTCGATTACTACGCCACCGCCCAGCCGATGGAAGTCGGGCTGGACGGGAAGGCGCGGGCGATCGCTGCGCCCGGCATCTACCTGGGCCTGAGCGTTTCGCCGGACGGGCAGCACCTGCTCAGCCAGCGCGTACAGCGTCCGTACTCCTACGTGGTGCCGGTGGGCAGCTTCCCGCGGCGTATCGAAGTGCTGGACCGCAGCGGCAAGCTGGTGCACACGGTCGCGGTCCGTCCACTGGTGGAGGGCCTGCCGACCGGTAATGACGCCGAAGTCACCGGTGTACGTGACATCAGCTGGCGTGCCGATGCGCCCGCGACGCTGGTGTGGGCCGAGGCGCAGGACGGGGGTGATCCGGCGCGCGAAGCCAGCGTCCGCGACGCGGTGCTGATGCAGGCCGCCCCGTTCCAGCAGCCACCGATCACCCTGGCCCGGCTGGGCAGCCGCTATGCCGGCATCACCTGGGCACGCGGTGACCTGGCGCTGCTCAATGAATCCTGGTGGAAAACGCGCCGCACCAAGACCTGGCGGATCGCGCCGGACCAGCCCGGCACCGATCCGACGCTGATGTTCGACCGCGATGCGCAGGACCGCTACAGCGATCCGGGCAAGCCGGGCGTGCTGCGTGACGACAACGGCCGCGCGCTGCTGCAGACCACGGCCGATGGCAACAGCCTGTTCTTCTACGGTGCCGGCGCGTCGCCGGAGGGCGACCGCCCGTTCGTCGACCGCTACGACCTCGCCACCGGCCGCACGACGCGGTTGTTCCATTCGCAGGCGCCCAGCTACTCGGTACCGGTGGCGTTGCTGGGTGCGGATGCCTCATCGCTGCTGCTTACCCGCGAAAGTCCGGAACAGCCCGCGAACTATTACGTGCAGTCGCTGAGCGACCTCGCTGCCGCGCCGCGTCCGCTGACCGCCTTTGCCCATCCGCTGCCTCAATTGCAGGGCGTGGCCAAGGAGCAGATCCGTTATGCGCGCAAGGATGGCGTGGAACTGACCGCAACGCTGCTGCTGCCGCCAGGTTACGACCCCAGGCGCGACGGCCCGCGGCCGCTGCTGATGTGGGCCTATCCGGGTGAGTACAAGAGCGCTGCGGCGGCCAGCCAGGTAACCGATTCGCCGTATCGCTTCAACGCGGTCAGCTACTGGGGGCCGCAGGCCTTCCTGGCCAAAGGCTATGTGGTGCTGGCCAGTCCGACCATGCCGATCATCGGCGAGGGTGACAAAGAACCCAACGACACCTACCTGGAACAACTGGTCGCCAACGCCCAGGCGGCGGTCGACGAGGTCGTGCGCCGTGGCGTGACCGACCGCGGGCATATCGCCATCGGCGGCCATTCCTATGGTGCCTTCATGACGGCCAACCTGCTCGCGCACAGCCGGCTGTTCAAGGCCGGCATCGCACGCAGCGGGGCCTACAACCGGACGCTGACGCCGTTCGGTTTCCAGGCCGAAGAGCGCAATTACTGGACGGCCCAGGAGACCTATCTGAAGATGTCGCCGTTCAACTACGCGGGCAACATCAAGGATCCCATCCTGTTCATCCACGGCGTGGACGACAACAATTCGGGCACGTTCCCGATGCAGAGCGAGCGCATGTTCGCAGCGGTCAAAGGACTGGGTGGCACCGCCCGGCTGGTCATGCTGCCCAACGAGTCGCATGCCTATCGCGCCCGCGAATCGATCATGACCATGCTGGCCGAGAGCGAGCGCTGGCTGGAGCAGACCATCGGCAAGGGCGAACGCATCCGCTGAAGCAGGCCGCGCCACGCGGTGCCCGGCGACAACGGAGACGCCGCGCGGGGCGGGACCACGAAAGTAGCGCCGGGCCATGCCCGGCGAGCGCAGCGGCAGGGGCGAAGTGGACGGCCGGCGGCCGTCACTACCGGATGAAACCGTTGAACTGGGTTAGGCTGGAGCAGGTTCCTTGCTTGAGGTTCGTGCGTCGCCGATGAACGAGTTCCGCAGCAGCATCCTGTTCGCCACGCCTGATATTCCCCTTCGCGACGACGTCCGCCGGCTCGGTGCGCTGGTCGGCGACCTGCTGGTGGAGCAGGTGTCGGAGGCCTTCTTCGACGACGTGGAAAGCGTGCGGACGCGCGCGATCGCACGCCGCGAAAACCAGTCGCCGTTGTCCGACCTCGCTGACGGCCTGGCCGGTCGCTCGCCGCAGCAGGCCGAGGCGATGGTGCGGGCGTTCAGCACGTATTTCCAGGTGGTCAACATCGCCGAGCGGGTGCACCGTATCCGCCGCCGCCGCGACTACCAGCGCAAGGGCACGCGCACGCCGCAACCCGATGGGCTGCAGGACGCGCTGCAGCAGCTCAAGGCGCAGGGCGTGACCCTGCAGGAGTTGCAGGACTGGTTGCCGCGCATCGATATCGAGCCGGTGTTCACCGCGCATCCCACCGAAGCCGTGCGTCGCGCGCTGCTGGAAAAAGAGCAGCTGATGGTGGCCAGCCTGGTCGACAACCTGGATGGCCAGCGGACGCCGGGGGAAGCGGCGGCCGACGACGCCCGCTTCCGCATGGCGCTCACGGCGTCATGGCAGACCACCGATTCCTCGCCGGTGCGGCCCACCGTGGACGACGAGCGCGAACACGTGGGCTTCTACCTGGTGCAGGTGCTGTACCGGGTGATTCCGGTCCTGTACGAATCACTGCAGCAGGCGTTGCTGGAGACGTTCGGCGAAGGCGTGGCGCTGCCGCGGCTGCTGCGATTCGGCACCTGGGTGGGCGGTGACATGGATGGCAATCCCAACGTGGATGCCGGCACCATCCGCGCGACCCTGGATGCACAGCGCCGCGCCGTGCTTGCCCAGTACCACAAGGAGCTGCTGCAGCTGGCCAGCCTGCTCAGCCAGTCCACCGAACGGGTGGGGGTGAGCAGCGCCCTGCAGGAGCGGCTCGGCGATTACCTCCAGCGGCTGCCCGGCGTGCAATCGCGGCCGCGACATGCCGACATGCCCTATCGGCTGTTGAACGACCGCATGCGCGCGCGCCTGCAGGCGACGCTGGATGATGCAGCCGATGCCTACGCGGGGCCTGGAGAATTGATCGATGATCTGCAGCTGATCCTCGACAGCCTCCGCGCCAACCGGGGCGAGCACGCGGGTGGGTTCGCGGTGCAGCGGCTGCTGTGGCGGGTGAAGACCTTTGGTTTCCATCTGGCGCGGCTGGACGTGCGCCAGGAATCCAGCGTGCATGCGCGCGCCCTGGCGACCGCGTTGGACGGCGAAGCGGCATGGGATGCCCGCGATGCTGCCGCGCGCGCGGCGCTGCTGTCCCCCTACGCCAGCGGGGCGCAGGTGCTGCCGCCGGCCGAGGACGAAGGAAACCAGCGGCTGGATGCGGTCTTCGCCGCACTGGCCGATGCACGCGGCCGCCACGGCGCCGACGCGCTGGGCAGCTACATCATTTCGATGGCGCACGATCGCAGCGACGTGCTGGCGGTCCTGGCACTGGCGCGCCGTGGCGGTCTGGTCGATCCGGCCGGGACCGTGCCACTGGACATCGCACCCCTGTTCGAAACCGTCGATGATCTCAGGCACGGGACCGACACCCTGCGCGATCTGCTGGCTGATCCGATCTACCGCGCCCACCTTGAGGCGCGCGGGCAGGTGCAGATGGTGATGCTGGGGTATTCGGACAGCAGCAAGGACGGCGGTATCGCCGCTTCGCGCTGGGGCCTGCAGCGCGCACAGGTGGAGCTGCTGGAGGTGGCGGCCGAATCCGGCATCGCGTTGACCTTCTTCCACGGCCGCGGTGGTTCGATCAGCCGCGGGGGCGGCAAGACGACGCATGCGGTGGATGCATCCCCACGCGGCAGCATCGACGGCCGGCTGCGGGTCACCGAGCAGGGGGAGGTGATCCATCGCAAGTATGGCATCCGTGCGCTGGCGGTGCGTTCGCTGGAGCAGGCGACCGGCGCGGTGCTGCGTTCCAGCCTGCGCCCGCGCGCCCCGGAGCCGCGCGAAGACGCCTGGCGACCGGTCATGGACCAGGTCGCCGAGGCGAGCAGCGTGGCCTATCGTGCCTTCGTCGGGCAGTCGCGTTTCATGGATTACTTCCGTACTGCCACGCCGATCGATGTGATCGAGCGGATGACGCTGGGCTCACGACCCTCGCGTCGACTGGGCCAGGATGCCGCGCTGACCAACCTGCGCGCGATCCCCTGGGTGTTCGCCTGGAGCCAGGCCCGTTCGGTGATTCCAGGCTGGTTCGGCGTCGGCAGCGGCCTGCAGGCGGCAGTGGATGCGGGGCACGAAGCCACGTTGCAGGAGATGGCGCACGACTGGCCGTTCTTCCGGACGTTCCTCGATGACATCGCCATGGTGCTGTCCAAGGGGGACATCACCATCGCCGAACAGTTCTCGCGTCTCTCCGGCGAGCTGCACGAACATTTCTTTCCGCGGGTGCAGGAGGAGTGGGCACTCACCGAGCGCTGGCTACTGGCGCTGACCGGCCAGCAGACCCTGCTGGAGCACGACCAGCGATTGGCCCTGTCGATCCGGCTGCGCAATCCGTATGTCGATCCGATCAGTGTGCTGCAGGTCGACCTGCTGCAGCGCTGGCGCGCCAGTGGCGGCGGCGACGAGGACCTGCTGCGTGCGCTGGTGGCATGCGTGAACGGCGTGTCGCAGGGCGTGCAGAACACGGGCTGAGCGCATCGCCGGGCCATGCCCGGCGGGCGCGGAGCGCGGCAGGCGCCTGGATCACTCCTCCGGCGACGGCGGATTGGAGGCCAGCAGCTGCAGGTGCCGCTGCTCCATCTCCTGGCGCAGCTCCCGACGCAGCAGCGCGGCTGCATGGCGGCGCCTTTCATCCTGTGTTTCCGGCTGCAACGGCGGCACGGCGGTAGGCCGACCCTCGTCGTCCACGGCGACCATGGTGAAGAAGCAGCTGTTGGCGTGCCGCACGCTCCGCTTGAGGATGTCTTCGGCGACCACCTTGACCCCGATCTCCATGGAGGACGTGCCGGTGTAGTTGACCGAGGCAAGGAAGGTGACCAGCTCTCCGACCGAGATCGGCTGCCGGAACGTCACCTGGTCCACCGACAGGGTGACCACGTAGCGGCCGGCGAAACGGCTGGCACAGGCATAGGCGACCTGGTCGAGGAGGCGCAGCACCGCCCCGCCATGCACCTTGCCGGAGAAGTTGGCCATGTCCGGCGTCATCAACACCGTCATGCTGAGCTGGTGGGCTTTCAGTTCGGTCGACATGCGGCGATTGTATCGGCAACCGCCGGACAGGTAGCGGCGGCCAGCGGCCGGCAGTAAAAAAAGAGGGCCGCTTTCGCGGCCCTCCGGTTGACACGTGCCTCGTGTTTCTTATTTCAGCTTCGCATCGGCGCGCAGGGCGGCGGCACGATCGGTCTTTTCCCAGGAGAAGGCCGTGGCGTTGACGGACTCGCCTTCGCCATTGAGGTAGCTGAACTCCTTCGGCTTGCGGCCGAAGTGACCGTAGGCGGCCGTCTGCTGGTACATCGGGTGGATCAGGTCCAGCATCTTGATGATGCCGTACGGACGCAGGTCGAAGTGCTTGCGGATCAGCTTCTCGATCTGCTCGTCCGGAATCCGGCCGGTGCCGAACGTGGTGACTGAAATCGAGGTCGGCTCAGCCACGCCGATGGCATAGGACACCTGCACTTCGCAACGGTCGGCCAGGCCGGCCGCCACCACGTTCTTGGCTACGTAGCGCGCCGCGTAGGCCGCCGAACGGTCGACCTTGGACGGGTCCTTGCCCGAGAACGCGCCGCCACCGTGGCGCGCCCAGCCGCCGTAGGTGTCGACGATGATCTTGCGGCCGGTCAGGCCACAGTCGCCCACCGGGCCACCAATCTCGAACTTGCCGGTCGGATTGATGTGGAACTTGGTGCCCTTGTGCAGCCACTTGGCCGGCAGCACGGGGCGGATGATCTCTTCGCGGACCGCTTCGATCAGGTCTTTCTGCTTGATGCCGGGGGCGTGCTGGGTCGACAGCACCACGGCGTCGATCGCCGAGACCTCGCCGTTTTCATAGCGCAGGGTGACCTGGCTCTTGGCGTCCGGGCGCAGCCAGGACAGCGGCGAGTTCTTCTTCTTGCGGATCTTGGCCTGCTGCTCGACCAGGCGGTGCGACAGGTGGATCGCCGCCGGCATGTAGCTGTCGGTTTCGTTGGTGGCGTAGCCGAACATCAGGCCCTGGTCGCCGGCGCCCATTTCCTCGGGCTTCTTGCGGTCAACGCCCTGGGCGATGTGCGGGGACTGCTTGCCGATCAGGTTCAGCACGCCGCAGGTGGCGCCGTCGAAGCCGACGTCGGAGCTGTTGTAGCCGATGTCCAGGATCACCTGGCGGGTCAGGGCTTCCAGATCGATCCACGCGCTGGTGGTGATCTCGCCGGCCACGATGGCCACGCCGGTCTTGACCATGGTTTCGCAGGCAACGCGGGCGCGCTGGTCCTTGGCCAGGATCGCGTCCAGAACCGCATCGGAAATCTGGTCGGCGATCTTGTCCGGATGGCCTTCGGAGACCGATTCGGAAGTGAACAGGTAGCTGGACATCAGGTGGAATATCCTTTTATTCGGATGGAAAGATGGGCGCGAATGATACACGGCGGAGCCTGCCCGTGCATTGTGTACCGTGAGGAGTTGCCGGTGGTTAAGCTCGCGTGCCCTCCCGGCGCCGCGTCATCCCGGCCGGGGATCGCGCTGGACAGGTGTGTGTCGCGCTGCCCCTCGCCCCGCCTGCCTCCGCGCGGCTGCTAGCATCGGCGGATGGACTCCCTTTCCCAGATCGTTCTCGGTGGCGCTGTCGCCGCCGCTATTGCGCCGGCCGGCCACCGCCGCGCTGCCCTCCTCGCCGGTGCCGCGCTGGGCACCCTGCCTGACCTGGATGCCCTGTGGCTGGGTTTCATGGCGGCCGATCCGGTCGCGGTGATGACCGAACACCGCAGCTTCAGCCATTCGCTGCTGGTCCTGCCCTGGGTCGCGGCCGCGCTGTGGTGGTTGTTCAAGCGCTTCGGGCACGGCCGGGTGGCGCAGGCGCCGCTGCGCTGGTTCTGGGCCATGCAGCTGGCGCTGGTCACCCATCCGCTGCTGGACGCATTCACGGTCTACGGCACGCAGCTGTGGTGGCCGCTGACGCCGTCGCCGACCATGTGGTCCAGTGTCTTCATCATCGACCCGCTGTACACCGTATGGCTGCTGATCGGCTGCGTGGTGGCCTGGTTCGCACGTGCGCGGCCGCTGGCGCAGCGCGCCCTGGTGGCCGGGCTGGTGCTCAGCTGTGGCTACCTGGGCTGGTCGTTGCTGGCCAAGCAGCTCGTCGAACGTGAAGCCGATCGCGCGCTGGCTGCGATGGGACTGGGTGACGCGCCGCGGTTCTCGGTCGCCACGCCGTTCAACACGCTGCTGTGGCAGGTGGTGGCGATGACGCCCAGCGGTTATGTCATCGGCGAACGCTCGCTGGTGGCCGACCACGGCCCCATGACCTTCCAGGGCCATCCGTCCAACGTCCAGGCGTTGCGGCAGGCGGCGGACATCCCGGCCGTGCAGCGCCTGAACTGGTTCAACCGCGGCTTCATGCGCGCGCAGGTGGTCGATGGCCGCCTGCAGCTGAGCGACCTGCGGATGGGTCTGGAACCGGATTACACCTTCACCTTCGCGGTCGCCCGCAAGGACGGCGTGGGCTGGGCTGGCATCGTGCCCGAGCAGCTGCGGCCGTCCTATGAGAGTGCGGAGGGCCGGGCGTCGGTCAAGCTTCGTTTTGCGCGTTTGTGGGCGAGGATCTGGCAGGCGCCGGCGCCTGCGGCCCGGGCGGATACGCACCCGGCCGGCAGCGCTCAGTAGACCGTCGCGCGCGCCTGTACGAAGGAGAAGAAGAACACCGCGTTGGGGTCGTTCTGCACTTGGCGGAACTCGCGGCGCATGCCCTCTACGGTGTCCGTGTCGACGGTGCCTGCCTGCAGCAGCTGCTCGGCGGCCGACAGCAGCACCTGCTCCCAGAAAGCGATCATGGTCTTGCGCCGGGCCGGCTCGCGGTTGTCCAGGTGGATGGTCTTGATCTCGGTCTGCACGTCGCGGAAACCGCCGGCCAGCAGCAGGTTGCCCAGCTTGGCCCCGACGAACGGGTCGCCGCCGTGGTCGTGCTGGAAATCGTTGAACGCCATCCAGTAGCGCCAGATGTTCGGCGAATAGGGATCGAGCAGGAAGGAGGCGTTCATCACTTCGGTGATGTAGACCGGTGAGCCCGGTGACAGCACGCGGCGGACCTCGCTCAGCACGCGGGCCGGCGATGGTACGTGCTCCAGCACCCAGCACAGGAAGGCGCCGTCGAAGCAACGCGCATCGAAAGGCAGTTCGCCTGCATCGGCGTGGTGCAGCACGTATCTGTCACTGCACCACGGGGTTCTCTCCAGGTTGCGGCGTGCGGTGGCGAGCTGCGCCTCGCTCAGGTCCACGCCGGTGACATGCAGCTCCGGGAATCGACGCAGCAGGATTTCCGTCTGCGCGCCCACGCCACTGCCCACCTCCAGCAGGCGGCGTACGCCGGTGTAATCGATCCGGCCGAAGATCGTCGGCTCGAGCAGTCGTGCCTGGGTGGTCAGGCGTTCCTGCTCGGTCGGGGAAAAGCCGTGCAGATACGTGGGGGAGGCGATGGGGGGCGTCATGGGGGCGTGGATATCGGTGGTGTCGAGCGCCGCTCGAGGGTTCGGTGGCAGGCTCAGCAGGCTTCCGGAAGCGGCTGCGGTCGATGGTCGTCATCGGCGATGAGCCGATCGAAATACTCCGCCGTCAGCGCGATCTGGCTGGCCGGATCCTCGGCCCGGTTGACGACCGCACGGAAGGCCGCATTCTCGGGCCGATCCTTCGCGTACCAGCCCAGGTGCTTGCGTGCGATGCGCACGCCCTGGGGCTCTCCGTAGAACGCATGCAGCGCCTGCAGATGGCCGAGCAGGATGTCACGCACTTCGGACAGCGCAGGCGGGGGCAGCTCCTGGCCGGTGGCAAGGAAATGCGCCACCTCGCGGAAGATCCATGGCCGGCCCTGCGCGGCGCGGCCGATCATCACCGCATCCACGCCGGTCCGGGCGAGCACCTGGGCGGCCTTCCGCGGTGAATCGATGTCGCCGTTGGCGATGACCGGGATACGCAGCGCGGCCTTGATCGCGGCGATGGTTTCATACTCGGCCAGGCCGGTGTAGTGCTGGTCACGCGTACGCCCGTGTACCGCCAGGGCCGCGATGCCACTGTCTTCGGCGATGTGGGCGATACGCGGTCCGTTGCGATGGTCACAGTCCCAGCCCGTCCTGATCTTCAGGGTGACCGGCACATCGACCGCCGCCACTACGGCACCCAGGATGCGTGCAACCAGATCCTCGTCGCGCATCAGTGCCGAGCCGGCCCAGGCATTGCAGACCTTCTTGGCCGGGCAGCCCATGTTGATGTCGATGATCTGCGCGCCGTGGTCGACGTTGTAGCGGGCAGCGTCGGCCAGCTGCTGCGGTTCGGTGCCGGCGATCTGCACGCTGACGGGGTCGGGCTCACCGTCATGGTCCATGCGGTGGATCGACTTGCGTGTAGTCCAGAAACGCGGATCGGAGATTGTCATCTCCGAGGCTGCAAGGCCGGCGCCCAGGCGTTTGCACAACAGGCGGAACGGTTTGTCGGTCACCCCGGCCATGGGCGCCAGCACGACATTGGGAGTAATGGAATAAGGGCCGATCTGCATCCGGCCATTGTAAGGTGCGCGCCGCGCGGCTGGCCGATCGGCGAAGCGGCGGATCAGTCCGATCCGGATGGGCCTCATGCCGGACCGGCATCAGCGGCAGCGCTGACATGCGTGGTCCGGTCGCGGCGAGGCACGCTCGGCGAGATGCGGCAGGGCCGGCGGCAGGCATGACGGCCAGCGGCCGTCACTACCGGTGCCGGTTGCGCTGCCGGCGCGGCAGCGCCAAGGTCAGGCGGTCTGGTCGTCCGGGGTGAAGTGGGGCATGGCTGCGGCCGCGCCCTCTTTCTCGGTGGAACGCCCCGCGAACTGGTTGGCAAAGCGTACGTGACGCGCGAAGGGGGCCTCCGGGGCGTGGGCGAGCGACGCGACCAAGGCCCCGTTGAATGCATCGCCGGCACCGGTGGTATCGATGGCCTGGACCTGCTCGGCACCGACCCGATAGTAGGGCTGGCTGTCGCCACGCAGGGTGTCCTCGTTGTGCGAGACGAACACGCCTACGGCGCCCAGCGTGACCACCACGGTGCCGCTGCCGACCAGATTCCGGCACAGCGCATGCAGGCTGGCGCCGTCCAGCGCGGCCACATCGTTGGGGTCGATGCGCTCGCCGACGTGGCGGCTGAGCAGGGCCGCGAACTCGGTCTCGTTCGGCGTGATCACATCGGCAAGCTTGAGCAGGCCGATGCTGGACGGCGCATCGGCAGGGGCGGCGTTGAGCACGGTGGTGGCACCGGCTTCGCGGGCCAATGCCAGTGCAGCCTCGATGGTCTCCACCGGCGATTCGAGCTGCACCAGCACCACGCTGGCCGCCGCCAGCAGCGCCTTCTGGGCCTGCACGAAGTCGATGCTCAGTGCGGCGTTGGCGCCGGGGCCGATGACGATGGTGTTGCGGCCACGGGCGTCGACGTAGATGCCGCCGGTGCCGGTCGGTTCGCTGCTGTCTTCAGCGGCCAGGGCGAAGCCGTCCTGCGCGGCCAGGCTGCGTGCCATGGCACCGCCGGCATCATCGCCCAGTGCACAGATGAAGGTGGTTCCGGCACCGGCGCGGCGTGCCGCAACGGCCTGGTTGAAGCCCTTGCCGCCCGGACCGGTGCTGTAGCGACCTGCGATGGTCGCACCCGGCGCCGGCAGTGCTTCGCACCGCCACACATGATCGACATTGAAGGAACCGACGACAACGACGTTGCTGCTCATAGGAAAACGGATCTCTGTGAAGCGCGGTTGTACCTGGAGGGTATCAACCAAAGTGGGTCAGGACGCCGGCGATCGTGGCGGTCATGAAAGTAGCGATGGTACCGCCCAGCACGGCGCGCAGGCCGAACCGGGCCAGATCCTGGCGTCGTTCGGGGGCCAGGCCACCGATGCCGCCGATCTGGATCGCGATGGAGCTGAAGTTGGCGAAGCCGCACAGCGCATAGGTGGCGATCAGGCGGCCTTCGTCGGACAAGGTCACCCCTGCGACCTGGCCGTTGATGATGCGCGACAGCTCGCAATACGCGACGAATTCGTTGATCACCACCTTCTGGCCGATCAGCGAACCGACAGTGCTCGCGTCGGCCCACGGGGTACCGATCACCCAGGCGATCGGCGCGAGCAGATACCCGAAGATGGTCGACAGATTGGTGGGACGGCCGATCGCAGAGGCCAGCCCGGTCACTTCGCCCACCCAGGTGAGCGGGGCGTTGAGCAGGGCGATCAGCGCGATGAAGGCCAGCAGCATGGCGCCGATGTTCAGGGCAAGCCTCAGGCCATCGGCGGCGCCGCCGGCTGCCGCGTCGATGATGTTGCTGGAGGTCTTTTCCACTTCCATCTTCACCGTGCCACGCGTCAGCGGTGTGCCGGTCTCCGGTATCAGCAGCTTGGCCACCACCAGGGTTGCCGGCGCGGCCATGATGCTGGCGGCCAGAAGGTGCTTGGCATAGAAGGCCTGTGCTTCCGGGTCGCCGCCGCCGAGCATGCCGACATAGGCGGCGAGCACGCCACCGGCGATGTGCGCCATGCCGCCGATCATCATCGTCAGCAGCTCCGACTCGGTCATGCGCGAGATGTAAGGCCGCACGGTCAACGGCGCCTCGGTCTGGCCGATGAAGACGCTGGCACAGACGCTGGTGGTTTCCGCGCCGGACACGCGCATCACCTTGGTGATCGCCAGGGCCATCACCCGCACGATCGCCTGCATCACGTTGAGGTGATAAAGCACGCCCATCAAGGCGGAGAAGAAGATGATGGTCGGCAAGACCTGGAAGGCGAAGATGAAGCCGTAGCTTTCCACGTTCATCAACGAGCCGAAGATGAACCCCGAGCCCTCGTTCACGAAGCTCAGCACCCTGACGAAGCCATGGCCAAGCGCATCGAAGACATCGCGGCCACCCGGTACCAGCAGCACCACGGCGGCGAAGGCGATCTGCAGGATCAGGCCGGTCGCGACCAGCTTCCAGTCCACCGCGCGCTTGTTGTTCGAGAACAGCCAGGTAATGCCGATGAGCACCGCCAGACCAAACAGGCCGAAGCCGATCCTGCCCAAACCTTCGACCATGTTGAATCCCCTGAGGGCACCGCGAAAAACGGGAAGCCTAGAGCAGGGCAGGGGCCGGAGCAAGGAAAAGCGCTCAGCCGGGTGCGATCAGCGGCGATCCGCCCTGTAATGACAAGGCGTGCCGGCGGCGAGGGGCGGGTAGACTATCGGCCCACCCGGCCCGGTCTGCGGGCCTGCAGCAGGAGAATCGCATGCTCTACCGCCGTCTCGGATCTTCAGGCCTGAAGCTTTCTGCGTTGTCATTCGGAGCCTGGGTCACCTTTGGCAGCCAGGTGGCGCGGGACGAGGCCCGCAACCTTGTCGCGGCGGCCTGGGACAACGGCATCAACTTCTTCGACAACGCCGAAGGCTATGCGAACGGCCGCGCCGAGCAGGTGATGGGCGATGTGATCGCCGATCTGCGTCTGCCCCGCGACGGCTACTGCGTGTCCAGCAAGGTTTTCTTCGGCAGTGCGGTCGATCCGCGACCGACGCAGCGTGGGTTGTCGCGCAAGCACGTGACCGATGCCTGCCACGCCGCACTCAAGCGACTGCGCGTGGATTATCTGGACCTGTATTACTGCCACCGCCCCGATCCGGATACGCCCGTTGCCGAAACGGTGAAGGCGATGGACACGCTGGTCCGGCAGGGCAAGGTGCTGTACTGGGGCACCTCCGAATGGTCCGCGGCGCAGATCCAGGAGGCGCTGGATTTCGCGCGCCACCACAACCTGCAGGGGCCCAGCATGGAGCAACCGCAGTACAACCTCCTGCACCGGGATCGGGTCGAGTGCGAGTACGCCGCGCTGTACGCCGAGGCCGGCCTGGGCATCACCACGTTTTCACCGCTGGCCTCCGGTCTCTTGACCGGAAAGTACAACGACGGCTTCCCGACGGCGTCACGCCTCGGACGGGCGGACATGGCCTGGCTGCAGGACATCGTGCTTGGCGAGGACGGTGCCACGCGCCTGCAGCAGGTACGCCGCTATGCGGCACTGGCCGCAGAGCTGGACGCTGCACCATCGACGTTGGCGATTGCGTGGTGCCTGCGCAATCCGAATGTGTCCAGCGTGATTCTCGGTGCCAGCCGGGTGGAGCAGCTTCTGCAGAACCTGCAGGCGCTGGACCTCGCAGCCTCACTGGATGAGGCCACCTGGCGGCAGATGGAAAGCGTCTTCCCAGCTGGTTGATAGGTAGGAGCTATCGATTCTGGTGGTTTCATGCCCAATATCATCGCCAGATACGAGAATGGGTGTTGATTGCGAACTGAGAATCGTTATCATTTAACTCGTCCCTCGCACCGAGTCCAGACGATGAATGCTCAAGCTGTGCTGCTTCGTCCCGCAACCCTGACCCTCCGGGACCGCCCGGTCCGCGCCGTACCTGCTGAGGAAGTGATCGACAGCGAGGCCCTGCTGAAAGGGCGCCGCGAGATCATCATCCAGCATGGAGACCGCTTCTACCGCCTGCGCCATACGAGCAACGACAAGCTGATCCTGACCAAGTAAGCGCGCCCGACCGCATGCTTCGGATGTGCAGGCGCGCTGTCCGCGCGGCCGCAGCCAAGGGTTTCCCTCCGCCTCTCTCCCCCTCGGTTTCCCGTCCTTGCCGCACAGGCACTGGCGGGCCACCGGGGGTTTTTCTCCCGCCTTCCGTCCCATCGAATGGTGACTGCATGAGCAGAGCCCTGTCCGCCGTGCGCGCTGGATTGCTGCGCGGCTTACCCGCAAGATCCCCTGCAGCACCACCGACCGCAGGCCAGTTGGCGGCTCTGGGCACGGTACTTTGCCTTTACCGGGCCGATCAGAATGAACTCGCAGGCTGGCAGGATGCCGTCGCCGTACATGCGTGCCAGGGACTGGACAGCGACGGCGTGCACGAAAGCCTGTGCTTCACCGATGCGCACGGCGACTGCTGCTGGCGCCTGTATCTGCTGCCGGAATCCGATTTCCTTGCCTGGGACCGGCTGGTCGCCGGCCTGTCCACGCGCACGGCCTCCAGCGATGACGCCAACGTCGGCGAGCGACTCTGGCGTCGTCTTGCCGGGAGCCTGGGCGGCCGACGCTGGCGCATGTGCGCAGCGCGGCTGCACGCGATCGGGCAGGGCCGCAGTCTGGCCGCCAGTCTGGCCCCTCTGTCATCGCTGGGGGCTGCCACCGCACGCCGCATCGCACGCCTGGAAGGCGTGGACGGTGTTGATGCACAGCGGCCGACCCTGCATGCCTGAGGCCTGCAGGGCTACTCCTTGAACATCAGCAGGGCGGCAACCACGATCAGCGCGAATGCCGCGTAGTGGTTCCACTTCAGCGGCTGGCCCAGGTAAAACGCCGAGAACACGGCGAAAACCACCAGCGTGATCACCTCCTGCATGCCCTTCAACTGCGGTGCGGAGTACACCGCGCTGCCCAGCCGGTTGCCCGGCACCTGCAGGCAGTATTCGAAGAAGGCGATACCCCAGCTGATCAGGATCACCGTCATCAGTGGGGCACTCTTGAACTTCAGGTGCCCGTACCATGCGAATGTCATGAAGATGTTGCTGCCAAGCAGCAGCAGGATCGGATAGAGGTATTGAGCCATGGGAGCGCACGCCGTCAGGGGGCGCGATTATGCGCCTCCTGCGTTGTGGTCGGGTCAATGGCGTCCCTGCTGCTCCAGCGCGATGCCGTGGGTCAGCGTCTCCCACAGGAAGTGGAAGTCACCCTGGCTGGGGCGGCGGCTGCGCAGCCACGCCGTGGTGTGTGGCAGCGCGATGCCCATGCGCCCACTGTAATGGGCGTGACCCAGGTCAAGGGTGCCGTTCATCGTTGATACCAGCTTGCCCTTGCACAACCACGAAGGAAGCTCGACGCGGGCGACCATGTCGGTATGGAACTCCATGGCGCTCACCAACCGTTGCTCTCCCTCGGCGAACAACGAACCGCCCTGCAGGCGGTCGGTTTCGGCGGCGTTGAGGTAGGCCGCCAGGCCGTAGGCGGTGTGCTCCAGATCGCGGCAGGTCTCTTCGGCAAGGCCCGCGGCCATCGTGGTCTGGCCGAACCACAATGTGTCGAGGGGAGTGCTGCACCCCGGTCGTGGCCTCGGCGTCGGGCCATCGCCGGTGGCATAGACGTAGGTAGGCAAGCGCTTTTTCCAGTCAGCGACGGCCTCGTCGTACAGGTCGCGGCGGTCGGTGAATACACCGATGTTCATCCGTGCCTCGATCGCGCTGGCATGCCAGTTGCCCCCTGGGCACGGCCCCATGCGCTGGATGTCCGGCAGATATTGCGTGAGCAGCCAGGTACCGAAGCGCTGCGCGTCGGCGGGAGGCCAGGCCAGGCTGGTATGGCGCATTATCTCCGCCGCGCGGGTCCAGAGCTGCGCGGCCCACGACGCCTGCAGGGGTGCGTTGCTGTTGGCATGACCTCCGGTCAGCGTCGTTGCCCACGCATCCATGATCTGCACCGCCTTGCGTGCGTGTGCCGGGTCTCCCAGGTACGCCCAGAGCAGGGCATGCGTATAGGCCGCCTTTGCGTCGTCCCGCTCGGGTCGGCAGCCTATGCTGGGGTTGTCGAAGCTCCCGCACTCGACCGCCGCGACCGGCATCGGCATGTGCTCAAGGGAGGCCAGCGGGTGCTGCTGCATCGCGGCCAGCGCCTGGGTCTTGTGCACTGCGCCGGCCGCCAGCGCATCACGCGTCTGCTGCAGGCCCGCACTATCGACAAGGATGCCGGGATGGACGAAGGGCTGCGACTGGGCCGCGCAGGGCAGCAGTGCAAGGAGGAGGAGGGCGCTGGAGGTTCGCATGACGGGACTCGCTGGGGCTGAGCCTCGACCCTAGCGGCTGACCCTTGTCAGGTTGAGCAGGCAATGCCGCCCGCATGGGTCGTCTCAGGCCGATGCAGGTCGTAGGGAGCGTTTGGCGTCCCGTCTGCCGCCTTGGGAGGGCGGTCGATCCGCATCGACCGCCTTTGACCTCAGCCGCTCCACGCCTCGCGCAGCGCAAGCGCCGGCGGCGTGTGCAGGATGCGGCGCGTTCCCCACCACCCGGCGAAGACGCTGAGCGCTACGCCGCAGGCCCCGCCCAGCAGCAGGCCCTGCCAGGGCGGCAGCATGGCCAGCTCGAATACCTGGCGCGATACCACGGTGCCGATGGCCGCCGCGGCACCCACCGCCAGGATGGCCGCCAGCAATCCCAGTGCGCCGAATTCGACCAGCACGGCACCGCGAAGTTGCCGTCGCATGGCGCCGAGCGTGCGCAGGACCGCACTGTCGTAGCGCCGTTCCGCTGCCGTGGACTGGAGCGCGGCCAGCAGGACCAGCACGCCGGCCAGCAGGCTGAAGCCCATCACGACCTGGATCGCCTGCGCCACGCGGTCCATCACCTGCCGGACTTCACTGATCAGCCCATCGATGTCCAGCAGCGACAGATTGGGCAGCTCGCGCACCAGCTGTCCCAGCCCGGCCGCCTTTGCACGCGGCAGGTGGAACGCGGAGATCAGGTTGTACGGTGCGTCGCCGACCGCGTTCGCATTGAGCAGCACGAAGAAATTGACCCTGAAACTGTTCCACTCCGCCTTGCGGATGCTGGTGATGCGGTAATCACGCGTCAGTTCACCGGCCTGCAGGGTGACCGTGTCGCCCAGCCGCGCGCCGTAGCGATCGGCCCAGCCCTGTTCCACCGAGGCCTCCGGCGCCGTACTGTCGGCGGCCCAGAATCGGCCCTGCAGCAACTGGTTGGCGGGCGGGAAGGTGCTGCGCCAACTGAAATTGAGCGGGCGGTCGCGGTCGGTTTCCGCATCGCGCTGCGCGGCTGCATCGCTCTCGCCCTGCGCGTCCTGCGGGCCGCCGCGACGCTGAGGTGCTCGGCCATTGAGTGCGATCAGCCGGCCGGTGGCGAACGGCTCGACGCTGGCGTCCACCGCACCCTGCGCGACCAGAGCGTCCAGCACCTGCCGGCGCTGGTCCGGCTGGATGTTCATCAGGAAGTAATTGGGGGTATCGGCAGGCAGACGGTCGCGCCATTGCTGCAGCAGACCAGGCCCGACCACCGCCAGCATCAGCAGGGAACACAGCGACAGCGACAGGCCGACCAGCTGCATGACCGCCAGTGCACGGCGGCGGGTCAGCGCTGCCAGCCCCAGCTGCCAGTTGCCACGCAGGCGGTGCTGCACCCCGCGCACGGCCATCAGCAGCGCGAAGCCGCCGGCGGCGGCCAGCAGGGCCAGTGCGGCCAACCCACCCAGCACCCACAGCGCCAGCCGCAGATCGCCGGTCACCTGCACTGTCAGCGCCAGGCTGGCCAGCAACGCGCCTGCATAGACCACCAGCGACGACGGCGGCAGCGTGGCGAAGCTGCGGTTGAGCACGCGCATCGGCGGCACGTTGCGCAGCCGCAGCAGCGGTGGCAGGCCGAAGCCGAGCAGCAGCAGCAGGCCGATACCGGCGCCGGTCAGCGCGGGCATTGCCTGCGGCAGCGGCAGCCGCTCTGGAACCAGCCCGGCCAGGATCTGCACCAGCCCTTCCTGCGCGGCCATGCCGACCGCCATGCCAACCACGCAGGCCGGCAGGGCCATCAGCAGCAACTGCACTGCCAGGCTGCCCAGGATGTCGCGCTGGCGTGCCCCCAGGCAGCGCAGCACTGCCACCTGGTCGATCCGGGACAGCGCGAAGCGGTTGGCCGCCAGTGCGGTGGCCACGCCGGACAGCAGCACAGCCAGCAGCGCGCTCAGGCCCAGGAACCGCCCGGCCAGCTGGAAGGATTCCCGGACGCCACGCTGGGTATCACCGACCCCGAGCAGGCGAAGTCCACTCGCGCGCGGCTGCAGCCAGGTGCGGAAGGCCGTGATCGTCGCAGCGTCGCCGGCAAACATCGTGCGGTAGCTGATCCGGCTGCCGGGATCGAGCAGTCCCGTGCCATCGACATCGGCGCGGTTGACCAGCAACGTCGGCGACAAGGTCAGCAGGTCGCCGGAGGTATCAGGCGCGGACTCGATGCTGGCGGTCACGCGCAGGGTCCCGGTGCCGAATTCCAGTGCGTCGCCGATGCGCAGGTCCAGCGCCTGCATCAGGCGTGGATCGACGAAGGCCTCGCCACGTGCGGGTGCGGCAGCGGCTTCATCCAGTACCGCGTCGGCACCAGTGCGCACCCGCAGTTGCCCGCGCAGCGGATAACCGGCTTCGACTGCCTTGATCGTGGCCATCTGGCTGGCCTCGCCATGGAACAGCACGCTGCCGAAGGCAGCGATGCGTGTACTCCGCAGCCCGCGCCGGGTGGCTTCGGCTGCCAGCGCAGGAGGCGCTTCGGCGCGGCCGCTCAGGCCCAGGTCACCGCCCAGCATTTCCGCCGTGCTGTTGCCCAGTGCCATGTTGACCCGGTCCACCAGCGTGCCGACCGCGGTCATCACCGCGACGCCGAGGACCAGCGCGGCGAACACGGTCAGCAGGTCGCCGGCCAGCGCTTCACGGCGCAGCGAGCGCAGCGCATGGCGCAGCACGTTCATGCGTGCGCCTCGCGGGCAACCTGCTGCAGCTGGCCTGCGTCGATCCGGTAAATGTGCTGGCATCGCTGGGCCAGTCGCATATCGTGGGTCACCAGCACCAGCGTGGTCGCGCTGCCTGCGTTGAGGGCGAACAGCAGGTCACTGATCTGCTGCCCGGTGGCCTGGTCCAGGGAGCCGGTCGGTTCGTCGGCAAACAGGATGCGCGGCCGCGCCACGAATGCACGCGCAAGCGCGACCCGCTGCTGCTCGCCGCCGGACAACTGCCGTGGATAGTGGCGGGCACGATGCGACAGGCCGACCGCCTGCAGTACCTCATCGACCCGCGCTGCTTCCTGGCGACCGGCCAGCTCCAGCGGCAGGGCGATGTTCTCCTTTGCAGTAAGGGCCGGCAGCAGGTGGAAGCTCTGGAAGACGAAGCCGACTTCGCGGGCCCGCAATTGCGCGCGGGCCTCCTCGTCCAGCGTGCCGAGCACACTGCCGGCCAGCGTGATGCTGCCCCGGCTGGGCAGGTCCAGGCCGGCCAGCAGGCCGAGCAGGGTGGTCTTGCCGGACCCGGAGGCACCGACGATCGCTACCGAGGTGCCTTCATGTACCGTCATGCTGATGTTGTCCAGTATGTGGACTTCACCCTCCGGGCCATGCACGGATTTGCCGACCTGATCGACAGCGATGGCGACGGGCGCGGTGCGGGGGGACAGGCTGTCGATGAGGAGGCTCCAGATGTACACGACAAGGCAGTGCCGACATGGTCGCATGTTGGCGCTTTTCGCATGGTTGCTGCTGCTGCCTGTACTGGCCTGTGCCAAAGGTCAAGCGACCACGGTGCTGGTGCTGGGTGACAGCCTCAGCGCGGCGCACAACATCCCCGCCGGCACGGGCTGGGTGGACCTGCTCGGCAAGCGCCTCAGCGCCCGCCCGGGGGCCGCGGCGCGGGTGGTGAATGCGAGCATGAGCGGTGAAACCACCGCCGGAGCCGCGACCCGGCTGCCCGGCCTGCTGGCGCGGGAAAAGCCAGGCGTGGTGGTGATTGCTCTGGGTGGCAATGACGCGCTGAGGGGGCTTACGCCTGCGCAGATCCGCGCCAACCTTGAAAAGATGCTCATCGCCAGCCGCACCAGTGGGGCCAAGGTGCTCCTGCTCGGCATCGATGTGCCGCCGAACTACGGGCCGGCCTACCGGAAGCGCCTGGCTGAGGTCTACCGCGCGCTGGCCGACCAGTACCGGGTGCCGCTGCTGCCCTTCATGCTTGAAGGCGTCGCGCTGCAGCCGGGCATGATGCAGTCCGACGGGCTGCATCCCACCGCTGCGGCGCAGGGAAGGGTATTGGGCAACGTCTGGCCGTTGCTGGAACCCCTGCTTTGAACCATTCAGCCGGCGTGTGCGCGCGCTTCACGCCGCGTGCACCGGCAATCCGGCATGTTTCACAAAGCTGAAGTTAGAGGGAAGACCATGCGTCAGACGAAGGAAACCTCCGGCCTTGTTCTGGTCGTGGAGGACAACCGCAATATCTCCGAGATGATCGGTGAGTATCTGGAAGGCCGGGGTTTCGAGGTCGACTACGCCCAGGATGGCTTGGACGGTTATCGTCTGGCCGCAGAGAACAGCTACGACGTGGTCGTGCTGGACCTGATGCTGCCACGCCTGGACGGCATCGAAGTGTGCCGCCGACTGCGCAATGATGCGCGCAAGTCGACCCCGGTGCTGATGCTGACCGCACGCGACACGCTGGACGACAAGTTGACCGGCCTGGGCTTCGGCGCCGACGACTATCTGACCAAGCCGTTCGCCATCCAGGAACTGGAAGCGCGCCTGCGTGCGCTGATCCGTCGTGAACGCCGCCAGGTGGGCTCGGAAGTGCTCAAGGTGGCCGATCTGGTGCTGGATCCGGTCAGCATGCGCGCCACCCGCGCTGGTACCGAACTGCAGCTGTCGCCGATCGGCCTGCGCCTGCTGACCATCCTGATGCGGGAGTCGCCGCGCGTGGTCACCCGCCAGGAAATCGAGCGGGAGATCTGGGGCAATGGCCTGCCGGACTCGGACACCCTGCGCAGCCATCTGTACAACCTGCGCAAGATCATCGACAAGCCGTTCGACCGCCCGCTGCTGCACACCGTGCAGAGCGCTGGATACCGCATCGCGGACATCGCACAGCCGATGGGCTGAGACCGCCGTCTATTCCCGTGCCGGTGGCCTGCGCCGCCTGCACGGGAGACTGACGTATCCGCTGCCTATACTCGGCGCGGCCCTCATGTAGTGACACTGCCTCATGCCGCACGGCCTGCCGCGCAAGATACGTATCGCCTTCATCCTGCAGGCCGTCCTGGCCAGCCTCGGCATACTGCTTGGTGCATGGCTGGTCTCGCTGGTGATCAAGCACAGCCTGGTCAGTGCGGCGCTGCGCGAAGAAGCGGCGTACTACTGGACCCTGCATGCGGCTTCGCCGACCCAGCCGCCGCCCAACACCCAGAACATCCGCGGTTACCTGGTCGAAGCGGGCCGTTCCAGCCTGGCCCTGCCAGCCAACCTGCGCGCGCTGCCGCAAGGGTTCCATGAACTGCGTGCGGACGATCTCCTGGTCTGGGTGGACGTACGCCCGGAAGGCCGCCTG
The DNA here is from genome assembly GCA_037033225.1 of Pseudomonadota bacterium. GTDB lineage: Bacteria > Pseudomonadota > Gammaproteobacteria > Xanthomonadales > Xanthomonadaceae > Stenotrophomonas. Next base: position 49,310 of record JAZBLM010000008.1, read on the forward strand.
TACCTGGTGTTCCTGCGTTCGCGTGCGGAGCTGCTGGCCTTCTGGTTCGGCATTGTGCCGGTGCTGCTCACGTTGCTTGCGGTCTATGCCGCCAGCTGGGTCACGTACCGCGCGTCGAAGCGCCTGGTATCACCGGTCAACTGGCTCGCGCGCAGAGTCTCGCGCTGGGACCCGGGCAAGCCGCAGGCCAGCGATCTGGATCCGGGCAACCTGCCGGCAGACATGCAGGGCGAAACCCGCCAGCTGGCGGCTGCGCTGCATTCGCTGGCCAGCCGGGTGACTGAAAACGTAGCCCGCGAACGCAACTTCACCCGCGACGCGAGCCATGAACTGCGCACCCCGCTGACGGTGATCCGCGTGGCCAGCGACATGGCACTGGCCGATGAGACCGCCTCGCCCCGCCAGCAGCGCAGCCTGCAGCGCATCCAGCGCGCCGGACGCGAGATGGAGGCGGTGATCGATGCCTTCCTGATCCTGGCGCGCGAGGCCGATGTCGAGCCGCAGATGGAGATGTTCGATGTCACCGAGGTGGTACGGCACGAAGTGGACACGGCCACCGAGCTGATGAACGAGCGGCCGGTGCATGTGGAACTGCACTCGCCGGGTGGCGTCGACCTGCACGGACCGCCGCGCGTGCTGCAGGTCGTGGTCAGCAACCTGGTGCGCAATGCCTGCAATTACACCGATGAGGGACGGGTGGACGTGTTCGTCGAGCACGACCGGGTGCGGGTGCGCGATACCGGCATCGGCATGTCGCCAGAGGCGCTGGCGAAGGCGTTCGAGCCGTTCTACCGCGCCGAACCGGATCGACCACAGGGAACCGGGCTGGGACTGTCGATCGTCCGGCGCCTGTGTGACCGCTTCGGCTGGAAGGTCAGTCTGACCAGCCAGCCCGGCAAGGGTACCGAGGCGACCGTCGTCTTCCGTTGAGGCGCGGCCGGGGGGCATGACGGCCAGCGGCCGTCGCTACCCTGATGGCAGGCACCATAGACGGTGCCGTGCGAGCCCCGGGGGCGTCAGCCGCAGTGGACCTTGGGAGCCAGCGCCTTGGTCCAGATGGCATAACCGCTTGGCTTCATGTGCAGCATGTCCTCGCGGAACAGCGCCGGATCGGGCTTGCCGTCGGCGCCCAGCATGGGCGTGTAGATGTCGGTGTACCCGGTCTTCGGCATCGCCGCCAGCGCGCTGCGGATCATGGCGTTGGCCTGCTGGATGCCCGGCAGCAGCTGGGCACGCGACGGGCTGGGCTTGATCGAGATGTACTCCACGACGGTGTCGGGCAGGTCACGCTGGACGCGCTGCACGAAGGCGACCACGTCATCACGGACCTGGGTCGGCGTACGGCCACTGTTGAGGTCGTTGTCGCCGGCATACAGGAACACTTTGCACGGCGCATACGGCACCACGATGCGATCGGCGTACCAGGTGCTGTCGCGCACTTCGGAACCGCCGAAACCACGGTTGAACACCGGCTGCGCCGGGAAATCCGCGTCCAGCGACTCCCACATGCGGATCGACGAGCTGCCGATGAACTCTATGCCGGCACGCGGCGGCGGGTTGGCCTTGTCAGCCTGTGCGAAGCGGGTCATGTCTTCGGCCCAGGCTGTGTTGGACACCTGTCCCGGCACCGTCGGCGGGGTCGGCGGTGACAGCGCGCCTGCGGGACTGGTGGCGGAAAGACCCAGTGCAAGGGCAAGCAGAAGAGGGCGGCAGGTTGGCTTCATCGGAGTCTCCGGCAAGGTGCAGCCTTCGATCATAGCGGCCCGCGGCCAGGCGCGGCTGCGCGGGAAGGCGGGGCTGTGCGGGCTTGTGGCAAAATAGCCGCCTGCTGCCCACCCTGGCTTCACATGATGCTTTGTTTCCTGCCCTCCCGGTTGCCATGCTGCGACCTGATCGCCTGCGCTCCGGCCGGGGGCTGCGAACGTGGCTGACCAGTTCGGGCACATGCCGCGCGGTCCGCGGCGCATCGCCCAGGCGGCGCGCTGGTCCTGGCAGGGGCTGCGCGCGGCGTGGCTGCACGAGTCCTCGTTCCGGCTGGAAGCGTGGCTGTTGTTGTTGTTCACGCCCGTCGCCGTGTGGCTGGGCGACAACGCGATCGAGCGCATCCTGATGATCGGGTCGATGTTGCTGGTGCTGGCCACCGAACTGCTCAATTCGGCCATTGAAGCGGTCATCGAACGCTATGGACCGGAGATCCACGAGCTGGCTGGCCGTGCCAAGGACATGGGCTCGGCGGCGGTTTTCGTGCTGATGATCAACGTACTGCTGTGCTGGGGCCTGATTCTGGTGCCCCGCCTGTTCTGAACCCCTTTCCGTCTTACTGCGAAGAGCCCCCATGTTCCTTGAACTGCTGTCCGATCCGAATGTCTGGTTGACCCTGCTCACGCTCAGTGCGCTGGAAATCGTGCTGGGCATCGACAATCTGGTGTTCATCTCCATCGCGGTCAGCAAGCTGCCCGAGGCGCGTCGTCCATTCGCCCGGAAGCTGGGCATTGCCGTGGCATGCATCACGCGCATCCTGTTGCTGGTGTCGCTGGCCTATCTGGCGCACATGGAAGCCAATCTGTTCACCGTGGCGGGGCTTGGGATCTCCATCCGTGACCTGGTGCTGATCCTGGGCGGCCTGTTCCTGATCATCAAGGGCGGCATGGAAATCCGCGAGCTGATCACCGGGGGCGAGGACGAAGATCCCACCACGACCAAGGCGTCGGCGGTATTCGGCATGGTGATACTGCAGATTGCGATCATCGACATCGTGTTCTCGCTGGACTCGGTGATCACGGCGGTGGGCATTGCCGACCACGTGCCGGTCATGGTGGCAGCGATCCTGCTGTCGGTGGCGGTGATGCTGCTGGCGGCCAATCCGCTTGGCCGGTTCATCGATGCCAATCCGACGGTGAAAATGCTTGCGCTGGCCTTCATCCTGCTGATCGGCGCGGTGCTGATCCTGGATGGCCTGGACGTGCACGTGCCGAAGCCGTACATCTACGCGGCGATGGGCTTCTCGGTGCTGGTGGAATGGCTGAACCTGCTGATGCGCCGACGCGCCGCGGCGCACAACGTGCCGGGTGCCGG